>DASYSA010000045.1:0-13131 GCA_036003885.1 Blastocatellia bacterium | reverse complement strand
TCGACAATCGAGTTCGCAAGGAGGGCTACGACATGGAGTTGCTCGCGAGGGAGGTGGCTCCCGGCTTTCGCTGGCAGGCACCGATGCCGCATCCGGCTCAACCCTGGGGCCCCTTTGTGCCTGGGGCCTCGCCGCGCGTCTTCATGCAGACTGGTCCCCTCGGATTGGGCGGTTACCCGCCGCCCCGGCCCGAGCCTCAGACGGCGCCGGCTACGCCTTTATTTCCAGGGCCTCAACCGCTGAGCGAGGGTCCGGCTACTCCTGTGCTTCCTCCTGCGGTAACCGGTCCGGCGGCTGGCATCTGCCAAAGATGCGGCCTCGAACTCCAGCCGGGGGCGCTTTTTTGCATACGTTGCGGATCTCAGAACTGATGCGACACACGATGAAAAGACTCCTTACGACCGTACTACTGATTTTCGTGATTGCTCGCGGGGCGGGCGCCGCGGACGCTAAGGGCTACCACGAGCGCGTGTCTGAGGCGGCTGAGCAGGTCCGACTCCTGGTGGAGGCGGAGGACAGATTGGAGGACACCGAGGAAGGAGTTCATCAGGTCAAAAAACTACTGCCAAAATCGGAGAGTGTTGAAACAGAAAGCCAGGCCATAACGATTGACAACGGTTGGCTTTACGACATGCTCGCCACGTACGAGACAGAGGGTAACCGCGGGAAGCGCAAGGAGCAGCTCACGCAGATCGGCGCCCGGCTGGTCGCTCTCGAGGAGCATCTCAGGGATGCGGAAGAAGCCGCGCCCGAGCCCCGAGCAGGCGATCCCAAAGAGCGCATCCGAGAGGTACTGTCGCGACCTCCGTATCGCGAGAAAACTGACAGCCCGCTGACGTCTTTTATCAAGGAGACACGCCGCAAGGTAATTACGTTTATTGAAGACTTTTTTCGAAAGATATTCGGCGGAGTATTTGGACAAGGCTCAGGGGCGAGCGCCTTGTACCTGGTGTTGATCGTGATCGCGGTAGGATCAGCGCTTATCCTCGCGGTCCGGATGCTGAGAGGGCGCAGTAGCGTCAAGACGAAGGACAAGAGGCGCACGGTGCTGGGCGAGGAGATCGAGGCTGGAGTGACTTCGGCGGACCTTGCAGCCGCGGCACTGGCGGCGGCGAGGGCTGGGGATTTCCGCGCGGCAATGAGGAAACTTTACATTTCGCTGTTATACGAGTTGGCCGAGCGAGACCTGATTGAGATCGAGGCTCACGTGACCAATCGCGAATACCTGGCTCGGATATCACGCTTCGCGGCACTGGCGTCCTCGATGCGATACTTAACCGATCGTTTTGATTATTTTTGGTACGGTATGTTCCCCTCGTCTGAGGCAGACTTCAAGGAGTACATGGAACGATACAGTGAGGCGATGGAAGGAGCGCGGTCGGCCGGACAACAGACAGCAAAGGTCTGACGAAGCCAGGCGAAGTTGGATTTTTGAGCCACCTTGACACTCCAAAGCGGGGAGCATAGACTCAATGTTGTTTATGGGGGTGCCAGGTTTCGACGGGGGTACTCTGAGGTGATAGATGCATACCGCGGCCCATGCCCCGCGTTATCAAGCTTGGAAAACACAATCGCGAATAGCGAACTTGCTTTGGCTGCTTAGTCGCAGTCACGTTTCACCCGACATCGCCTGTGTGTTGGGCTGAGGCGTTATAATGCAGGCTGCCCCAAAGGACCCGTGCTCAGGGGGCCGGCGGGAAAGATTAAGCTGGGCTAGTTCATCCGGATGCTTCGTTGCTTCCACGGTCCGGGCGAGCGAATCAATAGGAAGCAACTAAGTATGTAGGTTCTATCGCTGACGGCTTCCGGACGAGAGTTCAATTCTCTCCACCTCCACTGGTTTATTGTGCAAGTGAGACGAGATTCTGGGGCGGACGGTCTGCTGGAGTGGCACCTATCCGCTCCGTTCTCTTTTGACAGGCTGAAGCGGGCGATCAGTGCGTTGACGAGATTAGCGAATGAGTGAGCACGGCATTGGTGAAACTACCGCGATCCGACTCGCTGAGTTGTCGCGCGAAATCGACGAGCTTGAGAAGGGACGCGTGGCACTGCTCGGGCGTGTGATTGACCTGCGTGACCAGCTCCAGGAATCCGGCCACCGAACCGCGGCGATGCGGGCCTCTGTCGACCTGTTGTGCGAACACATATCAAACGTGACCACTGTGATGGCGGAGCTTCAGGTAATCGAGGACGAGCTGCGCACGGTGAGCGGGGCGCTTGAGGACGACGGTAAGGCGGTGGCTGGCGTCGTATTTGAAGCAGATGGGCTTCAAGATGCGCTGGACGAAGCCGAGAACGAGCTGGAACGCATCTCGACGATTCTCATCAATGGTAAGAGCCGCTCGCCGCGCGGCCACTGAACGAATCCCCGTGTAAACAATGGATTCTACTGCACGGTTCACCCGATTCGGAGGGGCCGTTGAACTGGGAGCAGAATGGGCTACACGAGATCAGGTGGGCGCGCTTTCGATCAGCTTAGGACCGTCAGGATCGTTCCCGGCTTTACCAAGTATGCTGAAGGTTCGGTGCTGATCGAGGTCGGCGAGACGCGAGTCATTTGCACTGCGTCGATCGATGAGCGAGTTCCGCTGTTTCTGCGGGGACAGGGTAAGGGCTGGGTGACAGCCGAGTACTCGATGCTTCCCCGCGCGACCGAGACCCGAACTCAGCGGGAAGCCGGACGAAGTCAGCTGTCTGGCCGAACCCAGGAGATACAGAGACTGATCGGCCGTTCGCTTCGCGCCGTAGTCGAGCCCCACCGTCTGGGCGAGCGCACCATCTACCTCGACTGCGACGTGATTCAGGCAGATGGCGGAACACGAACGGCCGCCATCACCGGCGCCTTTGTAGCGCTGGTCCTGGCACTTCGCAAACTATACAACGATGGCAAGCTGGCCGCTCCCCTGCCCGTGACCGACTACCTGGCGGCGGTCTCGGTGGGAGTAATAGGCGGAAATGCGCTTCTGGACCTCGAATACGCCGAGGATTCGCGAGCCGAGGTCGATATGAACATCGTTCGAACAGGATCGGGCCGCTTCATCGAAATCCAGGGCACCGCGGAGTCCAAGCCATTCACCAAAGAACAGATGGAAGACATGGTAGCCCTGGCGAGCCGGGGAATTGAGCAACTCATCGAGCAGCAACAAAGCCTGCTCGGTCCGATTCGCTAAAGGACGGCAAGAAGTCGTCCGTCACAACATTCTATTAGGGGTAGGATTCGGGTACATCTACTGATCGCATGTTAGAATCTAAGTTGCGAACCATCGATTCCCTGTTGTTGGAGGCAGCATGAGTTTCAAAGGTCTGTTATTGCTGACCGGGCTTATCGTATCGACATTCCCTACGGCTGGTCTCTCCCAGTCTGGATCTGAGTTCGAAGATCCTGCAGGCAAGTTCAAGATCTCTCTCCTGGGAGAGTGGCGATCCGTCTCCTATAGCGATGCGGTCGGGCGGCCCAAGACCGAGTTCGTCTACCGGGACCGTCGTGAGGGTTTGCTTCGAATCAGCAAGGAGACCCAGGCCGGAGCTTCGCTCGATAATATGGTTCGCGACGAAGAACAGAACCTCAGGAGTTATCGCCCCGGATTCGAACGCGCGGCGACGGAGCCTTTTGGCGGCGGCACGCTTCGGGGGCTTCGTTTTTCGTTCTTTACCACCGAGGGGACCCGTCAGATCGCGAGTATCTTCTACTATCTCGAAGACGGAACTTCGGTTTGGGTATTGCGCTTTGTCGGCAAGCGCGGGTCTCTTGACGCGAATCGGAATGTGACCGATCAGATGGCCCGAAGCTTCCAGCCGAAGAAATGAGAACACGTTTCGCGTTACGCGTTTCGCGTTACGCGTTTTACGTTCTCGGAGTCCAGCCTGTACGCCGGCATTGCGCGGCCTGAGACAGCAAACAGACTCGTAACTAGAGTCTTAACGTTCCTTTATTCCTCCTTGCGCCTGAGCCTTACTCGGTTATAAGCTGTCCGTCGTGAGGGCTGAACCGGTTTTCACTCACAACACCAACGACCCAACTAAGTGAGTAGGGAGTTCTCTGGGCAGCCTCAGGTCCAGCGAGCGAAGAGTTCATCCAACGGCGTCAAGCCGCCGAGTGAAGGACGCCTTCGACGCGTCGATCGAAATGGCCGGATACGAATCGTTTCGCGTTTGTTTTTTTCTAAATTCCAATCGGCAGGACGCGATAACACCATAACTATGAACCTGAATCATGTCCGAGAAACCAAAACGCGAAACGACAAACGCGGAACGCGGAACGATACGTTGAAAGGAGACCGACCGTATGAAGGTCTACAACACTAAGGAGATCAGAAACGTTGGCATTGTAGGTCACGGCGACGTGGGCAAGACTTCGCTGGTCGCTGCGATGCTCTTCGACGCGGGCGCCACCAACCGGCTGGGTCGCGTCGACGACGGCACGACTGTCACAGATTACGATGAAGATGAAATCGCCAGAAAGATAACAATTCATAGCTCCCTCGCCCATTGTGAGTGGAACGGAAACAAAATCAACATAACTGATACTCCGGGCTATGCTGCATTCATACTCGACTCTAAAGCGGGCCTCCGCGCCTGTGACGCCGCCTTAGTGTTGGTCGACGCAGTCAACGGCGTAGAAGTCCAGACCGAAAAGACATGGAGCTACGCGGACGAGTTTGGGATCCCGCGACTGCTGGTCGTCAATAAGATGGATCGCGAGCGAGCGGATTTCGAGCAGGCGGTCAGCAGCATCAATGAGGCATTCGGCCGCGCCGCCGTGCCGGTCCAGATTCCCATCGGCAGCGAACGCAACTTCAAGGGTGTGATCGATCTTGTGCACATGCGCGCCTACACCTATGAAGGTGACGGCGCCAAACCGATCGAAGGCGAGATCCCAGCCGATCTAAAAGACGCCGCTCAGGCGGCAAGGGAAAAGATAATCGACGTCGTCGCTGAAAGCTCCGAGGCGTTGATGGAGAAGTATTTCGCCGACGGAACGTTGAGCGATGAGGACCTGATACCCGGGATCAAAGCGGCCGTTCGTGAACGCCGGCTCTTTCCCATTTTCGCCGCATCCGGCCTTCAGAACATCGGCATTCAGCCGCTGCTGACCGAACTGGTTGAATTGGCTCCCGAGCCGGACGAGGTCGGGCCGGCTCAGGGCCATCCCAGCCCCGATAGCGACGAAGTGATCGAGCGAGAGGTCAAGGACATCGCCCCCTTCTCGGCGCTGGTCTTCAAAACGATCGCTGACCCCTTCGCCGGTCGAATCACCGTATTCAAAATCTATTCAGGTACGATTAAGTCAGACGCAACAGTCTTCAATATTACTAAGAACACTACGGAGCGACTCGGGCCGCTGCATGTGCTTCAGGGCAAGAATCTCGAGAGGATCCCCGAGGCACACGCCGGCGATATCGTAGCGGTGACCAAGCTTAGAGAGACAACGACGGGCGATACATTTACAGATAAGGCTTCGCCGATTGCTTACGATCCCGTTCGCTTTCCAAATCCGGCAATCGCCTTCGCCATCGAGCCGAAGTCTCGCAACGACGAGGACAAGCTCTCTCAAGCCATTCACAAGATGCTGGAAGAGGACCTGGCGCTGAGGTTTGATCGGGACCCGCAGACCAAACAGTTCCTGCTCTCGGGATCGGGACAGACTCATATCGAGGTCGCCGTGAATAAGCTGAAGAAGCGATATGGTGTTGAAGTCGAGCTTCATCCACCAAAGGTCGCCTACCTCGAGACCTTCAAGGGGCGCGTGGAAATTGTCGGCCGCCATAAGAAACAGACAGGCGGTCGAGGCCAGTTCGGCGAAGCTACCTGCGTGTTCGAAGGGCAGCCCCGAGGAGCGGGATTCTCCTTCGTCGACAAAATCTTCGGAGGCTCGATACCGCAAAACTGGCGGCCCGCCGTCGAGAAGGGTATTAAAGACGCATCTGCGCGCGGAGCGATCGCAGGCTATCCCATGGTCGACTTCAAGGTTGAGCTGATCGACGGAAAATTCCACGCGGTCGACTCGGACGATCTTTCGTTCCAGTTGGCAGGCCGCAAAGCATTTCGCACCGCGATGGAGAAGGTCAGAGCGGTGCTGCTCGAGCCGGTGATGAACGTCGAGATAACCGCCCCGCAGGAAGTCTCGGGCGACATTCTGGGCGACATCAACTCGCGCCGAGGTCGAGTGCAAGGCATGGAAACAAAGGGCAATCAGTCTGTGGTCAAAGCCCAGGTACCGTTATCAGAGATGCTGTCCTACCAGTCGACCCTGAACTCGATAACCGGTGCTCGCGGGTCTTATACAATGGAACTGGACCACTATGATGAGGTTCCCGGACAGATTGCGCAGAAGATAGTGCAGAAGGCCCAGGAAGAAGGCCGCATTCGACCGACCGAGGAAGAGTAGTCCTTCCGAATATTGAACGGGAGGCGGGTTCATACCCCGCCTCCCGGTTCATACCCCGCCTCCCGGTTCTTGAAAAGGCACCGCGGCCACTAGTTTACTATGCCTGACACGGAGGGTACGGTCCCGAAGGTCCTTCATCGCACCCATCAGGAAACCAATAATTTCTTCTCTCGTGCCTGAAGGCATCGTGGTAAATCCGAGCGCCCGTCTCATCGTCGGCCGCCAGGTTGATGTCGACGCCTAGCCTGGGTGCCAGGTCCTTTACCGAGAGCAGAGTCTTCCCCCCGCTTATGATCTCCCAGTTGTCGCCCACGGAGAGTTCGAAATGAACAACTACTCCGTGAGCGACACAGGGCAGTTCTCTCCACTTACCTGTAGGCTTCATAGCCCCGTCGGGCTGCTTTTCGGTCTCCATAAAGGCACGCGCCTTTACAATCGAGGGGCGCAGATGGCCCGATTCTATGCGCAACACGCAATCAAACCTGGCCGGGTCGACTTCGACATCCCCGCCGTAGAGTTCCTTCAGACTCGCGAGGCATGCTGCCAGATTGGAAGATTCGAGTACGCGATCGCGAATGACTTCACCGCGTGCCGTTGTGTGGCGCAACTCGACAAGAGAGTTCCCACTCCCCAGCTTAAGAGCTCGTGGGTTCTCCATCTCTTCGCCGTCGACATAGACTCTCAGGTCTGATACCGCGTCGGCTCTCTGGTACCAGCCGACCTCCCGACAAGACTGCTCCGACTTAAGAAAACATCCGCTATCGAGCGTAAGCGTAACCAGCATAATCAGGATCTTTCTTGCGTTCCGTTTCCACCCTGGAGTGCTTGCGCTCACCTTCCCTGCTTCAGGCGACCGCCCAGACTTCCATACTGCTCCCGCTGCCGGTTATCGCAGGGAGAATAGAGACAAGCCGGCGCCGGATCGCAGTCATATGCGTTCGCTCATCCCGGGGTGCGTGAAAGCAGGAGCTATCCAGCACCCGGGTCGCCACAGGGCGGGTTCGGGCAGCTAGGCGGGGGATCGCATTCATTGGGCAACCAGTACACGTTATCCGCGCGCGGGGTCTTGAATGCGTCGTGATAGAACTTGTTTCCTACCACGTTGCTGACCGGCAGCTCAATTGCGAGTCGATTCTTCACTCCGAGATCCTTGCTCGAAAGGAATACCTTTCCATTTCTTGCGATCTCCAGGGTGTCACCTTTCTCGAGCGTGAAGTGTACGGCGATGTTGTGAGAGATCTCAGGAATCTCCTTACGCTTTCCGGTCGTGGAGAAGCTGCGACCGGCGGTGTCTCTCTTACTCTCCTTGAAGGCCCTACCCTTCACCATTGACGGCATGAAGCGGCCGCTCTCGAAACGAATTACACAGTCGAACTTCTTAGGGTCCATTTCGACGTTGTCGCCATAGAGGTCCTTGAGATGAAGGAGCTTCTCGTGAAAGGTCTTTGCTTCGCTGACCCCTTCCCTGTTGACAGCGCCATTGTGGACGTGCATGACTTCGATGGTGTCGTTGTTGTCTTCCAGTTCCAACGGGGGATTGAAAACGCGTTCCTCGTCGTCGACTAACACACGGATATCCGCGGAGCCCTTCGGATTCTGAAAGTAGCCGATTGTGGCATAGTAGCGGCCAGGCGCCAGCCCTTCCTTCTTTTCCGAGGGTAGAAAACATCCGCTGTCCAAAACAACCGTAGCTTCTATAGGCATAGGTCCTCCCTTAATGAAATTAGCGAACGTACCGAGTACCCAGGGCACCAGGCCAGGCCGGCAGCCGAGCTGCTGCTGTCCACGCCACTCGCTGTACAACCGCGTTTACCAACCAGGCTGTTGAGCGATTCGACTAGAAGACAGTCATCGATAAACCCTCAGCAGGCCACTCACTTCTCATCCTGGTGTCAGTCGATGCCACTAACCGAGCTTTCAACCTGATGTTGCCTCAGTCCTTTCATATCACATGACGGAAACCAGGTCGTGTCGATTGCAGAAAGTTGAAACTTTGCCGATCGATCCTCGGCAGACGGTAATTATGCCCTGATGTCAATTTGAAACCTCCCCGTGAGAACTCAGGATGAAGCGCAATTGCGCCGATGAGTTTCCTGAACGGTTTCTCGGGCGGTTCACTTGTTCGAGCCGACCGCGATAAAAGGAGCCCAATAATAGGGGTGCTCAAATGATGCGCTCTGCGACATGGAAATCTGGGCCTCGCGGAGCGCGTCGGCTGCCCCGAGTCCCCCGGCTCTGCGACGTTTGTGAAAGTCTATCATCAGATCGGCTGTTGCATTCGACTCGACTGACCAGAGGCTGGCCACCACCGTTGGCACTCTCATTGCCAGGAACGGTCGAACCAGACTGACAATCCCCTCGCCACGAAAGTACCCGCCAAGACCGCTCTGGCAGGCGGACAGCACCACCAACCTGGTGCGTCCTGACCGAGTCTTGTAAATATCATCAAGGTATAACAGACCGGGCCGCTCCAGGACGGCTGCTTCCGTGCCGCGATCACCAGCCAATGCAACAGCATCGGCCTGGGAAGATTTGCTCAAGGCCGCATCCCCTGGTGCCCTCTTGCGCATGTCTCGGCTTCGCTCCGGTCGTGAAACAGAAGACGAGAGTTCTCTTGTCTGCTTCATATAGGGATCAGCGAGCACCAGTGCAGCGAGCCAGGAGGCATTCCCTTCAACCTGGCAGTGCGTTGCCAAATGCACAACGTCGGATTTGCCGAGCGCGCTCAAGACCCGTTCTTTGGTGGCATCTGGACCAATCAACCTGGTGCCGACCTTAGGGTCATACTGATCGGCGATGGCTCTCGCTTCGCGCTCAGCATCGAGAAGGTCGTCCAGATCCGGAAACGCATCGCGATTGAACGTGGGGTTGCCAACGGCGAGAATCGATTCCGGCGTCTCCGTGGCCTTGCGACCGCTCTCCTTGATGCATTGCACAAGCACTGAGGCCGAGGGCGTATATATCAATCGTCGGGACTCAATCAGATACCGACCTGAAGGATCTACAAGGGCCGCAAATGGCAAAAAGTGAAGCGCCTTGTCCGGTACGATGCAGAGCAGATCTTTGGTTTCCCCAAGTTGATCCTCAACCGGGGCGATCAGGCGATCATAGAGGTCCCGTCCTTTTTGCCTCACCAGCTCTATCGGGCCTCGGGTCTTCAGCGCCAAAACGTAATCGTGCACAAGCCGATCGAGGAGTTCGGTTGTCGCGGGCGTTCGCGTGACCGAGCAGCCTTCCCGAGTCACCAGAAAAATATAGGTGCCGCCACCGGTCACTGAATACGCGAGAAGTCTGAAGTCCGCGGGTAAGTTATCTTTGACAGCCTGCAGTTGCAGCGGTTTTCCACCTCCCTCGGCTGACTGAAACTCGTCGAGCAGCGCCCGAGCGCGCGACTGTTCCAACACGTCGAAAGCATCCTCGCAGTGCCCCAGAATCCCTGCATCAAGTTCGATCAACTGGTCGAAGACGCTGGAGTTCGCATCGAGAAAATCGCTTCGACTTGACCGCGCGTCGATCCTGTCGCGATATTGCTGGAGAAGGTTGGCTGCGCTGTCCAGGTCCGTCAGAGCCTTCTGGAACTCTTCGGCCCTGATGTACGCTTCGGCCCGTCCGCGAAGCACCCGAATCAGGGGCAGCACGTGGTCTTCGGAGTTCTTTACCAGTCTCTCAGCTTCATTGTAATAATCGAGGGCTTGAGCAATATTTCCCTGCTCCAGCTCCAGTTCTCCGCCACGCCTGCAAACCGCCGATTCGGTGTATTGCTTTTGCCTCGTGGCATCGACCAACTCGACGTAAGAAAAGGCGCGGTTCAGTTCTTCTTCCGCCCGCTTGAACCTTCCGAGCCTTGCGAGCTCCACCGCTGCCATCGAAGCCGCCTGCGCTGCACGACCGTTGTCGCCCGCCTGTCTCGCGTATGTAAGCGCCTGTAGGGCATACGAGAGTGCCAGTTCGTGGTTGCCGCGGACAGAGTAGAGGCTTGCCAGCTCGACGAAGTTGTTTGCGAGGTCGGAGGAGCTGGGCACTCCCGTAAGATAGAGCCTGGTGGACTTGCGCAGGTACTCGAGTCTCTTGTCGAGGTCGCCCAGGCGAAAGTATACGCTGCTCAGATACTGGCAAACCTTCGCTTCGAACTGAGGTAGACTGCTGCCGAACCGCGTCGCCTGCTCACAATATTTGAGGCCAAGAGAATCATTGCCGAGGCGCGAGTAATTGAGTCCCAACAGGCTGAGCGATTGTACCTGCCTGTATGGCCAGGTCTGGCGCCTGACGAACTCCAGGATCTCCCTGAGCTTTGTCACGGATTGATTCAGTTCGCCTTCGCCGTAAAGGCTGCTTGCCACGATGTAGCCTGCAAACTGTTGGTATACCAGATTACCTCGCTCCCTGAACTGCCTTTCTACTCGTTCCGATGCCGATCGCGCCTCTCTATACCTTCTATCGTTGAATGTCTGATCCGCTCTCTTGTACTCCGCAAACAGCGCAAGCTCTGAGGCTCGCTCTTTTTCCGATAGTTGAGCCATGTAGGACGCAAGATCGGCCGTCGAGGTGTCGCCGGTCGCGGCCAGCAACTGCTTGCCTGCAAACTGGATTTCGAATAGAGCGCGACCCATCTTGTCGGCATCTCCGGTCAGAGACTCTTTCAGAAACTCTTCAGGGACTCTCTCCACAACGTGTTTGTTGATCACCTCGAGGTTGTCGCGAGTAATCTTGCCGGCTTCGGCGAGGTCCTGGTTCTCTATCGCCTCGTCAAAAGACGCCACGATCTGGGCTGGCTTAAGGGCAGCAGCGCCATCGCCCTTTGTCGCCCTGACCTTCTGGAGGATTTCGTTCTGCCAGCCTGTGTCGTGTTCTATGTGAAGAAGAGCGGCAAACTCTTCGGACGCCGCGTCCGTCAACAGGAGGCGCTCGTAACACAGCGCTCGATTGAATAAGGCCTCGGGCATCTTCGGGTCGATTTCCAGGGCGCGATTCAACTTCTCAAGCGCATCTTCGGGCTTGCCTTGCTCAAACAGGCAGGCGCCCAGGTCGTTGAGGGCGTCGGCGCTTCGGGGCAGCCGTTCAACCGCCAGATCCAATCTCTTCAATGCATCCGACGCTCGCAGCTCAGTCAGCAGGAACCGCCCATAAGCGAGCTGGGCATATCCGTCATCGCGCTGCGTTGCCACTTCCGTAAGCAACTCCTCGGCTGTGTCCCGGTCGGCTGAGGATGCGTTAGAAGGTCCGCGCACAGAGGCGTCGAATCCAGCCGCGCCAAGGCCTCCCGAAAGCCTCGGTTCGATCGGGCGCTCAAGTCGATACGCCTTCACTAGAGCCGACATTCCTCGCTCGGCTGGGGTGCCCCTGACGATTAGGCTCAGCGCAACGGCTACCACCGACCAGCCAAGCGCAAATAGGGCGATCACAACGAGGCGCCTCGACACAAAAATGTGGTGCGCGGCAGGGCCGGCGGAACGATCGTTTAAGACTGGAGCCATATTAACGAGGACGTCTTTCAGAAGATGGTGAGCCACTTATATCACAAGTCCGAGTGCAGCTGAACGAAAAACCATAAACCAGCACTCTGGTTGACATCGTCCGCCGCCGTGAATTACGGTAATTGCTCTGTTAGATCTCCGCTTAGGAAGCTGATCAAAAGAATGACCAGGAGTTACGGACCTCCGTTAAGATCGGGCGTACTCTGCCTGTTACTGACCTGGCTCTGGGTGCCAGGCTGGTCACAGACCCAGGAGCCTGCCGTCAGGCCAACGCCAGCCGGCTCGGCAAAGCGATCGGCTCCTCACACTGACAGAGCACCGAAGCTGGTCCTGGTTATTACCGTAGACCAGTTTCGGTATGACTTCCTCGAGCGATTTGGCCGGCTCTTCGGCCGGAATGGATTTCGGCGTCTGATGACCGGTGGAGCAGTCTTTACGAATGCAAACTATGATTACATTCCAACCTACACTGCGCCCGGCCACGCCGCCATCTTCACCGGCGCTGGTCCCGCGCAGAACGGCATAGTCGGAAATCTATGGTTCGATCGCGATACTGGAAAGCT
Source organism: Blastocatellia bacterium (assembly GCA_036003885.1). Classification (GTDB taxonomy): domain Bacteria; phylum Acidobacteriota; class Blastocatellia; order UBA7656; family UBA7656; genus DASYSA01. The sequence continues at coordinate 706 of DASYSA010000045.1, read as the reverse complement.
GCGCGTAATGGTATCCGATCTCTCTTCGCGAATGGTGACCGACACCGGGGTCACCGGCGAACCCGGCGTTGCGAGTCCTCGAGTCTTGATCGGCGATACCATCGGCGACCAGTTGAGGTTATCAAATAACTTTCGCTCAAAAGTCATCGCAGTCTCCCTGAAAGACCGCGCCGCCGTCTTGCCCGGTGGACATCGCCCAAACGGCGCCTTCTGGTTTGACACGCCGAGAGGTGCGTTCGTCACCAGCGACTACTACTCGAAGGAGTTGCCCCCCTGGGTGAAGCAGTTTAATTCGAGCCAGGGCCCGGCCAGATACTTCGGGGTGAAGTGGGTGCGGTCTCTAAAGCCGGAGGCATACCGGATCGCGCAGGCGCAGAATACGCCGGTGCAGAAGACGGCGTTGGGCACTGAATTTCCATATACGATTACGGGCGGAGATGAGAAACCCGGCGCGAAATTCTACGCGGCATTCGAGATGACTCCGTTCGCCTCCGAATATCTGGCCGATTTTGCCAAGGCGGCCATCCAGGCGGAGTCGCTGGGGTCAGACGAGTTCCCCGATCTCCTTTCGGTAAGTTTCTCATCGCCCGATCTTGCAGGTCATTTCTACGGACCGGACAGCCAGGAGATAGAGGACACATATGTCCGCCTGGATGGTGTTATCGCCGACCTGTTGAACTACATCGACAGAAAAGTGGGCCTCGCA
>DASYSA010000044.1:0-8716 GCA_036003885.1 Blastocatellia bacterium | reverse complement strand
CATATTATCGCGACCTGGTCGCCAGGAGAGCGACAGTCTTGTCTGGCGTCTACCAGGCGCACGGAGGGATGACCGGTCCCGTAGTGGCCATCGGCGAGCCTCTTCTGGACGGGAGCGGGCGTTTCATGGGATTCGTCCTTGGCTGGTTCGACCTGCGGAGCTTTCAAAACATAGCCTGGCGCTATTCGACAGGAGATGAGAACCAGTTCATCACCGACGGCGAGGGTCTGTTAATTGCCGACTCGCAGATCGATCCGGGCAGCTACAAAGAGGTTGTCTCGTTGAAGGAGCGCGGCGATTTCGAATCGGCGTTCGATTCAAGAGAAGAGCTCAACAGCGGCACAATTCACTACCGACAATCCGAAGGCCCCGACCGGATATCGGCGGCGAAATCTTCGCTGAACGGCTTTCTTCTGACCCGCACAGCCCTCCCGGACACAGGGTGGATAATTTGGAGCCGTCAGTCCCTGGACCCCATCAAGGAAAAGCTGGACTCATTCTATATCGGACAGTTGATGGTGCTCATGCTGGCTCTGTTTCTCGCGCTCGTTCTCAGCCAGGCTGTGGCTCGGCTGCTGGCCCGGCCCACCCTCGAGCTCAGTCGAAGTGCTGCCGCGCTGGCATCAGGAAACCTCTCGGAGCGGCCGCCGCGCCGCAGCCTTATCACGTCAGAATATGCTTCTCTTTTCCACAGCTTCGACTTGATGTCCGAGCGGCTCGAGTCGAGTTGGAACACGCAACAGGATCTACTGCGCGAGGTATCTTTAACCAATGGAGAGCTGGAGGCGACTTTCGACGCAATGACTGATGCGCTCGTCATCACCGACGTCGAGGATCATGTATTACGGGCCAATCGCGCCTACTGCCTGCTCAGAGGGGTCGAACCAGAAGATACCATTGGGCGTGTGTTGACCGATATCGCGCACCCCGGTCAGGACTGGAACGCCTGTGAGATCTGCCGCGCGCGCCGGGAAGGTCGCCATGCGGTTGCATTTAGGAAGCCCCACGATACTCCCATCGCCAGATACCTCGAAATAAGAGTGGACCCTATTTACGACGCGGCCGGCGAGAGGATGGGAGCAGTCCAGGTTCTGCGGGATCTTACCGAGAAGCACCGGGTCGAGGCGGAGGTGGAGACGGCCGGCTCGCTGCTTAAGAACCTCGTCGATGCGGCCTACGATGCGGTCTACGCCACCGATCTGGATGGGCGCTTCCTCTGGGCTAATAAGCGGGCGGCCGAACTCCTGGGTTATGTCACCGACTCCCTCGCCGGCCAATCCTTCCTTCAATCCATTCATCCGGACGACCTGGATTGCGTTCGCTCGAACCTCAATCGAGCATCCCTGGGTGAAGCACAGCGATACGAAATGCGCTACCTCGCAGCCGACGGAACCGAACGCTCGGCTCTGATGACAAACTCGCCGATATACGCTGAGGGAGAGATCGCAGGCATACTTGCAGTCATGCGAGATATCACTGAGGAGCGACTGGTGAACGAGCAGACCATGCGCAGTGACAAATTGCGAGCGTTGGGCCAGTTGGCGTCAGGAGTCGCTCATAACTTCAACAACTCTCTTACAGCCGTTCTTGGCTACACCCAGATGGTTCAGACTGAAATCACCGATGTAAGACTCACCAAGTATCTCGATACCGTGGAAAAGGCGGCCCTGGATGCGGCAAAGATGGTTCAGCGCATACAGAACTTTGCTCGCCAGCGGCAAGACGAACCTTCTACGGCAGCGGACATCAATCAGATAGTCAAGGATGCGCTCGATCTGACACGTTCTCGCTGGAAGGACGACGCGAGGGCGGCGGGGGTCCAATACGACATAATCTTCCGACCCGCGGAGAACGCGGTGGTGACATGCGATCAGTCGGCGGTACGTGAGGTCTTCGTCAACATCATCATCAATGCGCTCGACGCGATGCCCGATGGCGGCCGGCTTACGATCACCGCTACCTTGGAAGTCGAAGGGATATCGGTTGCGTTTTCCGACAGCGGCTGTGGTATGAGCGAGGACATACGCCGGCGAATCTTCGAACCCTTCTACACCACCAAAGGGCTCAAGGGATATGGAATGGGGCTGGCAGTCTCATTCGGTATCATCGAGCGGCATGGAGGCGAGATCAAGGTCAAGAGCGATCCCGGGCGTGGATCGACCTTCTCACTGAGGTTGCCCTTGAAGCGGCCATCCCTCGAGGAGGAGATTCCGGAGGCCGCACCGGGAGCGCGAAGCGCATCCGTGCTGGTCGTTGACGACGAACTGCCGATACGTATGCTGCTGGCTGATCTGCTGAGGGCTCGCGGCCACAAGGTTCTAACAGCGGAAGATGGGTTGGCCGGACTGCGGGCCATCGAGGGATCTCGATTCGATCTGGTTATCACCGACCTGTCGATGCCGGGAGCCGACGGGTGGACCCTCGTCAACGAAGTACGACGTCGCTGGCCGGGCACAAAGCTCGTGATGGTGACCGGGTACGGCGGCTTCGCCGATGTCGCGGTGAGCGGAGGAGACACAAGTCTGGTCGACGCCCTGATATCCAAGCCGTTCAACATCGGCGAGATCGACGCAAAGCTGAACGAGCTGCTGTTGCGCGACGTGGCCGTGAGGCTCCGGTGAGGAATTTCGAATTGCGAATTTCGAATTTCGAATTAAATTCCGCGAGTCCCAAATTCGCAAATTCGAAATTCGCAATTCGAAATTCCCAATTTGACTCTCGTTTCGCGCCGGGTGTATTCTTTCAGTGTTGTTGAAAACCGAAGCGTGGCGATTTAGGTGAATTGCTCCACGTTAAAAACTGCTAAACAGCCAGGATTCAGCCCCGCGCCGTTTAGCGCGGGGCTTTTGCATTGGTGGTGAGAATGGACAACTGGTTATGACTAGAGACTTCCGCAATGCGGTCACAGATGATCGGGTCTACGTGTTCGATGGGGCGATGGGTACCATGCTCTACTCCCGCGGCATCTATATCAACCGCTGCTACGACGAACTGAATCTGACCAGCCCTGAACTCGTACTCGGGATCCAGCGCGAATACGTAAAGGCTGGGGCCGACATAATTGAGAGCAACACTTACGGTGCTAACCGCTTAAAGCTCTCAGGCTACGGGCTCGAGGATAAGATCGTCGACATCAACCGCGCCGGAGTCAGTATCGCACGTGAGGCCGCGGGCGATCGCGCCTTTGTTGCCGGCGCTGTCGGACCGCTTGGCGTTCGTATAGAGCCCTACGGCCCAACCTCGATTGAAGAGGCGAGGACGATATTCCGCGAGCAGGCTTCGGCGCTGGCAGAAGCCGGCGCCGACCTGCTTGTTCTCGAGACCTTCTCAGATCTTGCCGAGATTCAGCAGGCACTGCTCGCAATGCGCTCGGTATCCGATTTGCCGATCGTTGCTCAAATAACGATTCAGAACGACTGCAACACCAGTTACGGGACATCTCCTGAAATCTTCACCAAACAACTCGACGAATGGGGCGCCGATGTGATCGGGCTCAATTGCTCGGTAGGACCCCATACGATGCTCGAAGCCATCGAACGCATGCAGGTCGTCACCAGGCGAAAGCTGTCGGCGCAACCGAACGGCGGACTGCCCCGCCAGCTCGATGGGCGCATGTTCTACATGGCTTCGCCCGAGTACATGGCCAAGTACGCCAAGAGACTGATCCAGGCGGGCGCCAAGTTCGTCGGCGGTTGCTGTGGCACCACTCCCAAACACATAAAGCAGATCGCCGACGCTGTGGCCGCTCTTTCGCCGGGCCGCTCGACCGTCCGCGTCCTGGTGCCTGAAGAGAACCCTCTCGACGTCGAGGTGATGGCCCGCGACAAGAAGTCTCGCTTCGCTAAGAAGATTTGCGCGGGTGAGTTCGTAACCTCAGTTGAGATCGTTCCGCCGAAGGGCTGTGATGCGATCAAGATGCTCGAAAGTGTGCGCCTGCTGAAGGATGCCAACGTCGACGCGGTCAACGTCCCCGACGGTCCGCGCGCTCAATCCCGAATGGGCGTGCTGGCTGTGTCAACCCTGATCGAACAACAGGTGGGCATCGAGGCGGTCGTTCACTACTGCTGTCGCGACAGGAACCTGCTCGGTATGACCAGCGATTTGCTGGGCGCGGCGGCGCTCGGGTTGAGAAATCTCTTGATCATCACGGGAGATCCGCCGAAGATGGGACCCTATCCGGAGGCGACAGCGGTCTTCGACATAGACTCGATAGGGCTTGTGAATATGGTGAACCGCCTCAACCACGGACTGGACATCGGCGGCAATCCCATCGGCAAGCCGACCTCGTTCTATGTAGGCGTCGGTGTCAATCCTTGCGCGGTCGACATCGACTACGAACTCCGCAGGTTCGAGTGGAAAGTTGAAGCCGGCGCAGAGTACGCGATAACGCAGCCGACATTTGATGTTAATCAACTCCGGAGTTTTCTGAAGCGCATCGAACACTGCCGGATTCCCGTGATCGCCGGCATCTGGCCTCTTGTCAGCTACAGAAACGCCGAGTTCCTTGCCAACGAAGTGCCGGGAGTGGTGGTACCAGAGTCGGTCCTCGAGCGTATGCACCGAATCACGGATAAGGATTCGGCTCGCGAGGAAGGACTGGCCATCGCCCGAGAGACGCTTGCAGAGGTGCGAGATCTGGTGCAGGGAGTTCAGGTATCGGCGCCTTTCGGTCGAGTGCAGTATGCGCTCGACGTGTTTTCCGCGTTGTGAAGCGGGCCGGGATTTCCAACAACCCGGGAGGACGGGGACACCCGTGCGACCGATGTTCTAGTCTGCCTGCTTGAAACGCTTCATTGCGGATGATAGTTTTCGGCGTGCAGTGCCGCCAGACATCCAGCAGTCAAGCGAGGTGAAATCATGACCAGGAGTTGCATCGCGATCGTTCCAGTAGTGCTTGGGCTTGCCATTTCGACTCTGCTCGCGCAGCAGCCGCAGCTGCCGGAGCAACAACAACCTGCCAAGCCCCCCGCGCCTCGCCTTACGCTTATGGAGATTGTCAAGAAGAGCGTCCTGCGAGTAGGCGCAACCATCGATGCGAGCAGGAGCACCCCGCAGATGGTCGTTTCCAGCTACAGTGATCCCAAAGGCGGAAAGACCACAATGGTCGTCGTCAATGACCGCACCAGGAACATGCTCGGCCTCTACGTTTATAACTTCGGAAGCCTCAAGGACGCTGCTAATCGAGAAGAGGTCTACAAGTACTTGCTGTCGGCCAATGACGCGATAACCATTGGGGCGTTCTTCGTCGACAGCGAAGAGGACATTGGCTACAAGTACCTTATGAACGTTGGGCAGTCCCTGAACCAGGCGGCCTTTGAATCTTCGTACCTGATGATGGCAGCGGTGGCGCGGGACCGAAAGCCTGAGATACGCAAGATGCTCGGACTCTCGGCCACGAAAGAGGACAAACCTTCGGACGTGAAGAAAGCCGCCGAGGAGAAACCGCCGAAGTGACGTTTCGCGCGTTTTACGTTTTGCGTTTTACGTTCTGGCCTCTTGCGTGGCAATCAATCCTAGAAGTGAACCAAACGTAAAACGTAAAACGTAAAACGCGAAACGCGAAACGCGAAACGCGACACGCTTTTCTTATGAGACAACACCGAACAGAGATGCTCGAAGAGATGCTGGCCGAGCGTATTCTGGTGCTGGACGGCGCAACGGGGACCGCAGTCCAGGCCCGCAACCTGACGGCTGAGGATTTCGGCGGCCATCAACTCGACGGCTGCAATGAGAACCTGGTCTTCACCCGGCCCGACGTTGTACTCGATATCCATCGCGGCTACCTCGAAGCCGGCGCCGACATAATCGAAACCAATACCTTCGGAGCCACCTCAATCGTTCTGGCTGAGTATGGCCTCGAACACAGAGTTCACGAACTGAATGAAACGGCCGCGCGTCTCGCCAGACAAGCTGCCGCCGAGTTCTCTTCATCGACTCGCCCGCGATTTGTGGCCGGTTCGATAGGGCCTACGACAAAATCCATTTCGGTGGTCGGCGGCATCACGTTCGATGAACTCATCGAAGCGTTCCACGGTCAGGCTGCCGGACTGGTGTCCGGCGGCGCCGACATTCTGGTTGTCGAGACACAGCTGGACACACGCAATGTCAAAGCGGCCTTGATCGGCATCTGGAGACTCTTTGACGAGGTCGGATACAAGGTGCCGATCATGGTCTCCGGGACGATCGAGACGCTTGGCACGATGCTGGCGGGCCAGACTGCCGAAGCCTTTGCGGTTTCGATGATGCACGCCGAGTTGCTATCGATCGGTTTGAACTGCGCTACAGGGCCCGAGTTCATGACCGATCATATTCGGAGCGTCGCGGAAATTGCCGAAACGCGCGTCTCATGTGTGCCCAACGCCGGACTCCCGAATGAAGACGGCATCTACCTCGAAACGCCGGAGTCATTCAGCACGACCATCGAGCGCTTCGTCAATCACGGCTGGCTCAATCTGGTCGGTGGCTGCTGCGGCACCACCCCGGCTCACATACGCTCGCTTGCGCAGATGGTCGAGGGTAAGCGGCCGCGCGTTCCCATCACTCACCGTCGTGCTCTCTTCTCGGGCATCGACTTTGTCGAAGCGAACGAGGATCAGCGCCCGCTCATTGTCGGGGAGCGCACCAACGAAGTAGGCTCGCGAAAGTTCAAACGCCTTATCACCGAAGAGAAGTATGAAGAGGCCGCTGAAATCGCACGCCAACAGGTGAAGGGCGGAGCGCAGATCTGCGACGTGAATCTTCAGAATGCCGACCGCGAAGAACTCTACGACGTAGACCGTTTCTACGATCGGCTCAACCGCGTTGTAAAAGTTCCGATCATGATCGACACCACCGACCCGGTGGCCATCGAGCGAGCGCTCACCTACTGCCAGGGAAAATCGATCATCAACTCGATCAACCTCGAAGACGGCCTCGATAAATTCGACCGCGTCACCCCGCTTGCGCGCAAGTACGGCGCCGGGCTCATCGTCGGCTGCATCGACGAAGACAAAGAGCAGGCCCAGGCGATAACCCGCCAGCGCAAGCTCGAAATCGCAGTGCGCTCTCAGAAGCTCCTCACTGATAATTACGGCATTCGCCCATCGGACATAATCTTCGATCCCCTCGTCTTTCCTTGCGGGACTGGCGACCAGAACTACGCCGGAAGCGCGGTCGAGACCATTGAAGGCATCCGGCTCATCAAGGAGGCGCTTCCCGACTGCAAGACCATTCTGGGCATCAGCAATGTCTCATTCGGCCTGCCCGACGCCGGGCGCGAAGTATTGAATTCGGTCTTCCTCTATCACTGCACCAAAGCCGGGCTGGACCTGGCCATAGTCAATTCTGAAAAGCTCGAACGATATGCTTCGATTCCCGAAAAAGAACGGCACCTTGCGGAAGATCTCCTGTGGAACCGTGGCGACGATCCCATTGCGGCATTCGCCGCTCACTTTCGAAGCGCAACGTCCCGGACAAAGAAGATCGCTTCAAATCTCCCGCTCGATGAGCGGCTCGGCAACTACATCATCGAAGGCAGCAAGGACGGCTTGATCGAAGATGTGAATTTGAAGCTCAAAGAGGCAGCGCCTCTCGACATCATTAACGGCCCGTTGATGGCCGGAATGAGCGAGGTCGGACGCCTGTTCAATAACAACGAGTTGATCGTCGCCGAAGTGTTGCAGTCGGCCGAAGCGATGAAGGCGGCGGTCTCTCATCTCGAGAAGTTCATGGAGAAGAGCGACACGACCTCACGCGGCCGGGTACTACTCGCGACGGTGAAAGGCGACGTGCACGACATAGGCAAAAACCTTGTAGACATAATCCTGTCGAACAACGGCTACGAGGTGATCAACCTCGGCATCAAAGTTCCATCCGAAGTTCTGATCAAAGCCGTGCGGGAACATCATCCTGATGCTGTCGGACTGTCGGGACTGCTCGTTAAATCCGCTCAACAAATGGTCCTCACAGCCGAGGACATGAAGGACGCGGGAATTGAACTGCCATTGCTGGTCGGCGGCGCGGCATTATCCGATCGCTTCACTCGCACAAAGATCGCCCCGGCCTACAGCAGCACGGTGGTGTATGCGAACGACGCGATGAATGGGCTGGACATCCTCAATCGGTTGATGGACCCCCAGTCGCGCGGACGTCTCGAGGCCGACCTGCTCGCGAAGGACCTTGAACGGACAGCGCCGGTGACGCTTGCTCCGATCGTTGAAAGTGAGCAGCGCAGTTCGAAGATCTCCCTGGATGTTCCAATCCTCCCGGTTCCCGACCTGGATCGGCACGTCCTCGATATTGAGGACCTGGACGATGTCTGGAGCTACATAAACCCGCAGATGCTTTACGGGCGGCACATGGGCTTGCGCGGCCGCTTCAACGACTTGATTGCGGCGGGCGACCAGCGGGCGCTCGAGCTTGAAGAGAAGATCGAACGCGTGAAGGAGGAATGCCGCGCCGGTGTGATGAAGGTGCGAGTCACCTGGCAATTCTTTGAAGCAGAAGCCGACGGCAACCTGATTCACTTATTTGCTCCAGGTTCTTCTCAGAGCTCCTCTGCGGTGGAACCGCCACTCGAGACGTTCCGATTCCCACGCCAACGAAAGCCCGACGGCCTGGCGCTAAGCGACCTGGTTTTGCCGCCCGGTCAAGCGGGACGCGACCATGTTGCGCTTTTCGTGACCACGGCCGGCGAGGGCATACGCGAGATTGCCGAGGAGGCCAAGGAGGCGGGCGA
>DASYSA010000043.1:0-12048 GCA_036003885.1 Blastocatellia bacterium | reverse complement strand
GCAGGCGAAGTCGGTTGCCGAAAAGCTCTGACGATTTTGGATAGCTGGAACCCAACGATTTTGGATTTTGGATTTTAGATTTTGGATTAGCGGAACTTGAGGAAATTGAATCTTGGATTAGAGACAGCCGACTTTGAGCTTGCAGTCCTCATTCCAAATCCACAATATTTGGGATCCAACTTCCGGCAATCCAAAATCCAAAATCCAAAATCTAAAATCTAAAATCTAAAATCGGTTGACCGAATTTTTGCTGCACGGCTATCCTTAATCCATATGTCGAGATCAATAATCGCGCTCCTACTCATAACTACACTCGCGTTCGTCGCGCTGGGCCAACAGCCGAAAACCGAATCACCAGGCCAGGGGGCGAAGCCAACAGCGAAACAGGTTCCCAGGGCGGCTCCTGCTAATGACGACTCGACGGGCTTCATTTCACCCAGCGATCTCAACGTCCGCATCGAACCTGACGCTCGCACGATCGTAGTGATGGCCGCGCTCAACATTGCAGGCTACGACTATGAGTTTGGCGGCCAGTCTCTTTCGCCGGCTCGGGCTGAACTGCGGCGCGACCTTGCCAATGTGAATCCGCAACTGAGAAGTGCCTTAGCCGGCTACGTCAAGACTCACAAGCGGCCCGGCGTAGATGATGCGAGCGATGCCGCTCGCTATGCCGCCCTCAGCTTGATGATGACCCAGGCGCCGTCGTTCTCAATCTACCAGCGGGATGAGACCGTGATTCCTGAAGACCTTCGACCTCTGGCCGATGGTGAATTCTCGAAGCTTATTCAACAGTTCTATCTCACGAGCGGAATAAAGGACCTTATCCCGAAGTACGTCGCTGTTGGCAACTTATATGCGACGGCGTACCGGCGTCCGATTGGTGAACTGATCTACAATATGCTCGATTACTTCCACTCGAAGCCGGAGACCATAATCAATATGCGTCCCCTCGTCGTAAGCTCGGATCCAACAAAGAAAGCGAATACTCAGAGGCAGAAGATTGTTACCCGAACGCGCACTCGTCACGTCTTCGTTATCCCGGAACCGCTCAGTGCTATGGACACCAGCTTTGTCCGGGACGACATCTTGAATCAAAACGAGGAATTGGTATCGAGGCGAGTGGGCGACGATTACATCGTTATCATTGGCCCATCGCGAACCTTTAACAATGAGGCTGTGCGCCGGGCGCTGATCAGATTTGTGATTGATCCCATTCTCGAGCGACATCTCAAGGTCTCTCTTGAATACAAGGAGCCCATCCTGAAGCTCGTTGCGTCGGTGCCGACGGCCGCGAAGATGGTCGGTTCAAGCGTCTATCTGGTGATGCGAGAATCGCTCGCTCGAGCCGCCGAAGCTCGAATGCGCAGGATCGAAGCGAAGGAGCGCGGAACCCCTTACACCGAGGACGACGCCGTCTTCGACCTGGCCCAGGCGTATCTTCAAGGCGCGGTGCTGGCATTCCACTTCTACAACTCGCTTGTAGGGTTGGAACAGGTTGGCATAAACATTGAAGACATCTTTGACCAGATGCTTGCGACGACCAAGTTTGATCGTGAGGAAGTGCGCGCGTTGGAGTTCGAACCGGTAGTCGCCCGTGTTTCCGCCGCGCGCAAGGCCGCGGCCGCCAGAGGCGAAACGCGCGATCCGGCCGCCTCTGCGATTACCGCCTCGCTGAGCGCGAAGATCCTTCTGTCCGACGATCTGATCCGGGACCGCAAATTCGTCGAAGCACGTGGGGTACTGGCTGAAATACTGGCGGTCGAGCCGAAGAACGCGAGAGCCCTCTATGGAATGGCGCAGATCGTGAGCCAGACGCCGAGCGGCCCAGAAGCGGACCCAAAGGCGGAGGAGAACGACAAGATTCAAGCTCAACACGAGCGGCTTGAGGAGGCCATCAAGCTCTTCCGGAGAGCGATCGACAGCGCTTCGCCCGGTTCCGAGCAATGGCTGGTTCAATGGAGTCACGTATTTGTCGGCCGCATCCTCGACTTCCAGGATTTCCGTCTCGACGCAATAGCTGAATATGAGAAGGCTATCGCACTCGGGCCTGTTGCCAATGGTGCTCTAAAGGAAGCTGAAGCAGGAAAGCAACGGCCGTTCGGGCAAAGGCAATGAGAGTATGAATATACTCAGAACACTTATCATCGTCGCAGTGGCAGCCGCACAGACGGCAGCCCAGCAGCCGGCGACCTCGCCAACACAGACCGTCATCAACTTCTATCGGGCCCTGAAGCAGAAGCACTACGTCGAAGGCTTTCATCACTCAGTTTACCGCGCGGCGGTCGAAGGACTCTCGGCCGGCGAACTGAAAGACCTTGAACCCGATTTCACAAAAACCTTCGCCGCCATTCCGGACAAGATCGAGCCGCGCGACGAGCAAATAGACCGCGACACCGCCGTAGTGAAGTTGAAGTTCGAGGGAATGGAGAGCGCTCAGGAGGTCGCATTGATTCGAGTCGGAGGCGAGTGGCTCGTGGGCGATCAAGAGACGCTCACGCTGGTGCGCGCGCAAGGACGTTCCTTCTTCTTCAATGCTCGAATCCTGGTCAATGAGGCAGAAGCCGTCGAAATGCTTCAACGTATCATCGGCGCAGAGATCATCTATTCGCAGAAGTTCGAAGGCCGGTGTGCCTCGCTTCAGGAACTGGTGAAGTTGGGCGGTGTCCCTAAGGACATCGAGGACCAGGGCGGGGCTTATAAATTCAGTTTCTCTCTGGCTGCCGACAAGAAGTCTTTCTTTGCCACGGCAACCCCCTCGACCTATGGCCGATCGGGACGTAGTTCGTTTTATGCCGACCTCAATGGTATTCGAGGCGAAGATCTGAAAGGTAAGCTTGCTTCGGCAAGCTCCCCGGTCTACGTGCCGCAGTAAGCCGGGCACTCATTCCCGAAGAAACTCTAAGGAGAAACAGATGAAGCGCACGATATTCGCGTTCTCGATTACGCTCACGCTCATGTCGGTCTTGGCAGGTGCGACCGGCGGCACATCAGCGATCGACCAACCCGATTGGCCCCAGTGGCGAGGCCCGGAGCGCACAGGCGTGTCAAACGAGACGGGTCTACTCAAGCAGTGGCCCGCTTCCGGCCCTCGGGTGGCGTGGACTATCGAAGGTCTCGGCTCGGGATACGGCTCACTGGCGATTAAAGGCGATCGCATATTAGTCCAGGGCGGCAGGGGGAGTGAGAGCGTTGTGTTCTGTCTGAACCGCGCTGATGGGAAGACCGTTTGGACCACCGCGCTGGGACCGCTTCTGGACCAGGATCGGGGAAAGGGACCTCGTGGAACTCCAACGATCGATGTGGACCGGGCATATGTTCTCACCGAGGGCGGCGAGTTGGCCTGCCTGAGAGTAAAGGACGGCTCGACTGTGTGGCGTCGCAACATCCTAAAAGACTTTCATGGCCGCAACCCGAACTGGCTGATCAGCGAGTCACCTCTGGTCGACGGCAAGAATCTGATCGTGACCCCGGGAGGAAAAGAGGCTTCAATCGTTGCGCTCGACAAGATGACCGGGACAACCGTCTGGACGACTAAAGAGTTGAGCGATCAGGCCGGATATTCGTCCTGTCAAGTTGCGGACGTGCAGGGAGTGCGCACGATCATGGGTCTTACATCGAAAGCGGGCGTAGGAGTGCGCGCCACGGATGGCAAGCTGATGTGGAGGTACGAACGCGTTTCCAATAGCACAGCAAATGCGGCCACACCGATATTCCATGACAACAAGGTCTTCTACACTTCGAACTATGGAACGGGCTGTGCGCTGCTCGGGTTGAAGTCGGAGGGCGGAGAAGTGAAGGCCGAAGAGATCTACTTCAACCGGGAGATGCAGAACCATCATGGCGGGGTGGTGTTGTTGAATGGATATCTCTACGGCTACTCCAGTTCGATTCTTGTCTGTATCGACTTTGCCACTGGAAAGCTGGTCTGGCGCGATCGCAGCGTGGGGAAGGGAAGTCTCACCTACGCTGATGGCAACCTGTACCTTCTGGGTGAGGACAACGTTGTAGGGCTGGCTGAAGCTTCGCCGAACGGCTACAAGGAGAAGGGGCGATTCAAGATCGCAGATCAGGGGTGGCCAAGCTGGGCGCATCCGGTCGTTTGTGGCGGAAAGTTGTATATCCGGAACCAGGGAGTGCTGACGTGCTATGACGTGAAGGCGGGCTGATACGATGCCCTATCATTGGGGTTCAGATGTTATGAAGCAAAGAGTCCTATTCCTGCCGCTCCTGATGCTTGTGATGCTTCCCGTGGGGATCTATCCGTCGTCAGACAAGGTTGTGAAAGATTCCATAGTCTCACAGACCAGGAAACGCACTTATTACCTCTTTGTACCTGACAACCTCAAGCCTTCAGTTGAAGTGCCGCTCATCGTGTTGCTGCATGGTTCGGGGCGTAACGGCTTGTCCCTTGTCGAAAAGTGGAAAGACATCGCGAAGCAGGAAGGGCTGATCGTCGTAGGCCCTGACTCGATAGATTCATCGAAGTGGGGAAGTCCCGAAGACGGTCCTGATTTCCTGCATGATTTAGCTGAGGCCATCAAATCGAAGTATCCGGTCAATCCTCGCAGAGTATATCTGTTTGGCCACTCAGGCGGAGCAGTGTTCGCTTTGTATATGTCCCTGTATGAATCTCAATACTTCGCCGCAACAGCCGTTCACGCCGGTGCGATTCACCCCGAGAACTATTCCGTTATTGACATCGCAAAGCGAAAAATACCCATTTTCATATTTGTTGGTACAAAGGATCAGTTCTTCCCGCTGAACGTCGTTCGCCCGACTCGCGACGAGTTAAACAAGAGAGGGTTCTCCGCAGAACTGACAGAAATCTCCAATCACGACCACTGGTATTATGATCTTGCGCCAAAGATCAATAGCAGCGCCTGGGAGTCATTGAAGAAGCATGATCTCGCGGGTGACCCGCATTATGAGCAATATGATTTCAAGAAATAGAATGGCAACCGACTGGTGATGGCCTATCCTCTCACTAGATCCTGAAATAGTCGCGCGTGCCCTGTGAGGGCTTGCATTGGTATAAGGTGAGGTGGTGAGCTGCATGGATCACGAAGAAGCAGGAAGGTACTGGAATGGCAACGCCGTGGCCTGGACAAAGCTTGCGAGAGCCGGATACGACGTTTACCGAGACTACTTCAACACGCCCGCGTTCTTCGAAATGTTGCCGGACGTGGAAGGGCTATCCGGACTGGATCTCGGGTGTGGAGAAGGTCACAATACCAGGCTGCTCGCAAAGCGCAGGGCTTGGGTCACCGCGGTTGATATTTCAGAGATATTCATTGAGTACGCCGGACAATCCGAAGCACAAGAGCCTCTGGGCATAGCCTATCGAGTCGCCAGCGCCGTGGAACTGCCGTTTGCTGATTCAACCTTTGATTTCGCAACGGCGTTCATGAGCTTCATGGACATCCCGGAAACGACCCGAGTTCTGGCTGAGGCGTATCGAGTTCTTAAGCCGGGAGGCTTTCTGCAGTTCTCTATCACCCACCCGTGCTTTGACACACCGCACCGCCGAAATCTGCGCAATGAAAATGGAGTAACCTATGCATTGGAAGTGGGAGGCTACTTTCGCGACTTAAATGGGGAGATTTCGGAGTGGCTATTTAGGGCAGCGCCCGCGGAGGCGAAACGCGGCTTGTCCAGGTTCAGGACTCCACGGTTCACACGCACGGTAAGTCAGTGGCTGAATATGCTGATCGAGACGGGCTTTGTGCTGGAACGGATTGAAGAGCCGCGACCGAGCGATGAGACCGTACGTGTGTGTCCGTACCTGCAAGACGCGCAAGTAGTGGCCTACTTCCTCCACATCCGTGGACGCAAGACTCAGACGATCGCGCTGTAATCAGTATGAGTGAAGAGCTGAATAGGATCGTTGAAACGATGGGCGTTGAGAAGATCAAGCGCCACATCTTCCTGTGTTGCGACCAGACCAAGCCAAGGTGTTCAGACCGGGAACTCAGTCTTCAGTCCTGGGAGTACCTGAAGCAGAGGCTCAAGGATCTGAACCTGACGGGAGACGGCGGAGTGTATCGAACGAAAGCGAATTGTCTTCAGGTCTGCTCGCAGGGCCCGATAGCAGTCGTTTATCCTGAAGGGACCTGGTATCACTCCTGCACTATCGATGTCCTGGAGCGAATTATCCAGGAGCACTTGATCGAAGGGAGACCAGTCAAGGACAACATCATAACCACACACAAGCTCGATGAAACCTAGGAAGGTGCAGACAACTGCAGGAATGCTCTTCTTACCGGCTTCAATTGGACCGTGTAATTCTGCGGCGCCCAGGTTGTTGTAGCTGAGCGCCGCGTTGAACAATAGAACTAGCCTGCGTCTGATGCCACCACATCGGACCATGAAGCTTACTATAGTTGACGATTACTTCACATCCTTCGACGTGATATCGATGGTGATCATGAAGCCATTCGTGCCCTTGTACTCGAATGGCTTGTCCCCAACCCGATAGGCTTCTACCTCATTGGGCATTAGGATAAACCCTTCATTGCGCGGAGCGCCAAAGTACTTGAGATTCTTTATCACGATTGGATCCTCACTCATCCCGGGATAGCGTCGCAGGACAAGCTCGCCGTTTTTCCCACCATTGAGCCTGGCTTCAGCGCGGTCCTTCGTGGCTTGCCAATCCACTTTGCCATCCTGTGCTGCCACCTTGAATGATTTCCATTTGAATGGATAGACTTTACTCAAGATGACCGCAAGGGCTCCCCGCTGCTCTTTCGTTATCGTCGGCTCAAACGTCGCCTCGACCCAATCGGTCTCGCCTTGCGAGAAGTCGCCGCCAAGGTCTCCAGCCAGCCAGAACTTCAGTCCATCGAGCTTTACTGTGCCATAGTTGCCTTTATTAACCCTGTAGGCGAAATTCGCTCGGCAGAAATGTTCAGCCATCGCGCCGTGCCCTTCGTGTCCGGCGGGTTTCGTGTTGAAGTAGCACTGGCAGAACATCGGACAACTACACGCCTCGATAATCGTAGCATTGAACGACCATTCGGGCGTCGAGGACTTTGCTTTCTGAGCAGGCGACGAGGTGACACAAATCAACAATCCAATTCCTATCGAGAAAAGAACTCTGCGCATACTTTTTCTCCTTTCAAAGAAAGATCGAAGACGTTATCTGATAGAAAGGCCCCAGCCGCACAGCTTGAGAATCAATCCGTGCTCTGTTTCTTGCCCGGAACAAGTGCTTGTCGTTGATCCGGGACGCAATCAAGTTCGTCCGCCTGAGATGAGTCGTCGCAGCCTTGATGGAACGCATCTTCATCGTCGAATGGATGGGCTTGAGGTCCCGCGAAAGTTCCGTAGTAGCGGACGACCGTCCGGCGGAAGAAAGTGATCTCTATGCGGCGTAGTTTGCTCACGCTTGCCTCCCGCCGGGTATGGCTTAACCCTTCGCTCTGACTTATAATCGGGCCGTCTCTGGCGGCTTGTCAGACCCGTCAAGAGGCAGCCTTCTCTGGATCGCGGCCCCATAGTACCATCTGCGTCGGAGGCAAGTAACGAAGAAACGCCGAAAGAAAGCCAAAGAAACGCCAAATTGATAGCTGGCAAAGGTCCGCTCTCAGTGCTGACACCAATGGTTTCAGCAGGTTAGGAATCAGTATGAGCAAGGTGGCAACTAAAAATTACCACGCCTATTCATTCGATGATTTCAGCCTTGATCTGAATCGCGGTTGTTTGCTGCGCGGCAAGCAGGAGGTGAAGCTGCGGCCAAAGGTATTCGAGGCGCTCCGCTACCTGGTCGAGAACAACAACCGGCTTGTTACAAAAGCCGAGTTGATCGGCGCCGTCTGGCCGAATTCTTTCGTCACGGACGACTCGCTGGTCCAATGCCTCGTAGAGCTGCGCCGGGCTTTTGGTGATGATGCGGCGCGATTGATCAAGACGGTCCCCCGACGGGGCTACATCTTTGCTGCCCACGTCGAAGAGAAAGACCTTACTGCGCAGCCGGTGGCTTATACCGAACGAGTCGAGCAGGTGACGATTGTGGTCCACCAGGAGGAACAGGAGCGTCAGATAGAAAAGAGCGACCTTACGCAAAGCCCTGCAAGGAGCGGGGCCGCCACTTCGACTGAGATATCCACGAAAGCGGCAGTTATTGGTTTCACGTTGCTGATTACTGCAGTGGTCGTCGTATCACTTTACCTTAGCCGGCCGCCGAGGCTGACCGACAAAGATACCGTTTTGATTGCCGATTTCACAAATGCAACAGGAGATGAGGTCTTCGACGGGACACTCCGGCATGCGATGGCTGTGCAACTGGGCCAAAGCCCTTTCCTCAGCATCTTCTCGGAGGAGAGGATTCGGGAAAGCCTTCGCTATATGGAGCGTTCGCCGGACCAGCAAGTGACCAGGGATGTCGCGAGGGAGATCGCCCAGCGACAGGGCGTCAAGGCCGTGATTGCGGGCTCAATTGCAACTCTTGGCAGCCACTACGTCATTTCCCTGGAAGCTGTGAACGCCAACACTGGAGATACCCTTGCCCGCGAGCAGGTTGAGGCGGAAAGCAGGGAGCAGGTTTTGCGAAAGCTCGGAGAAGCAGCATCGAGTTTCAGAGAAGAACTCGGCGAATCGCTCAGTTCCATTGAGAAATTTGACGCTCCGATTGAGCAGGCCACGACCCCTTCATTGGAAGCGCTAAAGGCTTTCTATCTTGGGAGAGAGCAGCATTACAGCGGCAAGTACTTTGCGGCCATCCCCTTGTATAAGCGAGCGGTGGAGCTGGACCCCAATTTCGCGATCGCGTATGCCGCGCTCGCAATCACATACGGAACCGCGGAAGAGTACGAAACGGCTGCGAACTTCTCGCAGAAAGCGTTTGAGCTCCGAGGGCGGGTGAGCGAGCGCGAGAGATTCTATATCTCCGCGCGCTACTACATGGACGTGTGGCGCGATAGCGACAAGACCATCGAAGTCCAGGAACTATGGAAGCAAACTTACCCGCGCGACTTTGTTCCGCGCACTAACCTCGCTGTTCGCTACTGCGCGATTGGACAATTTGACAAAGCCCTCGAGGAAGCGCGGGAAAGTATCCGGCTGAATCCAGATGCTGGTGTCGGATATGCCAGCCTGGCGCTCTGTCTCATGTGTCTCGATCGCTTCGATGAGGCCAGGGCAGCTATCAAGCAGGCGATGGCGCGGAAGCTGGAGCCTCCCAACTATCGCTACGTGCTCTATTCGGTTGCTTCTCTTCAAGGAGACGCGGAGGCGATGCAAGAGCAAGTCGACGGCGCAGCCGGAACGCCGATCGAGGCAGGAATTCTGGCAACGCAATCGGTAACGGCAGCTTCGTCGGGCCGGTTGCGCAACGCGCGGGAACTTACGAGCCGGGCAATTGATCTCAACATCCGCCATGGGTTGAGGGAAGGCGCGTCTGAGTACTCAGCTGCAGATGCATTGTCGGAAGCCGCATTCGGTAACTGCAGCGAGGCGAAAGAAACCGCTGCTAGAACTCTCGCGATTGCGCGGGGCAGGTATGCATTGAGCTGGAGCGCGCTCGCCGTGGCACTCTGCGGCGAATCGAATCAGGCGCAGATGCTGGCTGATGAAATGGTCAGGCGATTCCCTCAAGACACTTTTTTCAAGACCTACTGGCTGCCAATGATACGGGCCGCGGTGGAAATCAATCGCAACAACTCAGCCCAGGCAGTTCAGCTACTCCAAACGGTCGGTCGCGGAGAGATGGGGACGAATGCTGCCTTATGGCCCGCTTATGTCCGTGGCCTGGCATATCTCGGCCAACGTGACGGAAACGAAGCAATGGTCGAGTTCCAAAAAATCATAGATCATAAAGGTGTGCTCATCCCCAAAGACATCAATCCTAATGCTTATTCCTTATATCCGCTCGCGCACCTGGGGCTAGCGCGCGGCGCTGCTCTTGCGGGAGACGTCGCAAGAAGCCGCAAGGCTTATGAAGACTTTTTTGCGCTGTGGAAAGATGCTGACTCAGGCATTCCCATCCATCGACAGGCTAAGAGAGAGTATCAAAAGCTGGAATAGGAATCCGAGCCAGACCGGCGGACAGAGACGCAACGATTTGGACACGTTAGTTGCAGTCTTTTTAGCCTTCCTTGACACTCCTCGACCCCCTCATCATAATGACCGGGCAAATCAACAGAAGGAGCCTGAATACCCGCATGCCTGCACAAGGAGCGCTGTACGACCACCTCGATTCATACATTCGCGACTCACGTGATGATTTCGAAGACAGGCTCGGCGAATTAGTCGAGGTTCCAACAATCAGCATGGAACCCGACCGCAAGGATGACATCAGGCGGGGGGCTGTTCTCGCCCGGCAATACCTTGAATCGATCGGCGCTCGCGCGGAAATCGTCGAGACCCCAGGCAATCCGGTAATCTTCGGCCGCATCGACACCGGCGCTGATAATCCAACGCTCACGGTCTACAATCACATCGACGTACAGCCCGCAAATCCTGAAGAGTGGCACAAATCTCCATTCACCTTCTTCAAAGAAGCCGACCGCTATGAAGGTCGCGGAACAACGGATGACAAAGGCCCGGCGCTGTCAGCTATGACGGCCGCTCGGTATGCCGCTCATAACGGCGTGCCGCTGAACATCAACTTCATCTGGGAGCTTGAAGAAGAAATTGGCAGTCCGAACTTCGAACACTTCATCAAGGGTAACATCGATCGACTTGGGACCGACTCGGTTCTCGTGAGCGATACGATTTGGATTTCGCGCACGCGACCAGCAATCCCTTACGGGCTGCGTGGCGCAATGATGTTCACGATGACCCTGGAAACCGGAGCCAAAGACGTGCACTCCGGACTGACCGGCGGACCGGCGCGCAATCCCATTGGCGAGATCTGCAAAGTGATCTCCGAGTGCTATGACGCATCTACCGGCCGTGTGAAGATTCAGGGCTTCTACGACGACGTGCAACGAGCCACGAAAAAGGAAGTGCAGAGTTTTCTCGATTCGGGGTTCACGTCGCAGAAGTTCAAGGCGGCTCACGAGCTGAAGAAGCTGCGATTCGAAGATCCGGAGCGCGTGTTGAGGGCCATTATGGCAGAGCCAACATTTGAGGTGCATGGAATCACGGGCGGTTACCAGGGACCTGGCGTCAAGACGATAGTGCCGTATCGCGCTCAAGCCAAGATCAGTACGAGGTTGGTGCCCGACCAGGAGCCGAAGAAAGTATTCAAGCTGATCCGAGACTTTGTAAGGCAGAAGAACCCTGACGTGAAGACCGAGTTCCAATCGGCGCTCGAGCCCTACATTGGGGAGTTCGATGGTCCTTACGCGGCTGCGGCCAGCGAGGCGATGAAGTATTCATTCGGCCGCAAGCCCGCGTTCACACGGGAAGGCGGATCGATAGGCGCGGTAGTCACAATGAAGAAACACCTGAAGCGCCCCATCGTCTTCCTTGGGTTGTCGCTGCCTGAGCACGGCTATCATGCGAAGAACGAGAATTTCGACTGGGGTATGGCCTCGGGCGGGATCAAGATGTTCGTAAGGTATTTTGACGAGATAAGCCGGTTGGGACGGTGAGAGGATCGGGCGCATTCTGCGACGTCGCAGCGAGGTCTCTCCAGGCTCACTCTGAGGAAGACCGCCTTGCGTACACGAGCCTTCCGGCCCAATCGCGATAATGACAGACTCAAACCGCACTAATCGAAGCTGGGCGCTGCTGTTCGCCCGCGTGGTGCTCGGCCTCATCTTCTTCATGGCGGGAGTGTGGAAGGTCTTCCAACTCGGACCGGTCGAACACGCGCGCAAGTTTTTCATTGATCCCTACAGCGAAACTTTCCTTCCCCTCTGGTCGCTGTGGGCTGCAGGCACCATCATCCCCTTCGTCGAGTTGCTGGCCGGAGCGCTTATGATTCTCGGCCTCCGCGTCCGCGAAGCTCTGATCGCCCTTGGGAGTGTTCTCGTGATCGTGACGTTCGGGCACCTCCTGAAGGAACCGCTCTATCAGTTTCACACTCATGTGATCCCCCGCCTCGCGCTGCTGTTATTCATCTTGCTTATGCCGAGTGACGACGACCGCTTCTCGTTGGACCAT
>DASYSA010000042.1:0-8417 GCA_036003885.1 Blastocatellia bacterium | reverse complement strand
GGGGAGAGCTGAGCGACAACCAGATCGCTCGGCCACAAGACAGAAGCCAGTAACAAAAACCAGATTGGAACCTTCATGGTATTTCTCATTCACAAGCGGCAGGTTGGGAATCTTGCGCCCCAACCTGCACGAGCCTATCAGCTTAGAGACCCAGGATCACTGCATTTGATCGGACGCCGCTGCTGATAACCCGGACGCGGTTTGGGCCGCTGCTTAGTTGCAGCTCCGCGGCAGTCGCTACTACCTGCGCCTTCTTCGCGCCCTTCTGCGTAACGTTAGGAATCTGCACAGCCACACCGTTTACTTCAAGACTGAGCTGCCCGCTCATTCGCTTCCCTTTGATTCTCAGGACGCCTCCATCGAAAGATACACTTACCAGGTTCGGCCCATTCGTGTCCCCTTTCAAAATACCGGTTGTTAAGGTCGCGCCGCGGTTGCCGAGTCCGTCGAGCAGAGTGAGGCTTGCGTGCGTTGCCCCCCGCCACTGATTGATGCCGCTAAACTGCAGCGCGACTTCCGCGATCGAAATCTCACCCGGATTGAACGATGCGAGCGGGTATTCCCCAAGCACAGCGCCCGAATCATCGAGCACCTTCAGTTGAGCCTCAATCGTATCATTTTCGATGTTGACCGCAAGACCAGTGATGATGAGCAAATCATCCTGCATCCTTCCTGCAAGCTCGCCGATCTCAGGGGCGATCTCGATTCCCGACCTGAGCTTGTAGCCCATCAGTTTTATCGCCAGTAAATCGTACGCAGTCATTACCTGTCGCTTGCCGGTTGAGATCCCTGGTTCCATGATTCCTATGTAGCGATTGTCTATCAATGAGTCATCTTTCCAATGCCACACGCTCCGGCCATCCCCGCCACGGGCGACTTGCCCAGTCGAAAGGGGTACTTCAAGGCCTGCGACGCTATACATCGGCTCGCCGCCGGCAAGCAACAGCCGCGGCGCTGTGGCGAGCGCATCGCCTCGCGTGCCTGGTCGCACGCGGAACAGGTCCCAGACAGAAAGCGAGATTGGCGCCTTATTGTCGCCCTGGTGGACCTCGTCGGCGCTCGACATGAATCCCAGCGCATGACCTATTTCGTGGACGGCGACGGCTTCGAAATCAACTTTATTGGCATCTATCCCATCGCTCGGATCGTAGTCAAATCCGACCGCGTTGTTGAAACCGATGGATGGCGGGCGACCCAGGTTCTTCTCCCTGCCATCGGGGTCGGCGACCGGATCAAGTAAGCCCAGGGCCCGAGCGTTCGCTGACGGCGCTCTCATAGTAGTGGTGCTGCCGATATCGGTAGGCAGAGTGTCGGGCGGAAGCGAATTGTAGATCGCCCTTGACTGATCGTCGGACGCGCCCGCGATCAGTTGAGCCCGAACAGCCCGATAGGCATCCGAAGTGATCTCCTGGGGGCTTGTGGATCCCAGAATCTGGGGTCCCCAGCGCTCGCCAAAATTCGTTGGGCCGAAATCAACATCTATTACGATCGTGACGGGTGTTTGAATCTTCTCGGTCCAGATAGCTGCAGACTTCAGGAAGGCTGCCTTAGCTTCCGGGAACCTTTCCAACTGTTGTGTGGCGCGCAAGACAATTTGAAGCCCCTTTGCCTGACTCACTATCGAATACTCTTTGACAGGGGAGATTGGGAACAACTGATCACTCCGGTCTTGCCGTGAAAGAAGCAGAGCCTCCTCGGTGGTGGCCTGCCTGCAGGCGACTCCCCCGTTGCTTTCGTAGAGTATGAAGTTCCCTGACTCAGATTCGCCAGAGGGAGACGCATGATCAGAGGCTACCCATGCCACCTGGTTGTTCAGAGTTGAATCTTCTTGAGAGGCGCTGGTGTTATGACTGCCCAGGCAAACCAAAACCGCCATCCCCGTTATGAATAACTGCAAAAAGAGTCTTTTCATTTTCACCCCTTCCTTTCACCTGTGTCCAAGACCTCGATACCAAACTTGCCGGTAATCATTCGACTCGAGAGTTCGGTCGTCGTGAGGCGAACCCTTCCAGCAAAAAATGCCGGCCTACATTCCCGCAGACGCGATCTTCTCGAGTCTTGCGATGCTGGTAGGAGCACCTTCTTTGCATATGATACGCGCGATTTCCGCCGAGAATGGCCTGAGTTGGAAGTCAGGTCGTCCTGATATATGGTTCCGGCACACATTGAAGGCTTCTGAAGCGCTATGGCTGGTCCCAGACACCATGATAGTAAGAAGCTGAAGATCTTAGAGTGAGCTTTTGTAGGCTTGGTGGCGCTCGATCTTCAAAGGCCTGGTGGCACTCCTTTCGACCCCAGAGACACAAAGGAGCATCAATGAGTTCGTGGAACTCGAAGAATTGTCGCAGAAGTGAACTGAGTCAGGCCTTGGTGTTGCCGCTTCTCCGGAACTCGGAAGGCGTCATATTGACGTGTTTCTTGAATACGGCGTTGAAGGCCGATTTCGAACTGAAACCGACCTCTTCGGCAATGGCTATGACGGTGTAATGTTTCTTGGCTGCATCGATCAACAACTCCTGGGCCTCTTTCACGCGATATGAGTTGATGAAGTCAAAGAAGTTTTGACCCAATCGTTCGTTGATAATTTGAGAAAGGTGGTTGACCGGTATTGACAGTCTGTCCGCAAGCTTCTGCAGAGTAAGATCACCATCTATATAAGGCCTTTCTGTTTTCATCACATGAAGCAGTTTCGTTAGATAAGCCTCGGCTCGCTCCGGCGTGAGGTTTGATTTTTCATACTTCTTCAATGGTGCGGACTCATCAACTCCCGCCAGGGCCTCAGGATGCTTTAGCGCCATATAGCCAGCGACGTAAACCATTATCGAAAAGCACAACGGGACAAGGAGCATGCTCTCGGCGCGAAAGCTAAACATGAAACGAAGGAGGCCGGCTGCTGAGGTAATCAGAATCATAACTACGAAGATTCGAAGCCATAGCAGGTTGAGTCTGCCGGTTGGGGAGGAAGAATCTTTTATCCTTCGGTTGTGTGCCCGGAACATCGAGACTGTCAATACCAGGTAAGGAAGAGATTGGAAAAGTAGCAGCAGCGACCTGATGCGCCACTCAGTAGGAGGATAGTTTTGAAATGCCGCGGTTATGTAGTCGCGTTTATGCTCCCTGCTTTGCAGATAAAGAGGCAGGTAATATAGGGCGCACAGCACGAAGGGTATGAAATGGAGAAGGTCCCTCTTTCGAAGGCGCGGCTCTCCCGAGGTTGTGACCCTGATATAAAGAAACACTACCGGCCCGACGAGAAAATGGAAGGGCGTTGCGATTTGATTCAGGTGAGGATATACGAGAATGAATTTCGTACTATGAAGCACGCTGCCGCCAATGCTTATTGAACTGATGATCATGAACGCGGCGAGAAGCCGAGGGGCGGTGCGATTGCTCTGGTTAAGCCCAAGAAGCGCCAGGGCCAATAGGATCCCTTGAGCGCCTCCTAAGAGAGTCAGAATTGCAGTTAGATCGAGGGAAGGCTCCACTTGGAAATACTCGTCACCACTCAGACATCGTTTCAGGTCCGAAGCCTATGGGTTCGGCACGAGTGACAATCTTAACCCATCCCGATGCTTATGACATTCTAAATCGGTAGTGACTGGTCAGTCCCCAAATGACCAGGCTGTGAGATCCAGCCTTCCTGCTTTCAGATCCACGAACTCGCCGGTTACTTCGCCCGCAACCTGATGTTAGTCAACCGCGCCGGGTAGATGCCGAAGTTTTCAACCTCCCAGTTCTTGCCGCCCTTGAACTGAACCTTGGCGGCCGGAATCAGTCCTCCCTCGCCCTTCCCGTCAGTCTCCATATAGATTTCAATGAAGGTGAAAGGGTAGTCGAGGGATCTTGCTCCGCGACGAGCCTCTGAGAATCCGACCAGTCGTTCAGAGAGTGCCGTGATCTTACGCTCTCCTTCGGGACCTTCAGACATCCAGGCTGCGTTGATGTCTCGAGCAAGGCCGGTGCCGATCCGAATCGTGCCTCTCTTTTCTTTTGTGATCGCTTTCAACAGGGCATCCTGACCCCCATTCTTCAACGTATCTGCAAGGCTCTGAATCTCGGCGTCGGAGTTAAAACTGTCGATCGTCAGCGTGAAGGTTGTTACAGAGCTTCCTTGACGTCCGCCGAGGTAGAAGATGTTGCCGGTATATACCTGTTTTGCCGCGACTGCGAGTGAGGAAAGGCAGGAGGGCTGGGCCGAGAGGGCTGCCATCGACATCCAGACAATCCCCAACAGCAGATAGCTGACGAGTTTGCGTTCTGGTTTCATGTATCCTCCTTGGAGAGATAACACGCTCGCATCGCGATTGTTACTCGCGACGACTGGAACATCAAGGCCCGTTTCGAAAAATGATGAGTGAGGGTGTCGCTGAAACTGGGACTGAGATCGATAATGGTAGGGGGTGGGAACACGAATTACACTAATTGCACAAATGATCACGAATAATTCGTGTCGATTCGTGTTGTTCGTGTAATTCGTGGCCCTCCGCCCCTTCAGGCTTCTAGTCCCGGTTTGAAAATAACAGAATGGTCGCGCCCCTCTTTTGTATTCAGTTCTGCGTTGAGGCGTCGTCATCTCCCAACAAGAACTCCCAGTCGCGACCACTCTCCCGCTGCTTTGCCTCCCATTCGCGATCGAATTCCTCGGCGAACGCTTCCCACTCACGCTGCTCTGCATCCCACTCCTCGCGTGTCCGATGAGTGGAAAACTCAAACCCGTCGTCCATGTTGCATCCGTCCAGGTACCAGAAGGCGGGCCCGCTACCTTCGCCGATTTCGTCCGCCATCTGTCTGCACAGGTCACAGTTCTCATCAATCATCACATCCCGGGTCGTCAGCGTGATTGGGATTCGACGGCGTTCGCTCTCGATCAGAGCGGATGGAATACGACCGTCGAACTCCTCCTGTGGCTCGGCCAACCAGACTTCTTTGAGTCGCTCGAGTCTCGCCACCTCGGTGGCCGGCTCGATTTGCTCTTCGGACTGAACGTACTGCCAACACGCCCGCAGCAGGTGGCGCAGCAAGTCGTAATAGATCACGTACTCCTGAGTGCCAAACCCAGCGAACCGGTATGCGAAGCTGTCGCGCGCCAGGGGCGGTGGGCCTTCGCCCAACCGAGACCACTGCAACGCCCGCCACTGCAGGTCGAAATCGATGAATTCGAGCTTCTCGAGAATCACATCACGGGGGCTTCGTTCGCGCGAATGCTGTTCGGTGGTCGCGGGCGCAGATGGGATGGTCTCGGAATGTCCCGAAAGATCGGCGCGCAGCGTCATCAGCCAGCGTGCGTGAATTCCGGCTATCGAGTCTTCCGCGTCTGCTTCAAGCGAAGGTTCTTCCACGGAGAGCGTAGGCCGGAGGCGCGCTGCCAGACACTCCTCGGCGATGAACTCGATCATCGGCCTGCCATAAAGAACCAGGCGGGTGTCGATGGGCGCGTTCGCGGCACGATCCGCGCGTCGCTTGTCACAAAGGGCTTCATATTCAAGTGCGGACCCGACGAACATCCAATCGGTGTGGAGGCGGTAAGGAATACAGAAGTCGGTCGCCTGAAAGCCATCGTGATACCGGATTTCTCCCTCACTATGCGGACTTGAGTAGCTAGACTCGACGCCGACGAGACGGGCGGCCAAATCCACGATGACCAGTCCGGCGTCCCACGGTTCGAGGTCTTCGCCCGCGTGAAATGATGCGAACGGCCTTCGGTCGTCGATGCGCTTGTTGAACCGTTCGAGCGCGGCCTCGAGTTCGGCAATCGTCTCGGGTTCGGCGGACAAGGCGGCAATAACGCGATCAGCGTCACTGCCGTGCATCGTCCCGTGAATTGTAGACTCGCTGTCTTTGATGTTGAGTTTCACTTCGCTCATAGATCTCCTTAATCCGCGTGGGCGAAGCGGAGCCTGAAAGACAATGACGGTCCCGACACGCGGGGTGTCAGGCTCAGATCAACTAATCTCTAACTTGATTTGACCGTAATGGCGGGCGTGACCGTTATGGCGGGGCGGACGGATGCTATCAAATTTGTTACCGTGGAGCAATAACGAAGTATCGCTTTAGTGAGCCTCACGGTTTTGCGCAAGAAGCCCGGCGCGGCTTGACCGTCGCAAGAGGACTCGTTCTTGTTGATTCGTGATTATTCGTGAGATTCGCGGATAATGGTCAAGGCTTCTCCGCGCGGATTGCATCTTCAACTGCCGTTTGTTCCATCGGCTCGGTCAACAACCGCTGCACGCTCCAGTGCTGCCTGTCCAACAGGTACGCCACCAACAAGTGGTAGCGCCAATACAGCCCTGACTTCTGCCAGTCCATCTCAGGAACATTCGCAAGGAACGCACGCTTTGCTTCATCGTAGTTAAACGCGGTCCCCTTTCCAACATAGTCCGCGTATCCTTCGCGAACCCATTGCGGCAACCTATAGTAGTTCACCCAACCTACTGTCTGAGCCGTCAATGTGTGGGTAATTTCGTGAGCGATGAAATAATCGAGCGTCCGCTCTCCCTGCACTCGGCTACCCCCGGGACCGATCAGACAGTTCTGCTCAATGAGAGCGTCTCTCAGAAATACATTTCTGGTCACTGGATACTGATTGACTCCACCAACTCCGTAGCTTCGATTGAAGAAGAGTCTCTGACGCCAGCGTGCATTGCAGATGAAAGCCATGTGACTCTGCTGCGGTAAATAGAGCGGCGAGGCGGACAACTTTCCAGCTACCAGGTTCAGAATATGCTTGCCCGCCTCCGAAGAGAACGGTTGATCGGAATACAGCGCCAGGTTGTTCGCTGTCACGGATGAGTGGAAGAATGCCTGCGGAAAGCACAACAACAACAGGTACAGCGCGAAGAGAGCCGCACCCGCGACGCCCACTCTCAAAATTCTCTTTTTGATTTTCGTCATCACCACGGTTTCCGCTCGTTCAGAAATTTTACAATGCGCCGCTTCAATTCAAGCGCGTCAAAGCGCCCTTGCGATTTGTAGAGCACCTCGCCCGTGGGGTCAATCAGCATCGTGAACGGCAAGGCGCCCTCCCAGCTCGGCTCGAAAGCTTCCATCAGTTTGTATTTGTCCGTGTCGCCGAACAGCAGGTTCTTGTTCGAAGCCTGATGCTTCTTCAAAAAGGCGAGCGCATCGTCTTTCTCGTCCGGGTAATTGGCGGCAACCGTGACGACCTCGAAATCGCGCAGCCGGTACATGCGATTGATCGTCATCAAGTCGGGGAATTCAGTCACGCACGGTCCGCACCACGTTGCCCAGAAGTTAACCAGCCGCAATTTGCCTCTGTCGTTAGCCGAGGCGTTCATGCGCAGCTTACGAAGCCCTTCGGCGTCGACCAATTCAATGGTCACCGGCTCGGCCGCGATGTTCTCCCAGTACTTTTTGACGTCTTCACCTTTGGTTGACCACTTAACGGAACAGCCGAAGACACGATTCTCCTTCACCGCGACTTCCTTGCCCTCAAGCATCGCATCGAGGGCAACGCGAACATCGCGCACGCGCAGGAACTTCTCGCGCTCGCTGTCATCGATGCGCCCGACGTACTGGAGCCTGCGTTCGGCATCGAAGATGAACGCGTGAGGCGTCGCCTTCGGACCATATGCTCTGGCAACGGCTTCGTATTTTCCTCCGCCGAGCAGGTACGGATAGTTGAACTGTCGGTCGCGCGCCCGGATCTTCATCTCTTCCAGCGAGTCGCCCAGGTCCGTATACCCCTTTTCATCAAGGCGCACCGATTCGGGGTCATTGGGCGAAATAGCTACAAAGGCGATACCCTTGTCTTTGTAGTCAGCTACGAGTTTCTTGATGCGCTCTTCGTAGTATTGAGCTGTCGGGCAATGATTGCAGGTGAAGATCACGACCAGAATCTTCGACTTGTCGAAGTCGCTCAGCTTCCAGTTCTTCCCGTCCACGCCGGGCAGATCAAAACCTGGCGCCTTCGCGCCGATCTTCAAGGTCGGGGGTTCCGGTCCGTCAATCGCCCCAACAACGCCGGCCGTCAGGAAGAGGAAGAGGGAAATTCGAAATGTTAAATGCGAAATGCGGCCTTTTCGAAGTCTGAGTGCTTTCGGCGCACATGACGACTTCGGTGTTCTCACATTTCGCATTTCGCATATCAGACTTCGCATTTCAATTTCGCATTTCGCTTTTCGCATTTCGAATCTCCCCCTTTCGCATTTCCCTTCAGTTCATCTTTTCATGGCAATATGTGCCGTCGGTACTCACGCTGTTCGCGCCGTGACAATTAACGCACTCCTTCATCGAAATGTCACCCTCTCGGTAGAGTCGATCGCGCTCTTTTTACCGCCCCGTGGCATTCCACGCAGGCACCCCAAGCGCGGAACCCAGGCGTACCATCAGATTGTGGCCCGAACTGAGTCTACATTGTTGCCTCCCTGGCCGGGAACCAACCCTGGCAAATTGGGTGA
>DASYSA010000041.1:0-13249 GCA_036003885.1 Blastocatellia bacterium | reverse complement strand
AAGAGCCGAAGTTGGCAATAAATTCTTTGCGGAATGTCGACAGATCCTTCTGCGTCGAGGCCGCGACTTGCGTAAGCATCGCGCCGAAATCCTTGCCCTCGATTTTCAGATGATCCCAATCGATCATCTCTTCGACGGCGGGGTCGCCGCGCGACAACATCTCAAATGCCTTCCTGGCGAACTCAAGAGCGTCGTTTGTCGAAGCAGGCCCCCGCGAACTTCCAACGCCGGTTGAGTTTTCTTCTGCCATCCGGGGAGAGCCGGCGGCCGACTGTTCAAACCTGGGCTTCGAAGTTGCTCGCTGCTTTATGACCCAGGCGCCATTGGGACAGTCACTGGACTGCGTTTCGCCGACAGTGGTATAGCCCTCAGGAATGGCGTCACCTTTGCAGACGGTCTTCGTAGTGGCGACTGTTTGTGCGCTGGAAAGGACCGACAGGGTAAGGGTCAGCGCGGCGATTGCGATGATCTTCTTCATGATGGGATCTCCTCCATGCGCAGCGCCTGGAGGGCGAATGCGGATTGGCGGCGTGACGGATTATTACCAGTGGGGCAGAATGTTCT
Organism: Blastocatellia bacterium; assembly: GCA_036003885.1. Lineage (GTDB taxonomy): Bacteria > Acidobacteriota > Blastocatellia > UBA7656 > UBA7656 > DASYSA01. The sequence continues at coordinate 12,685 of DASYSA010000041.1, read as the reverse complement.
TTTTCTGACCTATTGTACTACGAACGTCAACAGTCTCTGTCGATAGGCCGATCGCGGAAATTCACAGGTTATGCTCACTGTTGTTTTCAGAAGTGCTTTCCGTTAGAATGCGAGTGTTGAGACCGGGCGTCACTTTTCAAGTCGTGAGCTCCTGGTTTCACGCTCGCTCCTAAGTTTGACCGAGGAGAATTAGCTGAAATGAGATCAAAGAGACGGTACTGGTTGTTGGTGGTAGCGCTGGTCATGCCTCTCACGTTTGCCGGCGCCCACTCTGGTCAGCGAGCCCAGTCGCAGAGTGATGAGAACAGTCCTGCCCGGAGGAGAATAGCTGAGGACTTTACGAAAGCGATTCTGGTCGCCCAGGAAAACTACGCTGGGAAGGTGGAATGGGACCGGCTGACAAAGGCTTCGATCCTCGGAATGCTGCACACTCTGGATCCGCATTCGGGCTATTTCGACCGCAAGGAGTGGGAAGACTTTCAGAACGACCAGCGCAGCCGTTACTTTGGCATAGGTTCAGTGATCGCGCAGCGCAATGGCAAAGTTTACATAACCTCTCCCTTTAACGGCACGCCGGCTCACCGCTCGGGCATCCGTTTTGGCGACCAGATAATTGAAGTCGATGGGCAGTCAACCGAAGGTTGGAGCTCATCGCAGGTCTCAAGCAAGCTGTTAGGATCGGTCGGCACACCTGTGACGGTCAAACTATCACGGCTCGGTGTCGCTCAGCCTCTGGAGTTCAAGCTGATCCGGGCAGAAGTCTCTCTGCCGTCGATACCAAATTACTTTTTGCTCGGGAACGGCGTCGGGTACATCAGCATGTCGCGCGGATTCAACACCACTACTGACCGGGAGCTTCGCGACGCGTTGCGGGACCTCAAAGAGCACGGCATGACTTCGTTGCTCCTGGACCTGCGTGGCAACCGCGGCGGGCTTGTCGAACAGGCGTTTCGGGTGTCTAACAACTTTCTCTACAGGGGCCAGAAGGTGCTCTCAATGCGTGGCCGTCCTGACGTCTTTCCGAATCGCGACTTCACAGCCAACAACCCGAGCCCGGAAGACTATCCAATGGTCGTTCTAATCAACCGCTCATCGGCTTCAGCGGCTGAGATTGTGGCCGGTGCGCTTCAGGATCACGATCGCGCGAGACTGGTTGGAGAAAACAGCTTTGGGAAGGGCCTGGTTCAAACCGTTTTCACGCTATCGGACGGGTCGGGGCTAACGCTCACAACCGGTCACTACTACACACCCAGCGGACGGCTGATCCAGCGCGACTACAGCGGCAAGTCCTTCTACGATTATTACCTGCAGCGCGGTGATAAGGATGCGGTGAACCGCAACGATGAGAAGCATACGGACGCGGGTCGAACGGTCTATGGCGGAGGGGGCATCCAGCCCGATGTGGCGGTGAAGCTCCCCGCGCGAGAATTGGAATTGGGGCGTTTCTGGATCGAGCCCGTATTCCAATTCGCCAGGGTCCTCGTAGCAGGGCAGGTGCCCGGTCTGGGTGACTTCAAGGTTGATCACAACGCGGATCACAACCATCGCCTGGGAGATGAAGAGTATGTGGTTACCCCTAAGGTGCTGGCGGCGTTCAAGGTCTTCCTGCGCGAACATAAAGACCTCAAGGTGGACGAAGCGCGAGTCGACAAGGACGCGGATTTCCTGAAGACCCAGATCCGAAGCGAAGTGGTTACGGCTGCCTACGGCCAGGAGGCATCGTTGCAGGTATTGCTGGAGCGGGATATTCAGATGCAGCACGCGATTGCAGAACTGCCCAAGGCAAAGGCAATGGCTGAGGACATTCGTCGCGAACGGGCTGCTGCGGCGCGCGGCGGTGAGATTCGGAGGAATTGAAGGTTTCGCGCACCCTTGAATTCTGTGAGAAGCGGCCCGGGCTGAGTGTCCGGGCCGCTTCTCTTTTGGAACGAAGACATGGCCCTTCGAAGCACTCCAAGATGGCCCAAACATGACGGACACTGGAGTGAGTCACATCCGTCTGACTGGCCCGAATCCATTGTGCTATACTGCCCTCGGCCCGGAGCGGTACCCAATGGAGGTCAGGTTGAAGAAGAGATCGTTCAGACAGTCCGAGATGATTCGCGTCTGGACACTCGTGATCGTCAGGGTAATTTTGCTCCTGGCGGCCGTTATTCTCTCCCTGTGGTTTCTCTACGAGATTCGCGCGCTGTTATTCCTGTTGATTCTCGCTGTCTTCGTTTGCTATTTGATTGCGCCGCTGGTCCGTTTCGTCGAGCAGCCCGTCTACCTGGGCAAGCGTGAACTAAAGGTGCCGCGAGGCGCTGCAATTGGGATGGTCTATCTGATGATTGGAGGCCTGCTCTTCCTTGGCCTGCGCCTCCTTTGGCCGCTCCTGTGGGATCAGATCACCGAGTTGGCGAAGAACCTGCCGAGGTATATCTCATCAGCCACCACGTCGGTTAACAACAGCATGAACGACGCAAACAGTTGGATGCGTCATCTGAAGCTGCCCAAGGAATGGCGTGACTCGGTGCTTAGTTCGTCGGGCAAGGTCGCCGATTCGCTCCTGCCGTGGTTGCAGGACGTAGTGGGCGCCATACTGGGCTATCTAACTTACCTGCCGTGGATGATCCTCGTACCAGTCCTTGCGTTCTTTATGCTGAAGGATGCCGCTCTGTTTGAACAGGAGATCGTCTCGTTCATGCCGACGGAGCGTCTCAGAAAACGCGTGCATTGGCTTTTGCTTGATGTGAGCCGCACTCTGGCGGCTTATATCAGGGCACAGCTCACGGCGTGCCTTGTGATCTGGATGCTGGTAACCGCGGGCCTGGGGGTGATTGGGGTACCCTACGCATTGGTGCTCGGAGCGGTGGCTGGAGTATTGGAGTTCGTGCCCCTGGTTGGGCCGCTGATCTCCGCTATTGTCATATGCGGTCTCGGACTGACCGAGTCGTGGCAGACAGCAGTCATAGCGGCGTTGTTTCTTCTCGTGCTTCGGATCGTTCAGGACTATGTCATCTATCCTAAGATAGTCGGTCACGGGATCAAGATTCATCCGCTGGTAGTTGTGATCGCGATTCTATGCGGAGCCGAGATTGGCGGGCTCATCGGCATTTTTCTGGCCGTTCCGGTTGTTGGATTGATGATGGTCGGGTATAACCATTACCTCGCCTACAAGGGGATTCAGCGGCTCGAGGTTCCGCCGGATAATGTGGCGGAGCCCGTCGGGGAGGCAGAGGCTTCAAGTTCAGGTTCCGAAGCTCCAATTCTGCAGAAATAGAAAACCGCCTTGGAGGGACGTGTTTTGCGTGGCGCCGGTTAAGAGCCGGCAAACCGGGAGAGGTGGACCTGACAGTCCAGGCGGCCATCATGATTTATTTCTACAGGTGAACATGAAACACATTGCTATTGGTGCATCCAAGGGTGGAACCGGAAAGACCACCACAACCTGGAACCTCGGGTTCGGACTTGCGCTTGCCGGGGCGAAGGTGCTGCTTGTCGATTGCGACCCTCAGGATAATTTGAGGTTTCTGGCCGGACTCGATCGCTCGTCGGGCACGGTCGCTTCGGTCCTCGAGGGCGGATCGGCTGAACCCACGGAGTTGCGCGAGGGAATCTGGCTTCTGCCGAGCGGCGGTCTTCGCCTCGCCCGCACCGCGGCCGGAGCGGACGGACTGAGAGCGATCACAGCGCCCCTCAAGCGGGCAACCGGGGACGACGAGTTTGACTTCGTCTTGTTCGATCTCCCGCCCGAGCTTGGACGCATGACCACGGCTGCTCTTTCGCTGTCGGACTATCTGCTGATTCCTTGCATGTCGACCTGGCTCGGATTGCGCTCGATCGAACAGATGATTGAGTTTATCGACGGGCACGCTCGGGAGGCCCGTATCGACAGCGAACGAACCGGCGTCGTAATGACCTTCTATACTACGCGCAAGGCAGGACCCGAGGCGGTCCGACAAGAAGCGAAGAAACTCTTCCGCGGCCGAGTGCTGCGCACCATGATCCGCGAGCGCGCTGAGCTTGACTATTCCCAGCAAGCACACAAGTCGGTGTTCGAGTATTCTCCGTCGAGCGATGGCGCCGAAGACTATTCATCACTTGCCAAAGAAGTCATCAGGCGGATTAACGCCCTTGCGTGATCGGCTTTCCCGAAGTGGAGGTTCAATGTCGAGCGAAGGAACGCCCGAGGAGTTGATAGAGCAAGGCCTGGCAGCGCTTGGAGTCGCCGAGTTTGACGATGCCATTGAAAGGTTCAGCTCCGCGGCCGTCGAAGCGCCGCAAAACCCTCACGCATGGTTTTATCTCGGGCTCTGCTATCTCGAAACGAGACAGGCGGACCTGGCCGTCGAAGCGCTGAATCGGGCCATATCCGCCGACTCGAACTACGCTGACGCTCACTACCTGCTCGGCAGCGCAGTCGGGGCAGTGGGCAGGTTGGATGAGGCCTCCTCGTCGTATCGCCGCGCCCTCGAGATCGACCCTCACCATCACAAAGCCGAAGAATTTCTCATCCGCACCGAAGCCCTGCTCGCAAGCCGTGAGCATTATCGCAAGGCCGTGCGGCTGATCTACTCGGACGAGCGTGAACCGGACTGGCTGAACCGCGGCGTTCAAGAGCTACTGCACTCAGTTGCGATCTTCAACGAGTCGCCTGCAAAGGATGAGTTCTCCCGGCTGGCTAAAGAAGTGTTGAACTCGAGCAGTCGAATTCCTGTTCAAAGCGGCCCGGACCAGGAGGGACATTTCTGGGCCGCCGCGGTCAGGAGTGCCCAACAGGCATTCGACCGCCGGAACTGGCCGGAAGCCGCGACACACTACCACGAAGCCCTGGACCTCTCTTCAGAGCATCCCTTCATCCATCACGCGCTTGGGCTGATCTACTTTGCGCTGGGCGATGTAGACGGGGGCATTCGGGCATGGCAGCGCGCGTTTGATCTGGACCCCGAATATGACTTTTCGACTCACGGCCATCTGGTCGACTGAACGACTAGTGGACTGTCACGGCGAATTCGATTACGCTTTCTCGTTAACACCCAACTTCAGTTGGGTGTTACGGCTCCGGCGTGGGTCGCAACCGTTTCAACGGTTTGTTGCCTCGATGCCGCAAAACTGTTGAAACAGTTCTGAGGCCCTCGCTGCCAAAGACACGCCTCTGAAGAGGGGTGTTAATTACAGGATGCCGCATCAAAGGAAATCGAAGGAACCTCTTGACGGCTTCGGACTCACTGCCGATTTCAATGTGAGAGGCAACTAGCGCCCGCAGCGATGGAAATGCCATGCACCCAGACGATATCTTCAGCGCATACGAACAACATGTCTCCGCGGTGGACGCGGAGTTTCGCCGGGTGTACCAGAAATTCGACGAGCGAATGCAGTGCCGGCGGGGCTGCTCGATGTGTTGCAGCCAGATGTTCTCGATCTCTCGCATTGAAGCCGCGTACATCTCTCGCGCGATAAAGGCGATGCCTGAGGGGGAACGGGACCGCTTACGAACAGGCGCGCGACAGTACGTGGCGGACGCCAGGAAGCTGATCGGCAAGGACGAGGAGTCCGATGAAGAGGAAGCCATAACACCCAGGCCGGGGCTTCGATTGGCGTGTCCCGCGCTAGTCGGCGATGCGTGTTCGATCTACGAAGCGCGACCGATTATCTGTCGCAAGTGGGGCATCCCGATCTTCAATCCCGCCAAGCCCGCGGAGCTTCAGGCATGCGAGTTGAACTTCAAGCCTGGTGAAGAGGTGGAGATCGAAGGGTTGATCGAGCCTCAGGTCGCGCTGCTCGAGGAATGGGTCGAACTGAAGGGTCTTGCGAAGCGATCGCTTGGACTTCCACAGACCAGGTCGACAGTGGCCGAAGCGATACTCGACGACTTCGACGAGCCGCCGGCGCGTCCGCGACCAGGCTCGAATGGGAACTCACGCTCGGGAGATTGAGATTAAAGCGAGGTGCGAATGGAATTGAAGTTTAATGACTTGAGACGTTACGCAATAGATAATCGAGTAGAGGTGCAGATGACCGATCGCGGGTCGGGCCGGGTGGTCGTGATCAACACGCGAGGTCAGGCGAAGATTCCCGACGAGGCCAGGGACTTTCGGGTCGATGATGTCATCGCGGCGGCCGACAACTTTGTGGTGAAGGGTGTTGAGGTGAAAGGCGCAAACAAGCCTGAATTATTTACACGTGAACAGATGGCGGCTGCGGTGCACCAGCATTTCAGGACTCGAGGTTTTGCCGGAGCGGCTCCGGAAGAAGAAGACTAGGAGGAATGCGAATGCGGCATGCGGATTGGTGAACCTGCTGCACCAACTAAGTGCCTACGCTCTTCGTGTTCCTTCGTGATTGTCGTATCTCAGTTGCAGTTTCCACATCCTGCCGGCTTCCTCAATCCGCAATCAGATCAACCCCTGCTTTGCGAGTGAGCGCGGCATTCCGCAGAACGGGCAATAGTTGATTGCGTAGTAGCTGTATCCGCCCTCGCGCGGCTTCCTGAGGAAGTACTCCGAGATGATCTGATTCATCATGGGACCGTCGGTGATCTCCTGAGGCGGGGCCCAGACGATAACGCCCTCTTCAAACGCCTGGTCAAATTCGACGCAACAACTCATCGTAGCTCCGCCTACTGCAGAGAAGTTAATCGGGTTCCATCTCTCATCTCAGACCCGCATACTCTTTCTTCGCTTGAATCAAGATTGGCAAATCCGCATCGGCGTCTTTCCAAAGCTCAAAGAAATCCTCATAGGCCTTGTGCGCTTGTTCGATGTCACCGGAAACGACATATGCGCGCGCCAGGCCGAGGCGCGCGAGCGGATAAAATGGGGAGAAGGCATCGAGGCTTTTGTGGTCCTGGATGAATTGAAACTCGGCTCTGGCCTGCACGCCGGAGCGTTGCCCAAGATAGGCCAGGCCGCGCAGGTAGTGTGCGGAGAATTGGTCTGCGCGATCGTATCGACGGGCCACCTGTAACAACTCGATGGCCTTGGCGTGATTGCCGCTGTGTATGGCCAATGCCGCGCGGATCACGGGCAGCCAAATCGTGTTCGCCAGTGTATCTGTGGGCTGGAGTCTGGCAGCCTCGTCGGCGAGAGATTGTGCCTGGCTGAGATCACCGCAGAGAGCGAATGCAAGAGCGGCGCGTCGCAGCAGTTCAGGTGTTCTCACGATGCCGAGGGCGCCGGCAGCATCTTTCTGTACCAACTCACAATGTCCATAGAGCGCATCCGCGCTGCCATTCCTCGCCGTTTCTTCAGCGGCGCGTTCTCGCTGATTCCGCTGTTTGAGGGCTTCGGCCACCTGACCGGTCATCTCCCGATCTTTTCGAAGCTGCCCATTGGCCTCGGCGGTCCATGCCGAAAGCGAGAAGAACCAGAAAGACTCTGGGCCGGGACTCGCGCGAAAATGCTCCAACTCGCCCTGCATGGCAGCAGCGTCCCCCTGAAGGAAGGCAACACGGTAGAGCATCTGATGAATTCCCGGGGCGGGACCGAGTTTCTGTGCCCCGGCTCGTTGCAGTACTTCCCTGGCCTCGTCATGGCGTCCCAGGCGTATGAGTACGGACGCGACGTTCAGATGGTTATTTAACCAGGAGGGGTTCAGGCGAAGGGCTTCCCGACTTTCTTCGAGCGCTCTTTCGTAGTTCCCGAGTTGGCTGTATTGAAAGCCCAGATTGGTGCGGACGATTGGATCGCGGGGATACGTTTGCTTCAGCAACTCGAGCGCTTCTATAGCCTTTTCCAATTCTCCAGTGACGTAAAGGTAGTAGCCCGACTCGATCCCCAGCTTTTCCCGCTCGCTGGCGCGTCCGCGCAACTGAAACGCTTTCGTGGCGTATTGTCTGCCAGACTCCTTCTCACCGAGATTCGAGGAGTTGGTTGCCAGTCCGGCGTAGGCCCCGACGAAGTTGGGATCGAGTTCGACCGCGCGCTTCAGGAAAGGAAGGGATTCGGCGTACCTGCGCATTCGGCCCAACTGTGTTCCGGCAGAGTAGGCTTTGAGCGCTTCGAGCGACGACGTCGTGGCCTGGTCGATCGGCACGTCGAACTTTTGGATCGTGATGAGAGACTCGCCCAGTTTCTCGCGCAGGCGCGTGGCCGCCTTGCCCAGCACGCTTAGCACCTGCTCTTTGCTCTCCGCTTCTACTTGTTCGCGGGCCAGCACGTCGCTGGTGTGAGCATTGACCGCGTCGATTGCGATGACGTAATGGCTCCCGAGTGGAGCAATCGAGCCCACCAACATCGCCTTTAAACCAACTCGCTCGCAGATCTCCCGCGCCACTTCCCGCGTCAAACGCTCGTCGGGCTTACGCTCCATGAAAAGCAGCATTTCTTGCACGCGTTCGTTGGGGAAGATATTCAGGAAGGGAGACTGCTCGAGTTGCACCGCAAGCGCTTGCCTGATCGCGCGGTCAAAGACCGGATCGCCCGTTGTGTTGTCGAAATCGGCCAGGAGGATTGTGTCTTTGTCGGTCAGGACTGGTTTGTGGTTGAAGTAGAAGTAAGCGGCGACCGCGGCGATCACTAGCGCTACGAGAGTGAGCGAAACGACTGGCTTGTGGCGCTTGATTTTGCCGATAACGACGCCGGTGCTGAAGGTCGTGCTCGGGGTGAATGATTCGCCGGTCTGAACTGTCTGCTGGGGTGCTGTGTCCGGTTCCGCCCTACCGCCGTGCGTGTCTCCTTCCTTCGTCGTCGTTCCATCCCGAAACTCCTGCCCAGTCGAGCGTTCCAGTTTCGCTTCAAACTCCAACTCTTGTTTCAGCTCTCGGAGATCTATTAGAAGGTCTTGGATTGTTTGATACCTTGCCTCCTTATCCTTGCTCAACGCTTTGCGCACGATTCGCTGCAACTCATCGGGCACCTCAGAAGCGTAGCGCGCAAGCGGCGCCGGGTCCTTCGTCAGGATCGACGCCATCGTCGCTCCCGCGCTCTCGGCTTGAAAGGGATGTATCCCGCTCAGCATCTCGTAGAGCACCGCTCCGAAACTGAATATGTCGCTGCGCGCGTCCAACTCCTCTCCTCGAACCTGCTCGGGCGACATGTAATTCACCGTGCCGATAACCAGGCCCGGCACGCTCAGGACGCTCTCAGTCTCTCCACTTCTGTCAATCAAGGAGGCTTCGCGAATCACTCTTGCCAACCCGAAGTCGAGCACCTTCACTTGCCGACTCGCTGTGAGCATTATGTTCTGCGGCTTGACGTCGCGGTGAATGATTCCGTGAGAGTGAGCTTCGGCCAGCGCGTCCGCGATCTGCACGGCGATGTCGAGCGCGTCGCGAAACTCGATTGGTTTCTGCTGAATGCGGCTTGCGAGTGTCTCGCCTTCGACGTACTGCATTACGATGAAGCTGTGATCGGCTTCTTCCCCGACTTCGTGGACTGCGCAGATATGAGGATGATCGAGCGCGGCGGCTGCTCTAGCTTCCCTCACGAAACGTTTCTTACCTTGTTCGCCGGCGACTTTATGCTGCAAGAGGAACTTGATGGCGACCTTGCGGCTGAGCGAGGTGTCCTGAGCGAGATACACCTCTCCCATGCCACCCTCACCCAGTTTGCGCAGGAGGCTGTAGTGACTGATGGTCCTCCCTTCCAGTGATTCAGTTTCAGTTTGAGAATCTGCCATCGACTCCGCGGCGTGGTTGAACGCGGGCTCTTCGAGGAACTTGCTGGCCTGCTGCTGAAAACCAATCTGGGAATCTACTTCACCCCTCAGCGAATCATCGCCTGCGCAGGCTTCGTCGAGAAAGGCTGCGCGCTCGTCACCTCCCCGCTCGAGCGCGGCCTGGGCCAGCTCATCTATTTGCTTCCATCGTTCAGGAGTCATTGGTTGCTTTTGCTGATTGCTCTAAGCAGCCAGCCTTTGGCGCTTCGCCAGTCGCGCATTACTGTGACAGGCGACACTCCGAGCACCTCGCGGTCTTAGCGCCATCGCGCCACTCCACCAGCAGTCTGCTTATAGTTCCGCATGAGGAAGACATAGGGAACTCGTGGAGGTGAGAGATTCATTCCAGCCGAGGTGATTATACTCCACGGACTTCATTCGGCAACCAGCATTCCTGAAATAGTTGCGGGGCCACTGATAGTTCCCGGACGCGATTCCCGACTTAGTACTCGAGGGCAGAAAAGAGAGTGCCCTTCGGTTCAACGGATCCCCACCGCGGCCCGCTGAAGTTTTTCAGACCGCGTCGTATCGGCTCTGTTGAGCGAATTGGCAGCGAGCCAAAGTCGGATCCAAAGGAAGAGGACAATCCTATGAAGAACAAAAACTTGATCAAGGTCTTGGGAATCTTTTCGCTAATGTTGGTTTTGAGCGTTGCCACCTGGCCAATGCAAGCGCCTTTGGCGCAGCAAAAAGAGTACGATTTCGGCGTGCTCGGTGCGTTCGGCGATCCCGCTCCCGGGGGTGGCTTCTTTACCAACAACTTTGCCCCATTTAGCCTGAACAAACGCGGCGAGCTGGCATTCGCCGCCAACATTCAAATGACTCAGGGAGGCAGCGACCTTGGCCAGGGCGTCTTTGTTGCCAGCAACGGGCAGCTCTCCCAGATTGCCCGGGTCGGCCAGGAGGCGCCCGGCGGGGGCACTTTCAGCAGAAACGTATGGCCTTTCCTCTCAATCAACAAGAGGGGCGATGTGGTTTTCGCAGTGAGCCTGCTCCCGATCAATGTCCCGCCTCCAGCCGGAGTGAATTCGGGCGTCTATCATTTCTCCAGGTCAAATGGAACCCTGAGCGCCGTGGTCGTGCCTTATATCACCCAGGCGCCGGCTGGTGGGACGTTTCAGGGAGCCCACGTTCAGCCCTGCCAAAACAAGGGCGGCGATATTGTCTTCAGCGGAATCGTGCGGACCGAGCAGGGCACCCACGTTGCCGGCGAGGATTATTCTGGTCTGGGCATGGGTATCTTCCGGGCTGATAACAGCGGCGAGACCCGCAAAGTGGCTGCTCCAGGAGATCCAGCGCCCGGAGGCGGCAGCTTTGACTATGCCACACGGCCTTGGATCAACGACGCTGGCGATGTAGCCTTCGATGGCCACGTGGCCGGCGAGGAGTGCCTCAATGTGGGCGGCGGGCAGAATCGGCGGCTCGGCTGTCCCTCTAGCGTTTACTTCATCCCGGCGGGCACAAACCAAATTCAGGCAATTGCGCATCAGGGTGATCCGGCTCCCGGCGGAGGTAAGTTTCGGTTCGCAACCGCTCCTCAAATCAATAACCGCGGCGAGATCCTTTTCAACGGCGACCTGACGGAGCCGCCAGGGATTTCTCAGCGAATCGGCGTCTTCCTTTACTCCTCCGGCGAGATCGTGCCCGTGGCGCGCCCTGGCGATGCGATGCCCGGTGGTGGGAATGTCGTGACCGCCGGCGGCATCATCGGTAATTACACCCTGAACAACCGCGGCGAGGCAGGCGTTAACGTGACACTGGACAACGATGTGGATGGTGACGGCAAGCCTGACACGGGGGTGTACTTCAGGTCGCGGGCCGGCTCATTGTTCGTGCTTGCCCGAACGGGGACGGTGATTCCCGGTGTCGGCACGATCGTCAGTGCGACAAGGGCAATCATCAGTGACCGGGGCCATGTGGCGTTTACAGCGCAGCTTACCGACGGACGCACCGTCCTGCTGCTGGCCACGCCCAGGTGAGCGAGATCAAGGCGGGCGTCCGTTTGATATCGGTCGCCCGCTTGAAACTTGCTCGCTTGTTGCTGATAAGCGATCTGGGAATCTACTTCACCCCTAAGCGAATCATCAGCCGCGCAGGCTTCGTCGAGAAAGACTGCGCGTTCATCGCCTCCGCGCTCGAGCGCGGCCTGGGCCAGCTCATCTATTTGCTTCCATCGTTCAAGAGTCATTGGTTGGTCTTGCTGATCGCTCTCAGCAGCCAGCCTTTGGCGCTTCGCCAGTCGCGCATTACTGTGACAGGCGACACCCCGAGGGCCTCCGCGGTCTCATCTACGCTCAGCCCGCCGAAATATCTCAATTCGACAATCTGAGACTTGCGCGGGTCGATGGCTGCCAGATCTTTCAACGCATCGTCGAGCGCGATCAGTTCCTCCCCGCGCTCCTGGGCGCCAATGACCGCTTCATCAAACGACACCTTGAGCGCGCCTCCTCCTCGTTTTGCATAGCCGTGGCTTCGAGCGTGATCCACCAGGATGCGCCGCATCGCCTGCGCGGCTACCGCGTAGAAGTGAGATCGATTCTCCCATCGCATGTTCTTGTGGTCGATCAGTCTCAGGTAAGCCTCATTGATCAACGCCGAGGTTTGTAGAGTATGGTCCGCGCGCTGGCGGCGCATGTAATAACCTGCCAACCGGCGCAACTCCCTATATACCAGAGGGACCAGCCTATCGAGCGCAGTCTGATCGCCGTCGCGCCACTCCACCAGCAGCCTGCTTATCGTTCCGGATGAGGAAGACATAAGGAACTCGCGGAGGTGAGAGATTCATTCCAGCCGACGTGATTATACTCCTCGTTCTTCATTCAGCAACCAGCATTCCTTGAAATACTGTAATCAAGGGAAAGGCCCGGATGATTGATTGCACCCCGGGCCGCAACATACTTAGAAAGGATCATCTTCGGAGCGAGGAGATGAACAACCGCTCATTGCACCCTGGTTACACGGGCGATGTTAGTGCGATAGTTGCGGTCTGGCGTTAGTATTTCTTGACATTGTTAATATGGTGGAAGTACTGTCGCAGTTCTTCCTC
>DASYSA010000040.1:0-8542 GCA_036003885.1 Blastocatellia bacterium | reverse complement strand
TCGATCTGGTGTGCAAAGCGCAGGGACCTCTCCAGATCAAGGGCGATCTCGACGCCGCGAAACCGTTCGAAAAGATTCACTGCGACATGCACGTGACCGTCTCGGACGAACACGGCACCGTTGTCGAGAGGAGAGTGCGTTTCTCTTCCGCAGGTTCTTTGTGGAATGGCCAGGTGCGATATAACTTGCTTCGTTCCGAGGAGGACGTCACCCCGGGGATCTACACATTGGCCGTCGATAATAGACAAGACCTGCAGTTCCTTAACCCGACCGAGCCCAGGTTGGAACTGTTCCTAAGATCCGGGGATCTTGAGGAGCAACTTTGGTTTCGCTTTTTTCTCACGCTTTACTGCTTAGCCGGTGGCATCGTGGGCCTGGCATTGGTTGGACTCGGACTTGTGCTGGCCGAGCGGACAAACAGAAGGGCGCAAGAGATCAAAGACGCGAGATCATCGGACGAGCAACTGCAGTGAGCTGAACAGGTGATATGAGAGACGAGTCAAAGTCGGGGTTAGACGCGGAGGTCGCTTTCAGACCTGATTACCACAGCCTCGGCTGACTCGGCCTTGTTCACCTCGTCGGCGGCGCGGTTGCCTGACTCGAGCGCTCCGTTCATCCACCCGTGCCACGCCGAAGTGTGCTCGCCAGCAAAGTGTATGCGGCCTTCCGCGCGCTGCGCCTCGGGGAGCAGGTTGGTTAGCTGTCCGGGCTCAAAGTAGGTGTAGGCTCCGCGCGCGAATTCGTCGTCTTGCCAGACCTGACTGGTCCCGCCTTCGTACAGAGCGTTCAGTCCCCCGAACAGGTCTCCACTCTTGCGAAGCACTCGCGATTGGCGGTCGTCTTCACTCAAAGCCCCAAGGTCGAGCGCCCTCTGTCCGCCGGCGTAGGAAGCCAACAACCCTCGGGTGCCGGGCTGGGTTAGCGTCGGCGAGTAGGTGTTCTGAATCTCGAGGTCGGTGATGCCGTAGCCATCCAGCCGGTCCTGCTCCCACACCCTCGATCGAAACTCCATGAACGTTCGTGTAACCGGCGTCAGCTTGAGCTCGCGAATCGCTCGCTGCTTCCCCTCAGAGAACGCCGGAAAGACCTCGATGTCTCTGAGCACCGTAAACGGAAGCGCGCAGACCGCGCGGTCGGCGGCAATCGTCTGAATCTCGCCGTCGCTCGTGTAGGTGATTGTCACACCGGTCGTGTTCTGTTCGATGCGAGTCACGATGCACTTCTTCTTGAACTGCTTCTTGACTTTCTTCTTGAGCGCCTGGGCCAGCTGGTCGTTGCCGCCGACTATTTCATAGAAAATGGCTCCTGTCGAAATCGCTTCGGTGAGGGCGCCATCGAGGCCCGAGAACGAATCGAGCCCAAACCCTAAGAGCCCGAGCGATGACGCCTCGATGATGTCGATGGCACTCTCGCTTGCGCCTTGATTCCGGAGCAGTTGCTTCAGTGAGAGCGCGTCGATTGCGCGGAGGCTTTCCGGCGGCCAACCGGGCTTTCTCGGATTACCCATCTGCCGCATGAACTCGCCAAGGTACAGAGAGGTCAGGCCGCCGACGCCGGCTTGTCGCTCGTTTGCTTTCAAGTCCAGGGGTATGGCGGGTCCTCCCGGCCCTATTCGAAAGCGGTTCCCGCGAATGAGGGCAATTTGATCGAGCCCGATCTTGTAGGCCGTGCGCATCGGCAGCCCGAAATCGCTGGCATATCCCCAGGTGAATTCATGGTCTTGAGGAAACGAGGAGGGTCCGGCCTCGGCGTAGAGTCCTTCGGAGAAATCTCTGATGGTCTGGAGCCGCCCGCCTGGAAACTTGCGGGCTTCAAGGATCGTCACCTTATGGCCGGCTCGTTTGAGTTCGTAAGCTGCCGCGAGTCCAGCGAGTCCACCGCCGAGGATTACGACGTTTTGAGGAGCACCAGCCAGGCGGAGGCCTCCGCGCCTCTCGGCTCGTGCGAGGCGAGGAAGCAGCGCAAGCGCAGCCGCGCTCATTCCCATATCTCTGATGAACCGGCGGCGATCGATAACGCCCGACATTGACTCTCCTTCTGGGTACTTCCGCATGCTACGGGCTGAGCGAGTCGATTTCAAGCGTCCTGGGGGTGGAGAGTTCAGAAAGGGGGGCCACGAATTGCACGAATTACACGTATCGACACGGATTATTCGTGATCATTCGTGCTATTTGTGTAATTCGTGGCCCCGCGCCTTGAGTTCATTATCGAACTAGCGGTTGGCTCCTCCTGTCATCTCGTGATAACTTGCTGCACGCTTCCAACAATGCTCTTCGGATTTCCAGGAGATTGACCAATGTCTCAAGATAAGAAAGGGAAGTTTCGCAGTTCGGAATGGTTTGGCTCGACGGATCGCATCGGCTTCATCTATCGAAGCTGGATGAAGAATCAGGGATTACCCGAGCACCTGTTCGACGGGCGGCCGGTCATCGGCATCTGCAACACCTGGTCGGAGCTTACGCCCTGCAATGCCCATTTCCGCCAGATTGCCGATCGCGTAAAGAGAGGAGTCTACGAGGCGGGAGGGTTCCCGCTCGAATTCCCGGTCATGTCGCTGGGCGAGACACTGATGAGGCCCACAACTATGCTCTTCCGGAATCTCGCGAGCATGGATGTTGAAGAGACGATCCGCGCGAATCCACTCGACGGCGTCGTGTTGCTGGTTGGCTGCGACAAGACGACACCCTCGCTAATGATGGGCGCT
The DNA here is from genome assembly GCA_036003885.1 of Blastocatellia bacterium. GTDB lineage: Bacteria > Acidobacteriota > Blastocatellia > UBA7656 > UBA7656 > DASYSA01. The sequence continues at coordinate 5,838 of DASYSA010000040.1, read as the reverse complement.
GCAAGCTGCAATCTGCCCACGATCACCGTATCGGGCGGGCCAATGCTCAACGGCAAGTTCCGAGGCGAGGATATCGGCTCGGGCACGAGTGTCTGGAAGTTCAGCGAAGAAGTGCGCTGCGGCCTGATGAGCGAGTGCGACTTTCGCGAAGCCGAAGCGTGCATGAGTCGCTCCGCGGGACACTGCATGACGATGGGGACGGCATCTACGATGGCCAGCATTGTGGAAGCGCTGGGCATGGGACTGCCTCACAACGCGGCTATTCCGGCGGTAGATTCGCGAAGATACGCACTGGCACACATGGCCGGACGCCGCATCGTCGACATGGTGAAGGAAGACTTGAAGATGTCGAATATCCTCACTCGCGAGGCTTTCGAGAACGCGGTCCGAGTGGTCGGCGCAATCGGCGGATCGACCAATGCAGTCGTTCACCTCCTCGCCCTCGCCGGGCGCATCGGAGTCAACTTCGAGCTGGAAGACTGGGACCGCTTGGGCAGCGACGTGCCCTGTCTCGTCAACTTGATGCCGTCCGGTAAGTACCTGATGGAAGACTTCTACTATGCGGGCGGACTGCCGGCAGTCATTCGAGAGCTTGGCGATCTGATACATCGCGACGCGTTGACGGTCAACGGGAAGACGATCGGCGAGAATGTAGCCGATGCGCCTTGCTACAATCGCGACGTGATCATGACCGTGAAGGAGCCTTTCAAATCGACAGGCGGGCTTGTGGTGCTGCGAGGGAATCTCTGCCCTGACGGCGCGATCATAAAACCCTCTGCTGCTTCCCCGGAGTTAATGAAGCATCGCGGACGAGCGGTTGTGTTTGAAGACATCGAAGACTTCCATGCGAAAATCGACGATGATGCGCTCGACGTGGATGAGACCTGTGTGATGGTGCTGAAGAACTGCGGCCCGCGCGGATATCCGGGGATGCCCGAAGTCGGCAACATGCCTCTGCCGCCTAAGGTATTGAAGAAGGGCATCACCGATATGGTTCGCATTTCGGACGCGCGAATGAGTGGCACGGCGTACGGTACGGCGGTGCTGCACGTTGCGCCCGAGTCGGCGGCCGGCGGAACGCTTGGGCTGGTGCAGAATGGCGACTTGATCGAGTTGGATGTGGCTGCTCGAAGGCTGCATTTGGACGTGTCCGATGACGAACTGGCGCGCCGGCGAGCCGCGTGGAAAGCACCCGAGCCTGTATCGAACAGGGGTTACTGTAAGCTCTACGTCGAGCATGTGATGCAGGCGAATCACGGAGTGGACTTCGACTTTCTGGTTGGCAGCAGCGGACCGACAGTTGCGCGCGACTCACATTGAGAAGTGCTGAGAGGAAAGTGCTGAGTGCTGAGAGAAAGTGCTGAGTGCTGAGTGCTGAGTAGAAAATGCAGAGTGCCGAGTGTTGTGGGTCGAGCTCTCAATGCTCAGCACTCAGGACTCAGCACTCAGCACTTTCCACTCAGCACTCAGGACTCAGCACTTCTCTTTCCCACCGGAGGTTAGAAAGAAGATGAAAGGCACAAGAACGCTGGGAGCCGTGATCGTTCTGCTGATAGCCGCGATGAGTTTCTACGCAGGACGCCAATCAGCTCCTACCATGAGTGTGAAACTGGACAATGCCAGAGTTACAGTTACTGAATCGCTAACACCGGCAGGCGGACGCCGCGACGCCTATACGCGACCCACCGATCAGATAATCGTCTTCGTGGACGAAGCCAACTATGAGTCCGTGGAGGCTTCGGGTCAGGCGACGTTGCGTCACCGCATGCCGGGTGAGATCGTATGGCACTCCAAAGGGGAGGCGGCGCCAGTGCTCGTGAACAAGGGCAAGGCATATCGAAATCTAGTGATTGCTCTGAAGTGACTCCGTCAACCACGAAGCGGTTGAATGTTTGTAGCACGCAGCCAAAGAACCACGGAGTGGTTGAATGCTTGTAGCACGTGAAAAGAGGGGAGGGCTGAGAGATGAGGTCTCAGAGTTGGTTAGTTCTGATTGCGGCCTTGTTGTTGAATGTGGTTCCTGATATCGCTGCAGGGCAAACTCCGCCTCGGCCGGAGCATCCTCGCCCCGACCTCGTTCGCAGCGATTGGCAGTCGCTTAACGGCCGCTGGGAGTTCGAGTTCGACGATGACGATCGCGGACTCGCTGAACGATGGTTTTCCGGGTCCAGGCGCTTCGGCAGAACGATTGAAACTCCCTACTGCTTCCAAAGCAAATTGAGTGGCATCGCGGATACGGCTTTTCACGACGTGGCCTGGTATCGCAGAAGTGTTCAGATCCCGCAAGCGTGGCGCGGTCGACGAGTGATCCTGAACTTTGGGGCTGTCGATTATGAGGCGACGGTATGGGTCAATGGAATCCACGCCGGCTTTCATCGCGGCGGACACGTGGGCTTCTCCATTGACGTAACCGATCACCTGAACAACGCAGACAATGTGATCGTGGTGCGCGCGTGGGATCCTTCGACTGATCTGACGATTCCCCGCGGCAAGCAGTACTGGCAGCCTCGCTCGCAGTCGATCTGGTACACGCGAACCTCGGGCATCTGGCAGCCGGTATGGATCGAAGCTGTCGATGCGACTCGCGTGACACGATTGCGAGTAACGCCGGACGTCGACCGCTCTGAGGTCGGCATCGAGGCAGTTTTGAGCCGCTATGTTCCGGATTTGAAACTTCGCGTTACGGCCAAGCTGGCTGACGCGATGCAGGCTCAAGCCGAGATCGCGTGCAGGCAAGCGCGCTCTGTTGCCGTGTTGCGGCTCGACCGCCAGCGCCTCTGGAGCCCGGAGCATCCCACACTCTATGACCTCACCGTTGAGCTGATTGTCGCGGGCAAGGTGGTCGACACGGTCCAGAGTTACTTCGGACAACGCAAGGTCAGCACTCATGAAGGCAGGGTCTACCTCAACAATGCACCGTACTACTTGAAGCTTGTACTCGACCAGGGGTACTGGCCCGAGAGCACTCTTACGCCGCCAACCGACGAGGCCATCCAGCAGGACATAAAGATGACCAAGGCGTTTGGCTTCAACGGGGCTCGCAAGCATCAGAAGGTTGAAGATCCGCGATGGCTCTACTGGTGCGACCGGCTTGGTTTGCTGGTGTGGGGCGAGATGGCCAACGCGCAGGCTTACAACGACGAGTACGTCGCGCGGTTTGTCGACGAGTGGCAGCAGATCGTAGCTCGCGACTACAACCACCCTAGTATCATCGCCTGGGTCCCGATCAACGAGAGCTGGGGTGTCGGAGACATTCTCACCAACGCCGCCCAGCAGGAACACGCTCGGACGATGTACCACCTGATTCGCTCGCTCGATCAGACCAGGCTGGTCATCGACAACGATGGTTGGGAACACACCGACGCGACCGATCTGTTCACGCTTCACGACTACGCGCGAACGGGTGAAGAACTGGCGGCGAAGTACAAGTCGCTCGAAACAGAGCCTACTCGTGTTCCGCGCAACCACAAGGAGGTGCTCGCATTCGGCTACAAGTACAATGGCACGCCGTTGCTGATGACCGAGTTCGGGGGAATCGCTTATCGGGTTGGCGGCGAGAAGGCCACGAATGAGTGGGGTTATTCGGGAATCGAGCCGACGAAGGAGGCGATGCTTGAAAGGCTGGCTGGCTTGGTCAAAGCGCTTAGGGGTAATTCTGCGATTGCCGGATACTGTTATACTCAGCTCACCGACGTCGAGCAGGAGATTAACGGGTTGATGACCTATGACCGAAAGCCCAAGGCGGCGCCTGAGGAGTTCGCGAAGATATTTGGCCAGTAATCACTCGCGGATTCGCTGGCGAGGGCTCTGTTTGCCGTTACTGCAATGATCCCAACTGACGCAAGGAAGGTGATTGATGAAACTATGGATGAAATGGGGAGCTCTGGCAGTAGTCTTTTGTATCTCTCTTATTGGTTGCAGCGATCAGAAGCGGGAGGAGCCTAAGATGCCGACTGAATCGCCCTTGGCTGCAAAGATCCGGCGGTTCGCTCCAACCGACATTGGGGCCGACCCGTCGCATCTGGCGGAAGGAGATCGGAAGGCACTCGACAAGATCATCGAAGCAGCCAAGCTGCTCGACCCGCTCTATCTTCGCCAGGTCTGGAGCGGCAACGAAGCGCTGAAGAAGAAGCTCGAGGCCGACACGAGCGCCGAAGGCAACTTGCGGCTGCATTACTTCATGATCAACAAAGGGCCGTGGTCGCGCCTCGATAAGAACGAACCATTCATCGAGGGCGTGCCGCACGAGAAGCCGCCTCAAGCAGGCTTCTATCCGGATGACATGACAAAGGAGGAGTTCAACTCGTGGGTCGCGACGCTGACTGAGGATCAACGCCAGCACGCCACGGGCTTCTTCTACACGATTCGCCGGGGACCGGATGGAAAACTGAAAACAGTGCCCTACAGCGAGGAGTATCGAGAGTTCCTTGATCCTGCGGCAAAGCTGCTTGCCGAAGCCGCGGCGCTGACGACTAACCAAACTCTGAAGAACTTCTTGACCAAACGGGCCGAAGCATTTAAGTCCGACGACTACTACGCCAGTGACGTCGCCTGGATGGACCTGGACGCGCCTATCGAAGTGACCATCGGGCCCTATGAGACTTATGAAGATGAGATGTTCGGCTACAAAGCGGCCTTCGAAGCTTTCGTGACGCTGCGCGATGAAGCGGAATCGGCGAAGCTTGTGAAGTTCAGCAGTTACCTTCAGGAGCTTGAAGACAACCTTCCCATCGATCCGAAGTATCGCAATCCGAAGCTGGGTGCGGCATCTCCGATTCGGGTCGTCGACGTGGTCTTCAGCTCGGGCGACGGAAACCGGGGCGTGCAGACGGCCGCGTTCAACCTCCCTAATGATGAGAAAGTTGTGAAGGAGAAAGGCTCGAAGCGCGTGATGCTGAAGAATATGCAGGAGGCCAAGTTCAACAAAGTGCTGGTGCCGATCTCGAAGGCCGTGCTCGAAGCCAAAGACGCGCCCCGCATTTCGTTCGACGCCTTCTTCACTCATATTCTGGCGCACGAGCTCATGCACGGGCTCGGTCCGCACAACATCAAGGTCGACGGCAAGGAAGCGACTGTTCGCAAGCAACTCAAGGATCTCTACTCGACAATTGAGGAGGCCAAGGCCGACATAACCGGCTTGTGGGCGCTTCAGTATCTGATCGATAAGGGCGTCGTTGAACGCCCGATGGAACAGCAGATGTACGCGACTTTTCTTGCGAGCATATTCCGGTCGGTTCGATTTGGACTCACTGAAGCGCACGCCAAGGGCATCGCGATGCAGTTCAATTATCTGGTTGATGAGGGCGGGATCACGGTGAATGAGAGCGACGGGACTTTCAGCGTGAACGAAGCCAAAATCAAGGAAGCAGTGCGCAAGCTGACGCACGACTTACTCACGATCGAGGCCGAAGGCTCTTACGACAAGACCAAGGCGATGTTGGACAAGTATGTGGCGGTCAGGCCGTCGATGCAGAAGGCGCTGGACAAGCTCGGCGATGTTCCTGTCGACATCGAGCCGAGATTCACGAGATAGGAAATAGGATTTAGGATCTAGGATCTAGGGCGAGGATTCAGGAATGGATCCTGGACCCCAAAATCCTAAGGTCCTAAATCCTAGATCCTAAATCCTAAATCCTATCTGAATCGGTTGGTTGCGCGAATGAGCGGCATCAACTTTTCATCAATCGATGCCTCAGTGTCGCCGATATCCACGCGATAAACGAACCAGTGTTCGGTGTGCTCGGCTTTCCCATCTGGAGGCATCTTCCTCAACGCTCCCAGGGTTTCCACTTCGAGCATGCTGGGGTCGGTGTATGTCTCGGTGTTGCACCCATAATC
>DASYSA010000039.1:0-6322 GCA_036003885.1 Blastocatellia bacterium | reverse complement strand
GAGGCCCGCCCTACGTTTGTCGGTGTTGCACGAGAAGCCCTCAACTCGAACGAGAACTGGTCCGGCGTGTTCAACACCGCTTCTGCCGCGTCCAGTCCTGCTTGTCCGGGCGCCGCCGCTGGCGCCGCCGACGGCGACACTTGCAACTCAACGGTGCAGGATGACCCCGCGGGCATCGTGAGCTTTCCACTAGCGTTCACCGGATTCACGCTGAATCGAAGCCTGCCTCCCTCCACGCGCAAACCCACATAAGAGCCGGCCGGCGCCGTCGTCGCGAGGAGATTCGCCCGGATCCAGAGGCTCGATTTGACTAATGTGTGCTGGCTTGTAATCCGATCCAGGATCAACAGGGGCTGGCGTTCGAAGAACAGCATTGCCGGCTGAGGGTCGCCAGCGAAGTAGAGCGGAACCAGTCGAATGATGGGAAAGAAATCGAACCAGAACAGCCGTCCATCGACACCGCGAATTGGGCCTACCGTCTGCTCCGCAAGAGCGCCGCGCCCCCACGACGGCGCTGCGAGGTCGAGCATCGGTGCAACCATTGGCGTCTCTCGCCGAAAGACTCGGAACTGTGGGTCTTCTGCTATTGGCTGATTCTCCACCAACCGGCTCAGTCGTAGCTGACGGTCTTCGCTCAAGGTCGTCGGCGCAAAGAGCGCTGCCCGTTCAACAGACAGCTCGCGCGGAGTCATGTTCGCCGGTTCGTCGATGCGCGACCGCACGAGGAGCTTCTCCAGTTCCACGAGCGAGTCATCTTCATGTTTGGTATTCGTCTGCAGGCCACTGGACAACTCGATCAGGCGCGAGTGAAGGTCGTTCCGGGACATTTAGGTCTCCGATGAGCGAATCGGCCGACACCGCTGTAGAACACTGGAAGGCTTGCAGTTGGACCGAACCGCGCGTTAAAGGCTGTTAGTAGGACCGCACTCGCAGCCAGGTTGTGGCAACTGGCAAGCAATGGCCGCAGACCATTACCGCCATCTTCGGTGTGGGTGGTGAGTATACCGCAATTCGCTACTCATACAAATATGAAGACGACTGCGGACTTGTAGCTTTCGAAACATGTGAGTTTGGCAGAGTCCTGGCGATTCGGTTCGGGCCCTCCTGGCGGAGGGCCCGGACTACCACCAATCATCCCATCAAGCGATGGGCCGGTCAGGCGTCTGACATCACACCCTTTCAGAGGCGGTGATTCGGTGGTTCGGTAGCGGCTCCTACGACAATCGCAGTTGGAGAGGTCGCGTCCTTTCTCTCTGTTTGACACGAAGAGCCGCTGTGACTAGAGTGATCGCGTCTGCAGAGACAGACCGGAAGCAGAAGAGTTAATCGAGTAGAAGCGTCCAACTCCAATAGCCTCTCTCCTCAGGGCGTTGAAGGATGTTATGCGCGTCGGAGGGTCCCCAAGATTCATTTCATACTTGATAGCCACCAATGCCGGCCTGGTCCGCTTCGATCCAAAAGCGCCACCTCAGCATCGCGTCATCAACGCAACTGATACAGTGCCCATCAAGCCTATGTTCACGGTGGTCGTGCCGGGGGAAGACCGTTATGCCGGCTCGCTCACCGCTCTGCTCGAGGACCACAGCGGCGTCGTATGGTGCGGCACTCAAAAGGGTCTCTATCGACTGGAGGCCGCGGAAGGTCGCTTCGGGTTTCAGCCTGTCAACATCGAGATCCCTCTGCGGCAGACCATTTAGGCATCAAGCCAGTCTCGGCCGCGGGCGGCACGACTAAGGTCAAGGACGATGTTAAGCTAACGTTTAACATCGTTGCCAATTCATAGAGGAACAGGCGCACCGCAACTGAGTTGAACAGAGACCTCTTGGACCAGATCGGAATTCCACGGGCGAGGTGAAGACTATGCAAATAAACATGTCTGGTCGGGCGATCGTCGTTGCCGCGGTCACGGCTCTGCTGTGTATTACCTCGTGCCATCACGACAAGCACGATAAGCAGGAAAAGCATGACAAGCAGGGGAAGAAGGAAAGGAAACACCCGGAGGACCGTCAGTCGGCATACGCTCGCGATTGGAATCGGTCCCCCCCCCAGTTATTGAACGGACCACCCACGCCGAAGTGATCGCTCTTGGCGATGTTCACGGTGGATACGAAAGGCTCTTGATGTGCCGGCAAGCAGAATTAGACCCTTAGCGAGCCCCGGAATGCCCTAGCGGCATAGTAAGACTCCGCACCGTTGTGATATACGAAGACATTGTCGTAGCGGCGATCACAAAAGAGGGCGCCGCCGAGTTCTCTGATATCAGAAGGTGTTTTCACTCAGCTCGACGTTTTCGTATCGAAATCTCCAAGTCTCTGCAACTCTCGATATTGTCCTTCCGTTAAAAGCTCGATGCCCATGGCAGCTGCCATATCCATAGCGGAATCTTTTGGCTTATGTTCTTTCCTTGCCTCCAGCGCTTCACGGTCGTAACAAAGACTTCTGCGGCCTTTAGGACTTTCCGCTGAACAATCCTGAAAAATGTATTCACCTGTCTTTTTATCATGACCGACAACATCCGGTTCACCGCCGGTTCTTTCCATTTCATTGAGTGACCACAGTTTTTCAGTATTAGCTTCCAGCTTTGCTTGTACTTTAGCCCATTCAAGACCTTTATGGCGGTTCATGTTTTTCTCAAAACGGGCTTTCAATGCTCTGAGTAGTTCTTCACGTTGTTTTGGTGACAACTCCTTCTTATTGCTATTAATCTTGTTCATACTTTTATATTACCTCCGTAGAATAGGTGGTCGGCATAGCTGCCTTCACACATGATTGTGCCGCCCAGAGTACCTGCGTCCGGTCCGGCATCGTCTATGTCATGGTCATCTTATCCTTGTTGCGAAGCCTTCGCAGCGCGCGAGCGTTGGGACCAGTTCGCCCGCGACCTCGGCCGCCGAGCCATAGCGATCCCGAGGATCCTTGGCCAGACAGCGTTGCACAACGGCATCGAGCGCTCGAATCTCAACCGACTCCCCGGGCAAATGATAGTCGCTGTGCAGCAGCGTCGAGAGCAACTCGTGCGTCGTCTGACCGTCAAACGGACGCGCGCCAACAAACGTCTCGACCACCATGACTCCGACGGCGAAGATGTCCGCGCGTTCATCGGTAGGCCCACCGGTGAAGACCTCGGGCGCTATGTAGCCGAACGTGCCCATGACCGCGCCCGCCTCTGTCAGTGATTCGGTGACGCCGGTTCCGCCGCCAAGAACTTTCGCTAACCCGAAGTCCATGATCTTTAGCTCGTCCTTCACCTCGTCGCCGCCGCCCGGCGCTTCAACGATCATTACGTTCTCCGGCTTGAGGTCGCGGTGGACGACACTCATGTTGTGAGCGAACTGGAGGCCTTCGAGCAATTGCCGGAACCATTCGGCAGCCCTGGCAGGCGCAATCACAATTGAGCGCTTCAGTTCCGCGCGCCAGGTCTGGCCCGCAACAAGCTCCATGATCAGATAAGCCCCACCCGATCCGATCGCGCCGTAGTCGTGCACTCGAGTGATGTGGCGATGGTCGATCCTCGCGGCGGCGCGCGCCTCGCGCTCGAATCGCCGGAGTGCCGTCGCGTCGCCAAAAAACGATCCCATCATCACCTTGGCCGCTACCCGGCGCTGCAGCCTCAGGTCTGTCGCTTCGTAAACGACGCCGAAGCCGCCGCGCCCCAGCGCGCGTTCAAGTCTATACTTGCCGTCGAGCGTTCGCTCAACGGGCAAGGTCAGGATCAGCTCAGCGTCGTCGTGTTCGCAGCGGGTGGCCGAGCTGTCGTAGCAGGCGCCACACGCTCGACATTCCTTCAGTAAGCTGACGCCTCGCTCGTCCAGCCGTGCCAGCACGTCCCGCCGAACGTCAGTCTCGAGTCGCACCCGTTCTCGCAAATGCTGATTCTCGTACACAAGACCGATCTGGGCGGCAATACCTTCGAGCAAGCGCCTGTCCGTAGTTGAATACGGCTCGTCCGACATGCGAGCCCCGAGCAGCAGCACTCCGACGAGCCGGTCGCGAGTTCCCGTAATCGGAACAACCAGTCGGACACTCAAAGTCTCCAGCCAGGTGTGCTCGGAGTCAGGCAGTTCATCAAAGTCGGACGGGAAATCGCGGATCTCCTTAGAGCCTTCGAGCATCCGGAGCAGCACCTGTTGCTCGGATAGTTGCCGCGCGGTAGGAGCATCAAACATGACCTGAGTCAGCGTTTGCCGGGCCGACAGGCCTTGTGGAGCTTGACCTTGCGGAGCTCCGCTCTGTGAAGCGGACCGACCCGAGACGAACTCGCTGCCTTCCCGGGAACGGTAGAAGATGTGTAGAGAGGTCGTGTGCAGCCCCGATTCGATACGCGCGCTTACGAGCTCAGCGATCTCCGCAAGCGAATCGCACTGCCGTACGTCATCGATCAGGTGCACCAGCACCTGAGCCGCCTTAGGCGGCAAGTTGGGCGTTTTAATACCGAACTGCCTTGCGTACTCCGCGTTCAGCCGCTGCCAGCCGAACTTCATCGCCTCGCCACCAACGATGCGGCCGATGGCAGTTCCGCTGAGAAGGCGATCCAGAACATCGAAACAAATGTGCCACCCGGCAGCACCCATAGAGATGAAGCCGCGATCGATGTTGTGCCACAGCGTCAGGCGCGTGCCGGGGCCGAACGCTTCGAGTTCCCACCGGACATCCTTGTCGCCCCAGTTGTACTCAAGCACCTTCGGAGCGTCGGCTCGCCTCACTGCTGTTTCGGAAACCTGCGGCGTGGGCGCTCCCACGGTGGTTAGCTTCACCGTGGTTCCAACCGAATCCAGGCCCCCATCGACTTCAAAGGGAGCCCACTCGCGCAGATGCTCCGGGTCGGTTAGCGCCTGCCAGACTTTTTCCGGCGAGTGGTGCAGTTCTCTGACGAGAATGAGCGTCCACTTCTCTCCGTCCTTTCGTACCTGCGCCCCGCTTGCCGGACCCGGTGTGTACTGCTCGCGATCGGTCACCTTTTTCTCCTTGTCTTCCTTTTCGTTAGTGTTTGGGTAACAGCGTTTCACAGATGCCGCCGCTACAATTCAGCGCTACCGCAGGTACTCCGCGGTCAGCGAGCACTTGGCTTTCACTGGTTCCGCCGGCGTGCCCTTGAACACCACCTCGCCGACAGCAGCGGTTCGCGCCATGAGCCCGATGAACCTCCAGTCTGCATTGGTGCTCAATCAGTGAGAGATTTACAGTCTGTCATCACTTTCTACTTTTGTGTACTTTCGCTCGAGTACGCGCAGGCGCTTTCCTCTTCGAGTTGATCTGATTGTAATTAGCGGCGGCACGGACGAGATTTTTTAGAGCAGGCTTATTAATCTTATCGCCCTCGAAAAAATCGATCGATCGCCACACTTTGCCTTCAAGACCCGCGTTGAAGAGCTTGTCAGGATCTGAGAGGCTCGCCCCGTGGGCAAAGGTAAGCTTCACCTTATCTTTGTGGGCGTTGCCGACCGCGATTATTCCGTCGCGAGACCACACTGGGCTTCCCATCCACTTCCATTCCTCGATTATCTCCCGGTCGGCCTCAAGGATGTTCTTGCGGATGCTGGCTAACGTTTTGCCACGCCAGTCTGCGAGTCCTGCGATCAGCTCGTCAATACGTTCGGGTGGATTCATTGGGTCTTATATACCTCGAATTCTTGTCCCGTTTTCATGCTTGTCAGGCCGATGCCAGTGAAAAAAGGCCCCTGACGCCAGCCCGGCGTGCTGATTTTGGCAAGGAAGGGCCATGCCGACAGCGGTTCGCTGCAGCGTCTTGTTAGGCCGATCTCTTCGAAATAAGTCGTCGAAGGACATGGCCTTTCCACATCCAAAATCCTGAAAGGAGCATTACAGGAAGGACGACAAACCGAACACGGCTGGCGTACTTTGGAATTTCTTCAAACGGACTGTAAATATAACCGAGTATCGGAATGCTAAAGACGATGTGAATGCTGCGAACGATCGAACGTTTGGTGGCATCTTTCATGATTGGTTTGTCCTCCATGTGGTCGAGGTGCGTTCGAGCATCTCGCGTCCGTCGGCCACCGGGCTGCCATCCTGCTGAACGGCCCCTTAATACCGTGCCAGCTGGGTGAGCTGAATGAGGTTGCCGCAGGTGTCGTTCAGCCTCGCAATGGTCGAGCCGGGTACGTCGGTGGGCGGCATCGTGAACTCGGCGCCGCGGGCCTTGATCCGCTCGTAGTCGCCTTTTACGTCGTCGGTGAAGAACATGGCCGCAGGCTGGCTCTGTTCAAAGATCGCCTGCTGATACGCTTTGGCCGCGGGTTTGTCGTTCAGCGCCAGCTGTAGCTCAGTGCCGTCCGGCTCCTCGGGCGAGGCCACAGTCAGC
>DASYSA010000038.1:0-15230 GCA_036003885.1 Blastocatellia bacterium | reverse complement strand
CGGTGCCGGATTAATCACCCTTACAGGTTTGATCCTGCTGCTGCTTTGTAAACTACCACTGTTTCGGCGAGGAATATGGGTTTCGTGGGGATCAAGCCGGATGAGCAGGAGCTATACAAGCCTTTACAAACTAGCTTATGCTCTATTGCTTGTAGGGCCAGGGCTCTTGATCGTGGTTACCATACTTGCTGTCTAACTCGGGCGTGCACCGGAGCGCGCGAGCCCGTGTTCACCGTGATCCCAGCGCTACGTCGCGCGCCCGCTGACGCCTGGCGTTCGTGGCCTCGCGTAGACTGAGATATGACTTTAACGACGCCTACACGAGCGGCAATCGCTGCTTCCGTTCTCCTGACGATGGTCAGCCTCCCGGCTCTTGCGGGCGGACTCGCCAAGCGTGGCCAGACGGCCGTTCAAGCGGCCGTCCAGCAGCGTGAGCGAGCATTCGCCAAGCAGCATCCTGACGAGGTCCCCTACTTCGATGGCGATCCGTTCACCAATAGCCAGGAATACCCGGCCTGGTTCGCCGTCGGTTCGTCAACGCGGGAGGGGGCGAGCGCGAACGTGAAGGTAACGTTCTACTTTGGGCGCGGCACCAGGGGCGAGCCGCGAACAAGCACCGTGCTCGTTCGGCAGGAAGCGGGGCGATGGCGGATCGATGACATCATTGACTCCACCGGCAAGAGCCTGAAGAAGCTGCTCGGCCGTCCGAATTACGAAGGATAACCGTCCCTTTGATTCTATGAGCAGTATGATTAAATGCGGAAATAGCCTGGTGCTTAGTTCAATTATTTTCGCTTTGTTTGGATGCCCACGATATACATTTGCACAGCATCCAGCCTCAATTGAGCAGCAAGTCCTCAAACGTCTTAAAGAGATTAAGCCAAAAGATTCAAAGGAGCATGTTTATCGTATTGTCGCCCCATTAAAACCACTAATATTGCCACCCTCTTTACGATTGGACCTGGTCTACAAAATTGGACACTACCGATGGAGTCTGGTGGCACTTCGATTTGAAAGAAAAACGGGAGAGCCGTTCGTTGATGTTTCTCAAACAGTTTTTCGCTCCGCTTTGCCTTTTTGGAAAGAGGCCACAGAGGTTAAGGACTCTTATGTGGTAAGGCACGACAGATTAAGGGTTCAAGAATTTGATGATTTGTTATCTCTCGCTTATGCCTTATACAAAGCTGACATCAAGAGCAGATACATCGGTCCTGCAAATCAATTCAGCGGATCAATAACAGGTTCTTCCGGCGATGGAGACATTCTTGTCGAATTGATTGATACAGCAATCACTCCCCGGATAATTATCAGAGACAGTGGTACGCTTGCAGTCGGCGATTTATCCGAGCGTGTAGCCGGAGGATTTGATTATGTGCGCACGCACCTGTTTTGGGAGGTGTTCCATAATCACTTTCAACATCACCCTCTTAAAGAAGAAGTTGTAGGAAGCAACGCGGCAAAACTGCTGATACCAAGACTAAACGAGCCTCCGATTTCAGACGATTATAGAGACTATTTCCGGCTGTCCCTATACGTTCGCGTTTTGACAGAGATAGGCGAACCAGAAGCAATTCCAACCCTTCAAAACATTGGCCAGAAAGCTCGCTTGAAAGGTAACTGGAGCGAATACCTGAAAGAGGACATTGGTCAGGCTATAGAGAAAATCAAAAGTAAGAATTAGCCTGGATAAATACTATGAGCAAACTAGCGACCGCAAAGAAAAAGAGGCCTCTCTGGAAGTGCCCTGCGTGCGGACAGCAGTTCGTCACCCGCAATATGTCGCACTCCTGTGGTTACCACACGATCGATGAACACTTCATGGGCAAGACCCCGGAGATTCGTCATATTTTTGAGGCCCTGGTTCGCGCTGTCCGTCGCTTCGGTCGGGTTCACGTCTATGCGCAGAAGAGCAGGATCGTCTTCCAGACGCGAGGTCGGTTCGTGGCGATCACTCCTCGGAAGCACTATCTGGGTGGACACATCTGGCTCAAACGACCTCGATCGCATCCGCTCGTCTTTCGAATCGAGTCTCTGCTCGACCGCGACTTCGGCCACAACTTTCGACTCACCCATGGCGAGGATCTGGACGAGAGCTTCTGTGACCTGCTTCGCGAGGCCTACTCAGTGGGGTCACAAGACTTTGATCCAGACAGGGAATAAAGATTCGCGCTTCGATTCGAATGGAGGAACAACCGTGATACCAAAAATGACAACGCCAATGCTTGTTTTTGGCAGTTGTTCTGGCAGGAGTCTGAGACCCACAGCCTTCTTCCCGGCTGCAGGACCATGACCACGCAGCAGCTCTACATATTTGATGGCCTGTACCTGGTCGTCCTGGTTGTTGTCGCCGTCATCACGCGCGCGACGGCACGGCGCATCGCGGGCGCCCTGGCCGGAGGGGCCGCCATTGGTGTTGTGGCCCTTGGGATCATCGCCGTCGGTGAGAAAGTTGGGTGGTGGCACATGGTGATCACCTGGGAGCCGTACGCCCTGATCCTGATGCTCATCGGCTTCACCGTGTGCGCGTTCGTTTTCCTCATTACCTGGCGGATCGTCCGCCGGTTCGGCTGGCGCGGGCTGGCCGTGGTCCTGGTTGTCCTGGCGGTCATCGGTCCGCTGCGTGACCACTGGTACATGAGTCGGTTTCCGGAATGGGGCAGCTACGGGCCAGGGGTCGCCCCTGTCCTCGCGATCTCCGCGACCTACGTCCTGTTGGTGGTCATAGGTCACGGAGTGATGCGGATGGTCGCGGGCCCTGCCCGCGAGGACCGTCTGGCTCGACGCCCGTGGGAGACTGCCTAACCATACGCTGCAGCTATGTCAATCTCTCGAACGACTTCAGCACTGCATGTCGAGGTTATTCCAGCATTGCCGGAGCAAGAGCATATTTTGGCTAATATGCTTGAGCTGTATGCGCATGACTTCAGCGAGTTCATTGATCTAAAACTCGGCGCAGATGGGCGTTTCGGCTACAAGCCCCTTCCCTTATATTGGAAAGAGTCTAATCGCTATCCATTTCTCATTATGGCTAACGGTCATTTCGCTGGCTTTGTTTTGGTCCGTAGAGGATCTGAGATTTCTAATGACGCAGATGTTTGGGATGTCACCGAGTTCTTCATCGTTCGTGGCTTTCGCAGGCTTGGAATCGGGATGAGAGCGGCGCAGGAGACTTGGAAAAAGTTTTCCGGGAAATGGGAAGTGCGTGTCATAGACCGAAATCAAAAGGCGAAGGATTTCTGGGGGCGCGCAATTACTGAGTTTCTCGGCAAAACGATTGAACCGATTCCCTTAGACAAGAATGGAGAAGGTTGGCATGTCTTCTCATTTGAATCCAGACGCTCCGCTTAATTCGCGTGATGCGCTGTCTCGGCTCGTTCGCGCAGGCCTCACCACAGCCATCATCGACGGGCTCTTTTCGAGCGTCCTGGCTGTGGCGGCGTACGGTTCAACGGTCGCGCGCTTGTTTCAGGGCGTCGCGTCCACGCTCGTGGGCAGCTCGGCCTTCACAGGTGGCGCTCTCACAACCGCGCTTGGGGTGCTCATGCACTGTGGTGTCGCCTTTGGTTGGTCCGCGGTCTTCGTCTTCGGGGTAATGCGTTCGCGATGGATCCGAAGCGTCCTCGCCTCCCGGTACGGCACACTCAGGGTGGCATCTGTTTACGGGCCTGCCATTTGGTTGGTGATGTCGCTACTGGTCATCCCGATACTGCTGCAAAGGCCGCCGACCATTTCCATTCGGTGGTGGGTTCAGTTGGTTGGGCACTTTCCATTCGTCGGCATTCCGATTGTGGCATCAGCGAACCGGGGGACAACCCGGTCCGAGAGCGAGGCAGCGCCCACGCCATCGACGGCCTAATCTGGGTTTGCAAGGATCTAGGTTATTGGCTACCCTTTGCTGCGCGTAATTGCACCAGGATAAGTCACCGCAATCCACTTCGCATCACGAAAGGAATGTATGAACAACCCCGTTAGCTGGTTCGAGATTTATGTCCAGGACATGGAGCGTGCCAAAGCGTTTTATGAGGCCGTCTTCGGTATTCAGCTCACGAAGCTGGAAGGCACGATATTTGAAATGTGGGCGTTTCCCGCCGTCCAGGATGGCTTCGGTGCGCCAGGCTCACTGGTCAAGCTACCGGGCTATCCCTCAGGCGCAAATAGCGTCATTGTTTACTTCAGCTGCGATGACTGCGCAGTTGAGGCGGAGAAGGCAGCCAAATCGGGCGGACGAATCGAGACGGGGAAAAGGTCTGTCGGGCAGTATGGCCACATCGCGCTGGTCTTCGATACAGAAGGCAACATCATTGGCCTGCATTCAATGCAATAATTCATGGGCAGCTCAAGGAAAAGGGGATCAGTCCATACTGGTGTATCCATCACGGTATCACGGTGTCGATGTACTACGCCGATCCCGATGGCAATCAGATGGAGTTTCAGGTCGATAGCTACAGTTCGAGTGAAGGCGCCAACGCGTTCATCAGCGAGTATTTCAGCGCTAATCCGGTTGGCGTCGAGTACGACCCGGAAGACTGGCTTGCCCGGCTGCGCGCCGGGACGCCTATGTCAGACTTTCTGGTGCACAAGGTTCACGAACCGGTATCACCGGTGCGGGGCTCGATAGCGAGTTAGTCTCCGCACGTTAGCCGATGTTGTGAATCTGAGCATAGGAGCACTCATGATCATCGCCCTGGCGTCGCCTCGCATCGCCTCCTCCATCGAGGAGGGCTTAGACAAAATCAAGCAGTGCCTATCTGAAGCTGCGGCCCATGGCGCGGAGATCGTGTGCTTCCCGGAAGCCTATCTTCCGGGTCTGCGCGGACAGGATTTTGAAGTATTGCCCTTTGATCACGCGCAGCAGGAGCGGGTACTCCGGGCCGTATCGCAGTGGGCGCGCGCATATGCGGTGGCCGCTATCCTCGGGATGGAAAGGCTGATATCGACGGGCCGGCACATTGTCGCCGCTGTCATTGACCCCCGGGGCCAGATTCAGGGATACCAAACCAAGAACCAACTGGCCCCGACCGAAGATCAGTTCTACGTACCCGGAAATACCCGGCAACTCTTCGAGATCAATGGCCTCAAGTTTGGAGTGGCGATTTGCCATGAGGGGTGGCGTTATCCCGAGACGGTGAGATGGGCTGCGGTGCGGGGCGCCAAGATCGTCTTTCATCCCCACCACACAGGGAGTGATAAGACAGGGGTCCAGCCGACTCAATGGGGAGCGGCCGATGGTCCCTATTACGAGAAGGCGATGATGTGTCGGAGCGTGGAGAACACGATCTATTTCGCCAGTGTCAACTATGCGTTGCGCTATCAGGAATCGGCGACCAGTCTCATCGGCCCGTCAGGCGAGTGCCAGGCCTATTTACCCTATGGGCAGGAAGGCGTGTTGGTGCAGGCTATCAACAGGGAGGCCGCCACAGGTTTGATCGCGTCTCGATACGCACCGGAGCGTTATCCAGAATTCATCGCGGAGTGAGCGCCCAGCCACACAGTCGAAGAGGTGATCGATGGAAAGAGCGCCAAGCAACTCGGGTGGGACGCTAGGTTCAAATACGCCAATTGTCGGTGATCCTGCCTGGAGCCGT
Organism: Blastocatellia bacterium; assembly: GCA_036003885.1. Taxonomy (GTDB): domain Bacteria; phylum Acidobacteriota; class Blastocatellia; order UBA7656; family UBA7656; genus DASYSA01. The sequence goes on along the minus strand of DASYSA010000038.1, from coordinate 9,645 downwards.
GTCCTCATCGTCGAAGGGACGTCGGGTATAGGCAAGTCGACACTAATCGATCAACTTGTGCGGCGCTACGTTGCCGACCGGCCGGCGCGCAAGCTGAGAACCTTGCTGCACCTCACCCAGGCCCATACCTACGGGCCGATAGCTGTCGACGAGGATCGGGAAACGTTGACTGCAGAGCAGAATCTTCGGCACCTTGATAATGTGGTTTCGATGCTCGAATGGCATGTGTCGTCCCTCACCGCAGAAACCAGAATCAAGTTCTTTGCTGTCGTTGACACACTTCATTTCACCCACTGTCACCGACCTGGCGTGCTGAATTGGGAGCACGTATCGAATCTGGACGGCCGGTTGGCGCGAATGGGCGCAAGACTATTGTTCCTGCACGGAAGTTCACAAACCCTGTGGGAGCGTGGGATCGCTCCTCGCCGCGATGAAGAGTTCATAACGGGATACGCGTGTCCCAGGTTCGGGGAGACATTGGAAGAGATTCACAATACTTCGTCGCGGAACAGGAGAGCATGCGCCAACGACTCTCGGGTACGAGCATCGTGTACCGCGAGATAGACGCGGACGGCGCCATCAGCTCGAATTTGGAAGAGGCCTATGACTTCTGGCTTTCATGATATGGTTCACAAGGCTCAGCCCTGCCATTGCCCGGTGCTTTCATTGCACAAGCTTATCCTTGACGCGCGAAAGGAGGCTTCATGACCAGATCCCTGATGCGGTTGGGTGCTTTACTCCTGGCAGGTGCGCTGGCTCTTGCAACGGGGCCGGCGACACTGAAAGCACAACGTTCCGTTCCACCCAATATCGTCATTATTCTTGCCGACGACATGGGGTACGGAGATATTGGATCCTTCGGAAACCCCAACATCCGAACGCCACGATTGGATCGCATGGCTTCTGAGGGGCAGAAGTGGACCAACTTCTACGTTCAGCCTGTGTGCTCACCGAGCCGTGCAGCATTGCTAACCGGACGACTGCCTATCCGTAGCGGCATGTATGGCGTTGCAGGCCGCCTCGCGCCAAAGGTTTTTTCCGCCAACGCTGCGCAGGGCCTGCCCCCGCAGGAAATCACTCTTGCCGAGATATTGAAACCACGAGGATATGCAACCGCAATCATTGGGAAGTGGCACCTGGGCCACCTTCCACAATTCCTGCCCATGGCCCAGGGTTTCGATTATTGGTTTGGGCTGCCATTCTCCCATGACATGCGTATGACAGTGCCTCGAGACAAGGGACTAAAGACTGCCGCGTATTACGATCCGAAGCCGGAATACTGGGACGTTCCATTGATGCGGAACGGCGACGTCATCGAAAGACCTGTGGATCATCGCACACTAACGAAGCGATATACTGAAGAAGCGATTCGCTTCATCAACAAGAACCGCACAAAGCCGTTCTTCCTTTACCTCGCGCATTCTATGCCGCACATCCCACTCGCACGGTCTGCCGGTTTTGAAGGACACAGTGCTGGCGGCATTTATGGGGACGTCATTGAGGAGCTTGACTCGAACACGGGTCGCATCCTCGATGCTCTGAAGGCCGCCGGCCTCGACCGCAATACGCTGGTTGTTTTCACAAGCGACAATGGCCCCTGGCTGCCGTTCGGCGCGCATGGCGGATCGCCTGGGCCACTGCGCGAAGGGAAAGGGACTACCTGGGAAGGCGGAGTGCGAACGCCCGCGGTCTTTTGGTGGCCGGGAACTGTGCACCCATCAACGGTAACGGACATTGGCTCCGCGATGGACCTGTTCGTGACGGCAACATCGCTTGCCGGCGCCCCCCTGCCGTCTGACCGAGTGATCGATGGTGTCGATCTTCGGTCCCGTCTCGCCGGCTCCGGACCGAGTCCTCGCCGGGTGCTTTTTTATTACTGGGACAACGAGCTTAGAGCTGTTCGCAAGGGAGACTACAAGGCCCACTTCATCACCAGTGGTTCATACGGCGAAGGTGAGTCGCGGCGAGAGCACAACCCGCCGCTGCTATTCAATCTGGCGGATGATCCCGGTGAACGTCGCGATGTTGCCGCGATGCATCCCGAAATCGTGGTTGATCTGATTCGAGAGGTTGAAACCCATCGTCGAGGCCTGGTTGCCGGGCGGCCTTTGTTCGACGAATTGCTTCCGGCACCTCAGGGTCAAGTCCGTTGAACTGCGTTGCCGTCTACGTGGAGTGCTCGCCCGGCTATGTGATAAAGTTGCGGCTTTGCCAGGCGCGAGAGGACCTGCTTCAGGTTTCATGACGTGCATCTACTGCAAACGTTCTCTTCGAAGACTTGCCGACGATGATGCTTAGGCGGAATAGATGATGAAGACCATTGCCGTTTTCTTGCGTCACGGCTCACGGTGGAACCCGGACAAGCCGGTTCGAGAGCAAGCCTACTGGGACGAGCACGCGCGTTTCATGGATTCGCTCTTCGAAGCCGGCGAGGTCATCCTGGCCGGCCCGTTCGCCGATAACAGTGGGTCGATGGTGATCCTGAGGGCCCAGAGCGCGGAGGCGGCGCGGGCGATCTTTCAAGAGGACCCGTGGGCGCTGCAGGACATATTGGTCGCCAATGACGCCAAGGAATGGACGATCTTCCTCGACGCACGACAAACGACGCAGGCGTGAACACGGCATATCACCTGGGTACCCACGCTTCCAGCGTGCAGGACCTGCAGATGTCCACGCTATGAATGCGGCACGCTGGAAGCATGCGTACCCAGGCTTGGCTTGACATGCTTGAGGACCTGAAGGAACTTCATAGAGAAAACGAGCGCGTCTGGGACATGGTGGCGCGCTCCAAGTATTCTCGACGATTGTGCCGCCTCTTTGCTCTCCTGCTGGTCTGCCAATCATTGGCGCTCGCCCAAAACGATTGGCCCAATGTCGGCAACGACAAGGGCGCAATGCGCTATTCTACCCTCACCCAGATCAACCGGCAGAACATCAAGAACCTCAAGGCAGTCTGGACTTTTCACACCGGTGGCCTTGATCCTGCAGTCCGAAACTCAGCGATTCAATGCACCCCCATCGTGATAGACGGCATCATGTATCTCACGTCGCCCGACACACAGGTCATCGCCCTGGATGCAGCTACGGGCCGTGAACTGTGGCGCTTCGATCCAAAGCGCGGATCGCAATATCGCTTCTTGTACAATCGCGGCGTCGCTTACTGGAGGGAAGCTCGGCGCGATGGCGCGAAGCGAATCTTGCTCGCGACGCCGGATGGGAATCTCTATTCGCTCGATGCGCGCACGGGAAAGACTGATCCACATTTCGGGCGCGCCGGCGTGGTTGACCTGCGCCAGGGAATTGAACGCGACTTGCGCAGTTTTGTCTATGGCGTGACTTCTGCGCCGGCGCTCTTCGAAGACCTCGTGATTCTCGGGTTCTCTCTCAATGAGGGTTACGAGGGCGGGCCGGGCGATGTCCGCGCCTTCAATGTTCGCACAGGGAAAGAGGTGTGGCGCTTTCGCACCGTTCCGGGCTCGGGCGAGTTCGGACACGAGACCTGGAAAGGCGATTCGTGGAGAGATCGCAGTGGGGTGAACTCCTGGAGCGGCGCGACGGTGGACGCCAGGCGCGGCCTTGTCTTTGTCGGTCTTGGCTCGGCCTGCTTTGATTTTTACGGCGGCGACAGACAGGGCAACAACCTGTTCGCCAACTCGGTTCTGGCGCTTGACGCCCGGACCGGGCGTCGGGTGTGGCACTATCAACTCGTCCATCACGACCTCTGGGATTACGACCTGCCCTATCCGCCAGTGCTCGTCACCGTTCGCAGCGGCGGCAGGTTGATTGACGCGGTCGCACAAATAACCAAGCAAGGCTTTGTGTTTCTCTTCGACCGCGTAAACGGCAATCCGCTGTTCGAGATCGTCGAGCGCGCGACGCCACAATCAGATGTGCCAGGAGAGCAGACCTCGGCCACCCAGCCTTTCCCGGTGAAGCCTCCTGCATTTGCCCGTCAGGGTTTCACCGAGGACGATCTCACCAACATCTCCCGAGAGGCGGGCGAGTCCGTGCGAGCCAAACTCAAAGATGCGCGCTTCGGTCCGCTTTTCACTCCGTCAAGTTTGCAGGGGACGGTTTACAGTCCGGGAACGCTTGGTGGCGGAAACTGGTCAGGGGCCTCGTTCGATCCAGCGACAGGCTCGCTCTATGTCAATGCGAATAACTTCCCGCGGGTTCTGAAGCTTCAACGGACCTCGAACAGCGCCAAGACTTTCGAGGACGTCGGGCTCCTGCGCCTGACGGATTACGAAGGCTATCCCGGAGTGAAGCCGCCGTGGGCACGCTGACACGTATCGACTTGAATCACGGCGAGATCAAATGGCAGGCGACACTCGGAGAGTTCCCCGAGCTAGCCGCGCGAGGCAACCCGCCGACCGGCACGCCCAATCTCGGGGGTTGCATCGTGACTGCCGGCGGACTTGTTTTCATCGGCGCGACGATGGATGAAAAGTTTCGCGCTTTTGACAGCGCGACGGGCAAGCTGCTGTGGGAACACAAGCTGCCATTTGCCGGCTATGCGACGCCGAGCACCTACTCGGTGAATGGCCGTCAATTCGTGGTGATCGCCGCCGGAGGCGGCGGGAAGCTGGGAACGAAATCGGGCGACACGTTTGTGGCGTTCACTCTGCCACCACAATGAAATTGCATCCGTTCATAAAGCATTGTCTGCTTGTTCTTGCCGCGATGTTGCCGGCGAGTTGCAATACGGCTGCTCCTCCTGCGAAACCGCGCGTCGCGCTGGTGATGAAATCGCTTGCCAACGAATTCTTCAAAACGATGCAGGATGGGGCGACAGCTCATCAACAGGCGCACGCGGCGGAGTACGAACTCATTGCCAACGGCATCAAGGATGAACTGGATGTCGCGCGGCAGGTCGAGTTGGTCGAGCAAATGATTGCACAACAGGTTCAAGCGATCGTCATCGCGCCCGCCGATTCCACAGCGCTCGTGGCTGCATGCCAGCGCGCGCAGGCTGCGGGCATTGTTGTCATCAACATCGACAACAAGCTGGACAATGCTGTGTTAGCCGAACGCAACCTGCGGATTCCCTTCGTCGGCCCCGACAATCGCAAAGGCGCTCGCCTTGCAGGCGAAACCCTCGCCACACAGCTCAAGCCCGGCGACCACGTAGCCATTCTTGAAGGCGTCCCGACGGCTTTCAACGCCCAACAACGCAAGGCCGGTTTTGAAGACGCGATGAAAGCCGCAGGGTTGAATATCGTCAGCTCTCAATCGGCCGGCTGGGAAACCGCGAAAGCGTATCAAATCGCCGCTGCGCTGTTGATTGAAAGACCGGAATTAAAAGCCATCCTTTGCGCCAACGACAGCATGGCGCTCGGCGCCGTCGCTGCGCTCAAAGCTTCAGGCAAAGCAGGGCAGGTGCGCGTGGTTGGTTTCGACAATATTCAGGCCGTGCGGCAATTGGTAAAAGACGGTCAGGTGCTTGCGACGGTAGATCAGCACGGCGATCAACTGGCGATTTACGGCATTGAATACGCTCTGGAAGTTCTGAAGAACAAAACGGACCCTGCTGACCGCGAAACGCCGGTGGATTTGATTACGGCAGAAAAGCTGCCTCAGTCGTTACGGTAAAGCCACATCGTTGACACAGAGATTGCTGAAATGAACCAGCACACTTCCGTCGTCATTGTTGGCAGTCTCAATCTGGATCTTGTCGTTCAAGTAGCACAATTGCCGCAACGAGGGGAAACACTCCCCGGAAGCGGTTTTCTCACTCTGCCCGGTGGTAAAGGCGCAAATCAGGCTTGTGCGGTCGGTCGCCTTGGACAGACAAACACTGCCGCAATGATTGGTTGCGTCGGGCTTGATGCTTACGGGCAACTGTTGCTGGAAAGCTTGCGTGCGGCGGGCGTCGACGTACGCTATGTCCGCGGCACGATGGAAGCGGCTACGGGCATCGCACTAATCGTTGTCGAAGCGAGTGGGCAGAATCAGATTGTCGTCGTCCCCGGCGCGAATGATTGCTTGCGTCCAGCAGAAGTGACGGAAGCCCTAACGGCGCTTGGAGGCTCGCACTTATTGCTGCAACTCGAAACGCCGATTGATACCGTCACGGCTGCGGCACAGCACGCACGGGCATTGGGCATGACCGTAATTCTCGATCCTGCGCCTGCGCGTCCCTTGTCAGTCGCTTTATTGCGTCACGTCAACATTCTAACCCCAAACGAAAGCGAAGCCCTTGCATTGCTTGGCGCCTCTGGCAACCACATTCCGCTGGCGGAGGTCGCTGACATTGCGCGCCAGTTGCTCGCATTGGGACCGCAGCAGGTCATCTTGAAACTCGGAGAACAGGGGGCGTTTCTCGCTGATGGCGAACGCGCCTGTCACTTCCCGGCGCGCTCCGTCACAGCCAAAGACACCACGGCGGCAGGCGATTGTTTCAATGGAGCTTTGGCGACGGGGCTCGCAGAACGCATGCCATTGGTTGAGGCGATTCCATTCGCCAACGTCGCGGCTTCAGTTTCGATCACCAGATTCGGCGCGCAGGCCTCGTTGCCACACCGCCTCGAAGTCGACCAAACGCTCGGTAATTTACTTCATTGATTGTGAGGCTCCCGTGAGAAGAACACTTATTACGTTCCTTGTGTTGAGCGCATTGCTGATCGTCTCTGCGCTGGTAATCGCACAAAACAAAACGCGCCGCATTTCCCAATCCGTGCTGAAAGACAAGATCAAGGGTGGCTGGGCTGGACAGATGATCGGCGTATCTTTTGGCGCTCCCACTGAATTCAGATTTAACGGGAAGCTCATCGAAGGCGAACTGAAATGGACGCCGGAGCGCATCAGCAATTCGATAGATCAAGACGATCTATATGTTGAGATGACCTTCACCAAAGTGCTGGACGACCTGGGCCTGAACGCCACGTGCGAGCAGTTTGGCGAAGCGTTCAAAGATTCAAAGTATATGCTCTGGCACGCCAACGCGGGCGCGCGCCGAAATCTCAATCGCGGGATAAAGGCTCCGATGAGCGGGCATCCGAAATACAACTTTCACGCCAACGATATTGATTTCCAGATTGAATCAGATTTCATAGGGCTGATGACTCCGGGGCTGCCGCGGGAAGCCAACAAGTATGCGGACCGTGTCGGACGCGTAATGAATTATGGCGACGGGTTGTATGGCGGCATGTTTGTGAGCGGTATGTATGCCGCCGCCTTTTTCGAAAGCGATCCACGCAAAGTGGTGGAGGCCGGACTCAAAAGCATTCCCGCCCAGAGCGGTTACGCCAGGCTCGTGAGCGATGTGCTGCAGTGGCATAAACAGTATCCTGATGACTGGAAAAAAGCATGGCAGATGCTCAAAGAAAAATGGGACAAGGATGATCCCTGTCCCGAAGGTGTGCTGAAGGACTTCAATATTGACGCCCGCCTCAACGGCGGGCACATCGTTTTGGGGCTACTCTGGGGCAAGGGCGATTTCAATCAAACGCTCGACATTTCCACCCGTGCCGGACAGGATTCGGATTGCAATCCTTCCAGTGCGGCCGGTGTGCTCGGCGTGATGCTTGGCTACGACAGAATTCCTGACGAATGGAAATCCGGTATTGCCGCGATTGCCGATAAGAAGTTTCAGTTCACGGATTACTCATTCAGTACGATCGTTGACTCCACGCTCAAACGCACATTCAAAGTCGTCGAGAGTGTTGGCGGCAAAGTCACCGACAGCGAAATCATCGTGCCAATGCAGCAACCCAAAGCGCCGAAGCTGGAACAGTGGAATCCCGGTGTGCCCGACAAGCTCGTACAATTCAACGATCCGGCGTGGCAATGGAAAGGCAGCTGGAACGACGAGACGCAGGCCACCGACTATAGGGACAGAAACAGATCCGGCGTGACAGGAAAGGTCGCCAATGGCGCAGGCGCTGAAGCGGTCCTGATGTTCGAAGGCGTTGCCGTGTGCATCGTCGGGCCGATGTCGCAGGAGGGCGGACGAGCGGATGCTTATCTTGACGGCAAACAACTGGATTACATTGACGCTTACGTAGTCGAGCGCACCTATGATTACGATCTCTGGCGCGCCTACGGACTGAAGCCTGGCAAACACACGCTGCGCATTGTGAGCCGTGATGATGCAGATGCGCGCTCAAAGGGCAGGAAGGTGATTCTTCGTCGCGCGGTTATTTATCGTTGATGGTGTTGTGAGATGGGTAAGACAGGCAATGAATTGGTGGGCATTCGGACTGCGGCTTGGCGCATCCTGCTGCAATATGCGGGATTGCTGATTGCTCTCCTGTTGTTGATTGTTGCCTTCAGCCTTAAGACCAGCCACTTTTTCTCGCTCACGATGTTGCGCACGATCTCCAACCAGATTCCCGATGCGGTGTTTCTGGCCGTAGGAATGACCTTTGTGATGATCGTGGGCGGCATCGATCTCTCGGTCGGCTCGGTGATGGCGCTGAGCGGAGCGTTGCTCGGAGTATGTCTGGCGCAATGGCATTGGCCTTTGTTGCCTGCGCTCGCGGTGTGTTTGTTGACGGGCCTGGGGTGCGGCCTGGTTAATGGACTGATTACCGTGCAATGGAAACTGCCTTCGTTCATCGTTACACTGGGGATGTTGGAAATCGCCCGTGGCGCGGCTTATCTGGTGACCACGTCACAGACGATGTACATCGGCGCGTCTGTCGAACGCATCAGCGCGCTTTCGTTGTTCGGCCTTTCGATGCCTTTCGCTTGCGCGCTTTGTGCCGTGATCGCCGCGCAGTTCGCGCTCACACGAATGATCTGGGGGCGGTACGCGATGGCCATAGGCGAAAACGAAGAAGCCGTGCGTTACTCGGGGATCAATCCCGGCCCGATCAAAGTCGCCGTTTTCGCCTCGAGTGGATTGCTGGCCGCGTGTGCCGCTGTCTTGCAGTGCTCGCGGCTCTCTTCGGCCGACCCGAACGCAGGCAACGGAGCTGAGTTGCAGGCCATCGCTGCGTGCATCATTGGCGGCACGAGTTTGTCCGGCGGACGCGGGTCTGTCGTCGGCGCTTTTTTCGGTGTGTTATTGACCGCGGTTCTGGGAGCAGGCCTGGCGCAGATCGGCGCCCAGGAACCGACCCGCCGCTTCATCACCGGCTGCGTCATCGTTTCAGCAGTAATTTTGGATGTGTATCGCAGGCGGCTCGTTTAGTTTTGTGTTCACCATTAGAGACGGAGGAGACGATGGCCTCAAGTCCGATTATTGAGGGTCATGATAATGAACGCCGCCTGTACATATGGGTTGCGGTTTTCATCCCCATCATTGTCCTGATCGGGTTCGCACGGACTTATTATCTGAAAGGACTGTTCAGCACTCCACGCCTCCCCAGCATGCTGGTACACCTACACGGTATTGTGATGTCCTCATGGGTAGCTCTTTTTGTCGCACAGGTTTGGCTGGTCGCGGCGCGCCGTACCAAACTGCATCAGCGGCTCGGTGTGCTGGGTGCGATTTTGGCAGCCCTGTTAGTATTGGTAGGCGTTGCCACTGCGATTAAGGCTGCTGCACGGGATTCTTCCTCAAGCCCGCAGCCACTCGCGTTCCTTGTCATACCACTGGGGGATATGCTGGTATTCGCCATCCTGATCGGAACGGCACTCTACTTCCGCCGCCACATGGATATACACAAGCGACTAATGCTGCTGGCGGCTCTGAGTCTG
>DASYSA010000037.1:0-13364 GCA_036003885.1 Blastocatellia bacterium | reverse complement strand
CGTGGTTGCCAAAGGGGGCGTCGGCCCAGTCGGCTACGGAGTTGAAGCCACAGGCGGAGCTTCGACAGGCTCCGGTAGCACTGCCGGCGCTGGTGTTTATGCCAAGGGTGGCCCTTCGAGCGGCTCGAACAGCGAGAGTGGCTTTGGCATCTTCGCATTGGCTGGCGACGCCACCAACGGCGCCATGCGAGGCAGAGCAGGAGTCTTTCAAGGCGACGTATTGATCACTGACAATCTCACTGTCGACGGCAGCCTCGACGTCCAGGGATCAAAGCACTTCAAGATTGATCATCCGCTCGATCCCGAAAACAAGTACCTCCTTCATGCTTCGATCGAATCTTCAGAAGTCCTCAACGTCTACAGCGGCAACGTGGTCACGGACCCAAGAGGCGAGGCGGTCATCACCCTGCCAGATTGGTTCGAGGCGTTGAACCGCGACCTGAGGTATCAACTCACCGTCATCGGCAGATTCGCCCAGGCAATCGTCGCCAATGAAGTTCACAACAATCGGTTCACGATTAAGACCAGTACGCCCAGCGTCAAGGTCTCCTGGCAAGTCACCGGAGTGCGTTCTGACCGTGCGATGCAAAAACATCCGTTCAAAGCGGAAGAGGACAAATCGGAGCGTGAGCGCGGGCATTACCTTCAACCCGAACTCTACGGTCATCCTGAAGAACGCGGCGTCGAATGGGTCCGCAATCCTGAAATGATGCAGCAGCTAAAGCACCAACGGCATAACTCACAACAAGCCGAAAAACAGCTACCTTGACGCTCGCGAGACGAGGATCGACCCGTCTGGTGAATGAGTCACACGCGATCATCGAGACAGTAAAGGGCAGCTAATCTGATCATCTATCGCTTCTGGAGGAGACAAAGCAATGAACAAGCATGGAAACAATCTGCTGATAACAATTCGACTCTGCTCAGTTGTGTTATTGACAGTTCTAATCGCGACGTCGGCCGAAGCCCAGACGCAAGCGGCAAGTGAGAATCGAAACGAGACAGGCCGGACCCTGTCTTTTGTGCCGCGAAACAGGTGGCCGATTTTCCCTCCGAGCTTCCGCCTGATGCCTGCGGCTTTCACCCGCACAAGCATCGGATCACGCTCGAGTGCGGTTCGTTTCACGCCACTGGCGGGAAACCTCCAGGTACTCGGGAATGGAACGCTCGGCCGGCTGACAAAATGGATGGGGTTTACCAGCAGCAACGCGGTCATAGGCGATTCGATTATCTTCGAAGACAAGTTCGGCAAAGTCGGGATAGGCACAGATGCTCCGACATCGCGTTTCACGGTGGCAGGTATGATCGAAACGACTCTGGGCGGGTTGAAGTTTCCCGATGGCACGGTGCAGACCACCGCAGCCGCGAGTGGCTTACAGAATGTCTTTCACGACCTGACGCTTCACGGCGATGGGACAAGCGGTTCACCGCTCGGTGTTGCAACCCCGTTGAGTCTTACCGGTTCGGTGCCTCGTGGCGGTCCCCAATCTTTTGACGCGGTGATAAAGGCGACCAACACGGCGGACTTCGGGACCGGCATGAGTGCCTTTGGCGGCCGGTTAGGATTCGGGATAACCGCATTTGGAGGCGACAGCGCCGCGACTGACGAGCCGGGTGGTGCGGGTGTGTTTGCCAGAGGAGGCGCAAGCACTGAAATAGGCGGTGGCGACGGTGTGCGCGCGATTGGCGGTGACAGCAATACCAACGGTGGCGGCGGCGGTGTAAACGCCCTGGGCGGCAACAGCCTCAACAGCGTAGGTGGCACGGGTGTCTACGCCGTGGGTGGCAGCGGCGGCAACGGGGGAGGGACCGGCGTGTTTGCCATCGGCCAAATGTCCTTTGGGAGTAGCGCAGGTGATGGCATCTTCGCCAGTGGCGGCAGCGGCGGTATTGGCTCAGGCGGGGTTCCCGGTACAGGCGGGGCCGGCCTTAGAGTCTCTGGCGGCAATGGCGTTGGGGCCGGCTCGCAAGGCGGCGATGCCCTAATCGTGTCGAGAGGGCTAGGCGTTAGTGGCGGCGTCAACGGCCGCGCGGCCGTCCTTGAAGGAAATGTCGACATCACCGGAAACCTCAATGTGACTGGCACGAAGAATTTCAGAATTGATCACCCGCTCGACCCTGAGAACAAATACCTCTATCACGCCGCAGTCGAATCATCTGAGGTCCTCAACGTCTACAGCGGCAATGTGACTACCAACGAGAATGGCGAAGCCACAATCGCGCTGCCCGATTGGTTCGAGGCGTTGAACCGCGACCTCCGCTATCAACTCACCGTCATCGGCACGTTTGCTCAGGCAATCGTCGCAGAAAAGGTCAATCATAATCGCTTCACGATCAAGACCAATGCCTCAAATGTCGAAGTATCGTGGCAGGTGACCGGCGTGCGATCAGACAGGTCGATGCGTCGCAACCCTTTCATTGTCGAGCAGGACAAATCGGAGCGTGAGCGCGGGCATTACCTCCAGCCCGAACTCTACGACCAGCCCGAAGAGCGCTCAGTCGAGTGGGGACGCACTCCTGAAACGATGCGTCAGCTAAAGCGCCAACGGCCCAACGCACAACAAGTCGAAAAACAGTCGAATTAATCGGCCGCTTAATACCTTAAGAATGATGCGGTGCTTTGGCGTTGGGTAGCAAAGGCAAACGAAGTCCTCTTCCGCAGCAAGACAATTTCAACGCGCAAACAACAGGAGGTGCGTCATGTTACGAAAGATCGTTCGTGTGCTTGCAATAATGATGCTGGTTGGGAGCGTTGTGATTGGGTCGTTCGCGGTTAGCGTGTACTTGACCCCTAGCGACGAAGAGAAACTCTATGACCAGAAACATCAGGAGGCGGTAGAAAAACTGCAGAAAGCCGAAGCCGCAAAAGGTACGGCCGCGGAAGCCTTGCTGTCGAAAGAGGCACGAGAGGCGGCCGCCTCGGCCGACGCGTGGGGACAAGGCTACAGGGAAAGAACTCGCTCTAATCGTCTCGGTGTGCTAGCCAGCGCCGGCGTTGCGTTCCTCAGCTTCATCGTCCTGCTGCTTACGTTCGTCAATCGCAAGAACAATGTAGGAGTTTCCGAAGCGCTCAACGCCAGAACCCGAGTTTAGTCCCCTGCACGCCACGACGTCGGCCGCGACGGCGATGGCTCTTGGCAGTAGGTTAACTCCACCATCGCAGTCGTCTGCATGTTACCCTCGATCTGTTTCGGAGCAGTTCCGACGATGTCTACTCGTGGCGGAGCGCCAGCATCGGATCTACTCTGGCGGCACGTCGTGCGGGCAGATAACACGCAAGCAGACCTACGAGTAAGAGCAACAGCGGTGCTGCGAGAAATGTCCTGGTGTCGGTCGTCGTGACGCCGAACAGCAAACCACTCAAGGCTTGCGTACAGAGCAGCGCGATCAGCAATCCGGCGCCGGTTCCAAAGAGAGCCAGCCTCATCCCCTCGCCGATGATTAATCGCAACACGTCTCGAGGCTGTGCTCCGAGAGCCAGCCGAGTGCCGATCTCGCGGGTGCGCACGACCACGGAGTGCTGGATTAGACCGTAGATTCCCACTGCAGCCAGCAGCAGCGCCAGACTCGAGAACAGCGTCAGCAGCCAGGTTTGGAAGCGCCGCTGGGCGGTCCCCTGCGCGAGACGGCTCCCCAATGTGGAGACTCCATAAACGGCAACCGTCTTATCAATCGAGCTAATCTCATTGCGGATCGCGGACGCGAGCGTCGCCGGGTCTCCGATGGTGCGAACCAGCAGATTCATTCTGCGGGCAGAGTTCTGCAGATGTGGAAGGAAGATCTGCGCGATCGGTTCGCGTTCCAGGCTCTGGCGGCGCATATCACCAACGACTCCTACCACGGTGAGCCACCGGTTAGTTGATTGTGGCGGTCCGAATTTGAACCTCTTGCCGATCACTTGCTCGTCCGGCCAGAATCGGCGCGCCATCACTTCGTTGATGATTGCTACCGGCACGGCGCCCTTATCGTCCTGAGTATTGAAGAAGCGCCCCTTCAGCAACTGCACGCGCACGGTCTTGAAGAAGTCCTCGCTGATCAAATCCTGGTTGAGTGGAGTGCGCGCCTGTTCCTGTGAGCTTTGTTCAACCGTGATCAACACGTCAGGATTACTGCTGATCACGATATCCTTTATTAGACCGGCGGCTTCAACGCCCGGCAGCGCGGCCACACGTTCGACGGCCTGTTGATAAAAGAGCGGCCATTGATCTGACTTGCTGTTGAGCGATGCTACAGTATTGACCAACAGAACCCGCTCCGGGTTGAAGCCGAGGTCAACCGATTGGAGGTTCAGAAAACTGCGTACTAGCAGGCCCGCACCTGAAAGCAGCAGCACCGCCAGGCTGAATTCCGCAATGACCAGCAGTCCGCGCAGACGTCGGGCGCGTATCCCGCCCGTGGCGCTACGGCCATCCTTGAGAGCCTCGCATGGCTGGGACTCGGAAATCCTGAAGGCCGGAGCCAGACCAAAGAGCAGTCCTGTCAACATTGAAATCCCGAGGGAGAAAGCCAGCACTCTCGCATCAATCTGCGCGCGGGCCAGATTGGGAATGTTCTGAGGGCCGAAGCGGACCAGTAGTTTTACGCCGGCCAGCGCCACGACAAGACCGGCCGCCCCGGCTACCAGCGATAGCAGCACGCTCTCCGTCAACAGTTGTCTGATGAGCCGCATTCTGCCCGCGCCCATAGCCATGCGAATCGCGATCTCGCGTTCTCTGGCAACGCCGCGCGCGAGGATCAGGTTGGCGACATTGGTACACGACATGAGCAGCACGCAGGCGACCGCGCCAAATAGAATCCAGAGGGCGAGGCGCACATTCGGGCCGGTCAGCTGAAGACGAAGCGGGACTACATTGACGGTGAGGTCTTTGTTGGTGTCCGGGTAAGCCTGCTCCAGCCGCTCGGCGATCGTGCGCATTTCGACTTGCGCCTGCGCCAAGGACGCCTGCGGTTTGAGTCGTCCGATCACTCGCCAGGGACCGGAGGCGCGCTGCATCTTTTGTTGCTCCCAGTTCGGGAATAGCGTAATTGGCTCCCACAGTTGAGTATCGCTTTCGGGGAACTGAAACTGTTCGGGCATCACCCCGATCACCTGCGAGCTGTTGCCGTCAATCTCCAATATCTGACCCAGCGCGTCGGGTGACGCAGCGAACCGTCGCTGCCACAAACCGTGGCTCAAGACGACGACCCGCGCCTGCTGCTGCTCTTCGTCAGCCGTGAAGGTGCGTCCCAGTTCGGGAACTATGCCTAACAGCGGAAAGAGATTTGAGGAGGCGCGAACACTGGAGGCCTGCTCCGCTTCAAAAGCACCGGTCAACGTCACCGAAGCGGGATCAAAGACGGCCAGATCTTCAAATGAGGTGTTCTGCTGCCGCCACTCTGAGATGGTGGCATAGGCTGAGGTCCTCTCTTTGACACTGTGCTTTGTCAGTTCGGACCAGAGGAAGACGAGGCGATCGGAGTCGGCGTAAGGCAGAGAGCGCAATAGGACCGAGTTCACTACGCTGAAGATAGTAATGTTGGCGCCCATGCCCAGGGCTAACGTGAACACGGCGACTACGGTGAAGCTCGGGTGCTTGATGAGCATTCGCAGGCCCATTCGCAGGTCTTGCAACATCTCATCCTCCAATCCGTGCGATTGTAGCCAGATTGATTCGCAAATGCCATGTACAACCCTACAGCGATCTTGCCGCATGCTGGTGATTAGACGACGTCGTAGTAGGAATCCACGGCCGATTGCCCGGTGTAGTTTCGACCGGCTCAAGATAGATTTTCGAACGGCAACACTACCAGCGATCCGATCTGTGGATCAGGCCCTGCATTTTCCAGTAAGCCACCGTCGCGATCATCAGGGGGAAGAGCGCTGCGGCAATAAGGACAGGGCGCGATACGCGCCAAGACAAGGCAGGAGACGATTGCTTGCGACGCTCGGTCTGAGGTTGAACGGCGAACTCGCCCTGCGGTCTGAAACCCTTCCACACGCTCCTTCGACAGAACACCGCAATCACGGCTTGCGCGATTTCCGGCACGGCCTCGCTTCCGCGCTCTTTCGAGCGGGTCCGGGCCGACACTATTTCCGGGCCAGATCGATGAGGACGATGTCCGAGTTCTGCCGCACCCGGTCGAAGATGATTTTCCGGCCGTCCGGCGAAACTTCAAAGCTTCCGATCGAATACCCTGGCTTCAGCTTGGTGAGTTGCCGGCGCTGCCCCGTCTCCAGATCGACGATCCAGAAATTCTGTTCGAGATTACCGCCGAGCAACACGACGAGCTGCCTGCCTCCCGGCAAAAAACGGTAACGATCGCCTCCTCTCGCTACTATTATCTCGGGCAGTCGATGCGGCTCCCGCCCTGGTGTCATCGCCTTCACTGCGTATCCAGGTCCCTCCAACGGTTCGGCATAGAGGATCAGGCTGCCGTCTGGTGACCAAACCGGCCAGTTCGAGAATTCGTCCACGAGCCGAACAGGTGCTCCGTCGTCGACTGGCACTTTGAACACCCGGCTACCGTCGCCTTCGTATGCCGCAACGGCGATGAACTTCCCATCGGGAGACCACGATGGCGCATTCCGTACATCCAGCGAAGCTGCCAGAGGCCTGGCATTTGTTCCGTCCGCGTTCATCACGTACAAGACGTTTCGACCTTGCTGGCGGATGGGAAAGCATATTCGCAGTCCGTCCGGAGACACTGCCGCCGGAGCCATCACGCCTCCCTCCCTGCCACGCCACAACTCGACCGTCTCCTCACCCTCGGCTTTCCATAAGCTCTCAGCGCCGCCTTTGGAGGATAGGAATACGACGTAATGCGGTCCGAAACGAGCCGCAATCGCTCGCGTGACAGGCACTGGGAAATGCTCCATACCCGACTCCTCCACTATTTGGCTGGAGATCGGAAATGTCCACAGCTCTCCGATCGGATTCGCCACGGTCGCAGCGAGGCGGGTGGCCCGACCATCAGGACCGACGGCGCTCGAAACCGACATGTACTGGTCAGTGCCGAAGGTCACGCGATGCGGAATCCTCCGCTCAACATCAATTGTGTAAAGCCAGAACCCGGATCCGTCCTCAGCGGTTGCCGAATAGATCAGCGTGCGATTGTCGAGAAACGCCGGGTAGCCGACCGTGGAGTTATGATGAGTTAATCGCTCCGCCTCGCCGCCGTCGGCCAGAATCCGCCACACATCCATGTCGCCTGGCGGAAACCCGCGCACAAAGTATAGGTAACGGCCATCAGGGGACCAGACATGATGATGGCAGTGTATCCCAAGCTTCTCGACAAAGATCTGTCTCGGGTTACTACCATAGCGATCGCTAATGAAGGTTGGATCTCCAGCCGTGCCCCCGTGATAGGCAACCCTTTGCCCGTCCGGGGACCATGCCGCGTGCACTGCCTTATCAATGAATGGCCGCGGGGCTCCGCCTACCGTAGGCATCAGAAAGATGCCCCAGGGTTCGAAGATTCCGCCAGGTTCAGGTATCCGCATCAGCCGCAGCCAAACTTGCGACGCATCGGCCGAGAATCCGACTGCCGGAGAATCGGCTGTGATTCCAATATTGCGTTTCTCTTGAGGTTGAGAAAACCGCCCTTTCGTCAGGTTCACAAGTGCCCCGCTCCCCACCTGATTGAGCCAGACGTCGAAGGGCCCGTCGCGGTCGGAGACAAAAACGATGAGCTTCCCGTCGGACGAAATGGCAGCGCTGGTTTCTATGCCCGGGAAATCTGTCACCCGCTCGATGTGTGCGTTGGCCAGCGGGTTCTCCCAAACCTCGTCGGGCCACCGGACCCGCCAGATGGTGATCGCCGCCGCCAGGACAATACATGCAGCCGCCACCGCCATCCAACGTCGCCCTCGGCCTCGCGGCCGTGCCCGTTCGGCGGCGGAAGTCTCACGGTCGGCAGCAGCCGGAAGGGCTTCGAGATAGAAGGCAACATCAGCCATGGACTGAAATCGATCTTCCCGGCTCTTCTCCAAACAATGTCGAACTACGCGAAAGAGCGTCGGAGGAACTTCGCGCTTCGGTTCTGAAATTTCCGGAGGCTCTTCTTTCAAGATCGCGTTCAGCACTTCCACCGCCGAGTCCCCCTCGAACGCCCGCCTCCCCGCGAGCATCTCGTAGAGGATCGCCCCGAAGGCGAAGATGTCAGATCGGTTGTCTACCTCCTCAGCCCGCACTTGCTCCGGCGACATATACCCAACTGTTCCCATTACCACTCCGGGGGCGGTTCCCGGCGGCGGCGAAACATCCGAATTGATGCCAGCAGACGCCGGCTTCAATTTCGCCAAACCGAAGTCGAGAATCTTGACGCGTCCATCTTTAGTGACGAAGAGGTTCTCTGGCTTAAGGTCACGATGGACGATCCCCACCTCGTGCGCCGCCGCCAACCCGCGCGCGACCTGGAGGGCGTAGTCAACCGCGCGGCGCAGCGGCAGTGGCCTGAGCAGATGCTCACGCAGCGTCTCGCCTGTTAGCAGTTCTGAAACGATGTAAGGTGCGCCCCGCTGCGCTCCGATGTCGTAGATCGTCAGGACGTTCGGGTGATTGAGCATCCCGGCGGCGCGCGCCTCCTGCTCGAAGCGGCGCAGTCGATCCTGGTCAGTTGAGAAAGCGGCGGGCAGTAGCTTGAGGGCCACTTTGCGACTTAGCCTGGCGTCCTGAGCCAGGTAAACTTCTCCCATTCCGCCCGCCCCGATCTGGGCGAGGATCTCATAATGCGCGATGCGATCGCCCGGTGTGGGCTGCCTCTCCGCGAACAAGTCTGCGGCCACTCTTGCTGGAGGCGATTCGATGAACCCCTCTGCCTGGCTGTCAGAAAAGAGCAAGGATTCCAGCTCGCGGCGCAGATCTTCATCTCCCGCGCAAACCTGGTCAAGAAAAGACGCCCGCTGGTCGGCCGGGCGCTCGAGCGCGGCTTCAAGCAACTCGTCTACTTGCTTCCACCGCTCAGGTTTCATTCGTCTGACCTTTGCTGATGGCACGGTGCAGCCACGCCTTTGCTTTGCGCCATTCGCGCTCGACCGTGCGCGTTGTAACCCTCAATACTTCGGCTATCTCTTCATTAGTCAACCCGCCGAAGAACTTCATCTCGACGATCTGGGCTTTGCGCGGGTCCATCTCCGCGAGATTCTTCAACGCGTCGTCGACGGCGATCACCTCTGCGACATCGTTTGAAATAACCGCCTGCTCGGCTAGCGATACCATTTGCGCTCCGCCGCCCCGTTTTATGCGCGAACGACTGCGCGCGTGATCTACTAGTATGCGTCGCATCACCTGTGAAGCGAATCCGAAGAACTGCGCTCGGTTCTGCAACTGTAGGTTTTTCTGATCGACCAGCCGCAAATAGGCCTCGTGTATAAGGGCGGAGGTTTGCAGGGTGTGACCCTGCTTCTCGCGGCGCATATACCCGCGCGCCAGCCGGCGCAGTTCGTCGTACACCAGGGGAATCAACTTGTCGAGGGCCGCATGATCGCCGTTGCTCCACGCGATTAACAGTTGGGTCACCTCTTTTGGCGAGGTCGCCGCCATATGATCAGTCCGTGTGAGGAATGTGTTTTCTTTCGGCTTCTGAATCCCGTTGCCCGGCCAGCTGGGATCTCGAGGGCGACCTGGCTGCTTGTCCAGGTGGGCTGATTATACCAAGTAAGTAATCTCTAAAGAATTTTGGCATGTCGGGTTTTTTCTGAGATCAGCGCTTTTACAGATGGACCTTGTCTCTCTTTGATAGCGACCGAAACTACCGAAAAGGAGATCGAAGATGAAAACCAACACTTCGTGGAAAAAACTCATCGTCATAGTCGCCCTCGGTGCCTTCTTCTGGAGTCTACACGCCTACCTGGGAGTCTGTGAAGCCACTCCCGCTGACACGGTATCCCTTTCAGAATTATCCGTCCAGGCGGCAAAGGACAGTGATGTAGTCACGGAATGGAACCAGCAAGCAATCACGCTCGCCTTGTTGCCGGCGTCGGCCCTCACGTCCGTCCAGCAAGCTCGTGTGATGGCGATCGTTCACCTAGCCGTCCACGACGCGGTAAATGGGATCACGGAAAAGTATGAAACCTACTTGTCACCTGGTCCTGCGCCCAACAACGCTTCGCCTGAAGCGGCGGCGATTGCGGCAGCGCACCACGCACTGAAGAATCTTTTTCAGAGTCAGGCCGCTGCGCTTGACGCGTTCTATGAGTCATCGCTCGCTGCGCATGGGTTGTCGCAAAATGATCAAGGTATCTCCTATGGACGATCGGCAGCAGCCGCAATCCTGGATTTGCGTGCCAATGATCATTCCGCCCAGGCCCAGTTCGATTACACCGCCCCTGGAGCAGGCACGCCGGGAGTCTGGGTTCGACTCAACAATGCGCCGGCCCAGCAGCCCGGATGGGGAAACGTGACTCCGTTTGTGCTGCGCAGCGGTTCTCAGTTCCGGCCCGATCCTCCGCTGGCGCTCAACAGCAAGCAGTACGCGAAGGATTACAACGAGATCAAAGAGATCGGCGCGCTGAACAGTTCAACACGAACAAACGAGCAAACGCAGATCGCTCTCTTCTGGCGCGCCTCGGCGCCCGCCGTCTGGACCCCTGTCCTGATTCAGGTGCTCGCAACGCGCAACCTCAGCATCTCGGCGACCGCCCGAGCCTTTGCGCTCATGTATCTTGCCACCGCTGACGCGGGCATCGCCTGCTGGGACGCGAAGTATGCTTACAACTCCTGGCGCCCAATAACGGCGATCAACCGCGGCGACTCCGATGGAAACGAGTCCACCGCGGCCGATGGAGCCTGGGCGCCGCTAATCGCAACGCCTCCGCACCCTGAATACCCGTCCGGACATTCGACGGTCAGCAGCGCCATGGCGATGATCCTCGAGTCGTTATTCGACGACAATCCGGGGGTGCCGATCGTGGTCACACAGACCGGCATCACACGACAGTGGCGCACGTTCAGTGAAGGTGCCGATGAAGTTATCGAGGCGCGAATTTATTCAGGCATTCACTTCCGGACGGCGGACGAGGTAGGCGCGCGACTGGGCAGCAAGGTCGCACGCTTCGTCTTGAAGCACGCTCTACAGCGCTGTCCGAAGCGCGGATGTTCCTAGATTGTCGGCAGGTCATTACACTCAGGAGAGATCGAAATGAGAAGACTGATTTTCACAACTGCAATCATCGCGCTGCTGATCAGCATGACAGCAGCTCAAACAACTCAGCGACGCGTCGCCAAATCAGACAAAAGAGAATCTAGCGATAGTGTTCACTCGGCCGCAGCCACCAATCCGGTAGCGGGCGGCGGAACGCCGGGCCGTATCTCGAAATGGACCGGCGTCTTTGGTTCAAGCACATTCACCCTTGGCGACTCGAACATCTTTGAAGACAAGTTTGGCAATGTTGGCATCGGCACTGACTCGCCCACATCGAAGCTGACCGTCGCCGGAACGATTGAGGCGAGCGGCGGATCGTCGATTTTGCACAACCTCACTTTGACGGGAAACGGTACGACCGCGAGACCGTTGGGTGTGGCGGTGCCGCTCTTTTTGAAGGGCGCCGTCCCTATCGGGGCGATCGTGCCAGCCGTAGTCGATGTCATCAACACCGAACAGGGCGGCACTGCCATTACCGGCCGTGGCGGCAGCCTGACTACTGGCATTGGCTCTGACAACGGCGGCGTCGGCGTCGAGGGTATTGGCGGTTTTGGTCTCTCAACCGCGGACTTCGGTGGAGTGGGTGTGTCAGCAATTGGCGGCGCCAGCGGTGGAACCGGCGGGGCTGGCGTGCAAGCGATCGGGGGCGGAGGTGGCGGCGATATTACCTCACACGGCGGCGCCGGCGTGCGCGCTCTGGGCGGCGCCAGCACCAGCGGCGCGGGCGCCCCTGGGGTGATCGGCACTGGCGGCGTTGGCGGTGCCGTAACCGGAACCGGCGTGATCGGACACGGAGGGGATAGTGAGACCGGAGTTGGTGGAGATGGCATACAGGGTTTTGCAGGTCGGGGCCACGCGCCCGGGTTTGAAGGCGCTGCGGGTAGTTTCTTTGGAGATGTTGTTGTCAGTGATGACCTCAGCGTCGAGGGAGATATAACCGCGCACGGCAACCTTACCGCGTTCGGAGTAAAGCAGTTCAAGATAGACCACCCGCTCAATCCTGAAAACAAGTACCTCTACCACGCCGCCATCGAATCGTCAGAAGTACTCAACATCTACAGCGGCAACGTCGTCACAAACGCAACAGGCGAGGCTGTGATTGCGCTCCCCGACTGGTTCGAAGCAATCAACCGCGACTTCCGATATCAACTCACCGTCGTCGGCACTTTCGCACAAGCCATCGTCGCGGACGAAATCCAGAACAATCAGTTCAAGATCAGAAGCAGTGCACCCGGCGTGAAAGTCTCGTGGCAGGTCACAGGCGTGCGTTCCGACGCGGGAATCAGGAGGCATCCCTTCAAAGCAGAAGAGGACAAGCCTGAACGCGAGCGCGGCACATATCTAATTCCTGAAGCATTCGGGCAGCCGGAAGATCGTGGAGTCGAGTGGGCGCTACGCCCTGAGGCCATGCGACTGATGAAGGAGACTCGCACCAGGCGCATGGAAGAACTTAAGCAAAAGGCTGGAAACAGCGGCCGTTGATGATCACTTGCGCCAGCCAATTTGTTTTCTTCAACCGAGACATTGGAGAGGGAGGGACAATGAACAAAGATGGACGCAATCTTATGATCGTGACGCAACTCTGCACGATCTTGCTACTGGCATCTTTCATCATCGCTTCGGCTCAAGCCCAGACGAGCGCGTCAGCAAACGACAGCCGCAGCGGAGCAAACCACACAGTGGCACTGATACCGCGGTTCAGGCTGCCGCTCGCGCCTTTTCGCCTCCGCCTGATGCCCTCTGCGAACACGAATGCAAGGACGGCGCCAGGAGCGATGGCGCTGATGGGAGGGTCTAACCTTCCGGTGTTGGGCGGCGGTACCCTGGGAAGGCTTACGAAGTGGACGGGCTTCACTTCGAGCAACTCGTCAATCGGCGATACAAACATCTTTGAAGACAAGTTGGGAAATGTCGGCATTGGCACTGATTCACCCACAGCGAAGCTAACTGTCGCCGGGTCAATTCAAGCGAGTGGCGGATCATCAATTCTGCACCGTGCCACGCTGATGGGGGACGGCACGGCCGCGAGTCCCTTGAGTGTGGCGGTGCCGCTCTCTTTGACAGGTGTGGGCGAGACCATCCTCGTTGTCCGCAATAACAGTGAGAGAGCGGATGGGGTGTTTGCGTTTGGCGGGGATAGTAACACGAACTTTGGCGGGAATGGTGTTACCGGATTCGGCGGCTCGTCTGGGATTGGAACCGGCGGTGCTGGGGTGAATGGCATCGGGGGCCGCTCGGCTCTC
>DASYSA010000036.1:0-20142 GCA_036003885.1 Blastocatellia bacterium | reverse complement strand
CTGGTCTTGTGAGCGACGTGACGGGATGCCATATGAGTCCCTCCCTTTTTTTGTCGGCGGACTGACAAGGGTTTCGACGAGGAGTTGTGTGATTCGCTGTAAGCCTGCCTCGTCGATACCCGCGGCACAAACCCTTCCTCTTTGAACCCACCCATTGCCGGGAGCTGCGTCTGGACGACGCAGCTCCCGTACCCTTGATCGAACCCTTGACAGTAAGAACCCCAGGCCGTTCGTCCGGCTGGTTCATCTACGTCAACATTCGCCGGCCGGATATCAATTGAAACACAAGCACCACCAAAGCTAGTACCAGCAGAATGTGGATGAACCCACCCAATGTATAGCTGCTCACCAAACCAAGCAGCCACAGAATCAAGAGTATTACGAAGAGTGTCCACAGCATCGCTAAACCTCCTTTATCAGTTCATTCTTGCGACTATCGGTCCTCGGTTCCAGCGACACCGAGGGGGTAAATCGCTTGTACGCGCGACCACTTGTCTCGCCTAAGCTGTGCCCGAGTGCACGCATAGTCAGCTCCAGAACCATGCACCCAAAACCAACCCCTAGCATCGTGGTCAGCACTCCAATTGCGATTGCCAGCATCATTGTTCCCGTTCCTCAACCGAATTAAAGGCAACCCTCATTCCAATGTTGCAGTGAGCTATGCCTGGCGTCTTTAGGACAAATACTTATCGTCCGTCAGGCATCAGCTGTATCAAAACACATCAGGGCAAGCCTGCAGTAGCGGAGGTGGATTCTTGCCGTACGTTTGAACTTTTGTCGTTGGTCGTTTCAGCCAGGAACCAACCAAGCGAATAAACTAGAAACGAAAAACTCAAACGAGTAATCGTGTGGGTTCATTCGGTGGTGGGTCGCCTTTCGGCGGCGGATCGGGCTGATCTTCTTCGGGGAGGCCGGGCTGGTCGGGGGGTATCTGCACTGGAGCTCCCGGATCCGTGTCCGGCGGCACCGGTATATGATCCACGTCCGGCGACGGCTCCCGCATCTTACGATGCAGATCTTCGGATCTCAAGCCCAGCCTCCCGGGGGCTTCGACAATCTCAAGTCCTGGTGCTCAGGTTTCCTCAACATGACCTGACCTAGAAAAGGTTGTGGGCGACCGCAGGACGCTCACCACAGCTTTTTACCCGAGACCGCTATACCGTTAACCGGCTTAAGCAGACATTGGTGCGGTCGCCCAGTCGCGCTAGACGGAGCAACAAACGTGCCAGCCGGTTCACTTCACTTGATCGGCGCCTGCTGCATCTAGAATCTTCCGCGCTTGACTGGCCCGGTCATCGTGAGTGTAGACGCCAAGCAAGATCCCGCCCTGTTCGATGGCTTCGCTATAGAACTTCGCCTCGTGTTCGGGAATGCCAAGACCAATCATGGCCCCAGTCAAACCTCCGGCCGCACCGCCAGCTCCAAGGCCCGCCAGAGTAGCCACAACAGGACCTGCCGCCACGAGTGGCAGACCTGGCACGACGATTACTCCCAGGGCCACCAGGCCCGCGGCAATTGCGCCTAACACGCCTCCTATCGTTGCACCAGCGGCTGCGCCTTCCGGAGCCTTGGAAGTCATCCTGAGAGCGAACTCCCGACCCCTAGTGGCCTCGGACATGAGAAGACTGATGTCGTCTCGCGTGTAACCGTTTTCGATCAAATTCTCAACAGCACGTTCCGCAGTCGATCGAGCTTTGAACAGTCCCGTCACAAGTATCGCCATAAGAACCTCCTAAAAGACTTTGAATCACTTCACTTCACCGCAAGGACGGTGCCAGAACCGCTCTCCCCTGTATGAGGCTCGGGCGTTTAAGGGTGTATGCTTATGGGACGAACTCCACCGGGGCACTGTATCGAATCAGTATCTTCGGACCTGGTGTCGTCAGTAGGCTGGACCATTGGATTACACGCAGAGAAAGAGCCGAAAAAGAAGGCCCCGCTCTCGTGGGCGGGGCCTTATCCTCGGCACATATAAGGGAGAATCTCTACCGTGTCACTGAACCTGATGCTTGATCGCTAACATTAACCTGTCTGCCCATACCTGACGCATCCGGACGGTGGGCAAACCGGCCCGACTTGCCGCGATAATGGGCAATAGCCTCGCTCGCGTCTGGGCGTCGTTAGACTCCACACCCCTCGCAGGAGTGTAGGTTAGTCCGACGTCGCTCTTTTCGCTTTTCTCAGCGCCTTGTCTACCTTCGATTGAGCCTGACCAACCTTCTGCTGAATCTTGCCCTCGATGCGCTCAACCTGGCCTTCGTCTTGCAGGTCACGATTTCCAGTGATCTCGCCTGCTTTTTGCTTCACCTTACCCTTGATCTGTTTGGCTTTTCCTTTGAGCTCGTTGTCTTTCAACACGAGAAGTTCCTTTCGTTGATAGCCCTAATCGATTCAGCCGCAGCGTCCTAGATCTAGTTAACGCGTGCGCCGAGTTGTGGAGAAAGAGAAAGGTCCGACTCCACGCGGCGTCCCGTAACTGTCGCCGCTCCGATAGCGTCTTCCTGACGGGGTACCGCCCAAAGCTCTCGGCTTGTGTTGTCGGATGGTCCGGTTGCCACTGCAAAGCGCGCCGCAATTCCATATTGCCTGCGCTCAGTTATTGTTCGCCGGAGTGCGCCACACAGTTCGGAGGCTATGACAAAACTGCCTCCGCCGCAGGTGTAGCAACGACCGTCCATTGCAAGGAAGGTCCTGTACGGTAGTAGCTCGGCATTTCCGTCTTCGTCCGACCGTACTGAACAGTCGCCGCATACGATCTCGACCGGAGTCGGTCGTCGCACATCGTACACCTTCGCGTCGCGCTTATTAATAAATACTTTCGGCTTCTCCATAACTCTCCTTTTGGCGGCAGCATTTTCCACTTTGTCTCTCCTCAACAGCCCAATCGTCCTCCAAGCACTGCAAGCAACGGACCGAAACCAATGCCGGGCATGGAGACACCCTAACCGCCCCACCTCATCCAGATAACCCATTCATTGCCGCGCAGCCTACGTCGCGAAACCCATCTAATGGGACAGTTGTCTCTGCGAAAGACACGACACGTGTACGACAAGGGTACACCTGTCGGACAAGCGCTTGTGCCAGGGTGTAAAACGACTGTGACTGAGTGCTAGTCTCTCGGTATAGGTAGGGATCTTACAAAACTTGTTGCGTCCGCTTCAAGATGTCAGCTTACGCACCAGAGTCAGGAGTTCTTCCGGGTCGACCGGCTTGGCTACGTGTGCGGAGAAGCCGGCGTCAAGCGCACGCGCAAGGTCTTCTTCCATCGCGTAGCCCGACAGAGCAATTGCAGGAGTCTCTTCCAGCCCCGGTATGAGGCGCAACTGGGCGATCAGTTCGTAACCGTCCGCTTCAGGAAGTCCTATGTCGGAAATAATGATGCCGGGTTTCTCCGCGATGGCGAGAATCAGCGCCTCCTCTGCCGAGCTCGCAGCCAGTGCGCGGCAACCCACTTGAGCGAAGAAAACGCGCATCATCTCCAGAGTGTCGACCGAGTCATCGACAATCAGGACGGGCTGGGCGACCTTGAAGGGCCCGCTCGCAACTTCTTCGGTAGCCTTCATGCTTTCACTTGTTGCGCAGGGAATCGCAACAGTGAATCGCGCGCCTCGACCTAAGCCGTCTGATTCGGCATACACCGAGCCGCCATGGAGGTCTGTGAGCTTGCGAACAATAGCCAGACCCAGGCCCAACCCTCCGTGTCGCCTCGCAGACGATAGCTCAGCCTGAGCAAACAGGCTGAAGACGTGAGGCAGAAAATCAGCTGCGATCCCTTCGCCGGTATCGGACACGACTATACGGGCTTCGCCGTCGCTCCGATAAACGTCCACTTGCACGCGCCCGCCTTCTCCAGTGAACTTTATGGCGTTCGAAAGGAGATTCCACGCAATCTGTTGCAGTCGTACAGGAGCTCCGTGCACTATAAGGGGGGTCGGCGCTATGTTCACCACGAGCTCAACGGTTCGTGCCTCTGCTCTCTCTCTCACTGTCTCTACAGCAGCTTCAACCACCGCTCGGATGTCGGTGGGTTCCACATCCAGAAGGAGTTTGCCGGAGACGATCCGTGAGATGTCGAGCAGATCATCTATCAATCGCGTTTGTAGTCCGGCATTTCGCTCGATCGCATCCAGACCCTGAATCAGAAGGGGTGTATCGTGCGGGCTATGACGCAGGAGTTTCGACCATCCCAAAATCGGCGTGAGGGGAGTGCGCAATTCATGTGAAAGCGTGGCAAAGAAGATATCCTTCGCGCGATTGGCTCTCTCCAGATCTTCATTAACGCGCTGTAGCTCTGCCGTTCTTTCGGTGACTCTGAGTTCGAGATCGCGATTCAGACGCTCGAGATTCTCGCGTGCCTTCATTTCGGCGAGCGTCAACCTTCGGTGCTCGAGGCCTCGTTGGATCGTAAGCTTCAGATCCTCGATTACGCAGGGCTTGATGAGATAGTCGTACGCGCCATGCCGTATGGCGGCTATCGCCGATTCGACCGACGCAAAGCCGGTCAGCACTATCGCGATCGTAAGGGGAGACGAACGGCGCAGCTCCGCGAGGACCGAGAGGCCATTCGTCACTTCCATGTGCAGGTCCGTCAACACGAGGTCAAATTGTGACTCGCGGATACAGGCCACGGCTTCTTCCCCGCTCAGGACGGTTTCTACCGAGTATCCCTCCAGCCGCAGGACCTCGCTGATTGTGATTGCTACGTTCTCATCGTCGTCTACCACAAGCAACCGAGACTGCCCCGGGGCAACCGGGACTCCATCTTCATCTGTGAGGGCCTTGCGGCCCGTTGCAGAGTTCATAACCACCTCGCTTTGGACCGAATCAGAATTGTTGAGGCCATAAGAGAGACCCACTTCGTCACTGTTTTCATGCGCCAGTCAGAGCCGCAGAGTCCACTGGGAGGATGAGCCGAAATGTCGAGCCCTTCCTATCTCGATTGGCGATCTCGATGTGTCCGCCATGCTGCCGCACTATGTTCTGCGTGACCCAAAGGCCAAGCCCGGTGCCATCCGTGCGCCTCGAGAAGAACGGCTCGAAAATGTGGGCCATCTCCTCTTCGCTTATACCGCAACCGGTGTCGCTGATCTCCACAATAACGGATTCCTCGGCTGAAGCTTCGTCAATCGAGGTCCTGATTTCGATGCCGCCCTGGCCTTCAATGGATTGCTGCGCGTTCAAAATAATGTTCAGGAATACTTGCCGCAACTGATCCGGATAGCCGTGAACTGCCGGCAGCCTGGCATCGAGCTTCTGCACCACCCTGATGCCGGCATGTTTCAGCTTCCGTTCGACGAGAGCCACGGTCTCCTCGATCAGCTGATTCACATTTGTCCACTCGACGCCGCCCGAACGGCGCGCGAAACCGAGCATCCGGTGAATGATCTTCGAAACGCGTTCGGTCTCTTTGATTGCAATGCTCAGAAAGCGCTCGGACGAGACATCACTGCCGGAGCTTAGAAGATGAAGCGAGTTCTTAATCGCTTCCAGGGGATTGTTGACTTCGTGAGCTATCGACGCGGCAAGGGTGCCGACCGCCGCCAGCTTTTCAGACTCGAAGAGTTTCTGCTCGACGCGACGCCGCTCCAGTTCTCGAAGCTGGGACAAGTCGTGCAGCACGGAAACGACCGCAGTAACCTGCCCGTTTGCGTCCAGCACTTCAACGGACGTGATCTCCATGGGCAACGACTCGCCGTTGTTGGGATCGATCAGTTCTATTTCTGCCTGGCGCCCCGTATCAGTCTCCGAGGCGAGACCGGAGATGAATGAGGTAAGCTTGACCGAATTGGTTCGTACGGCCGCAACGGCACGCGCCTCTGCCGCATCTTCCGGGATCAGGAGCGCCTCAGCAGTCTCGGCCGCCTCCTGTTCGTGGTGAAAGAGCAGACCGGCACGTCGATTGAACAGGATAAAGTTGCCGCTGGCGTCAGTAACCACGACCGGATGGCCGACGTTTTCGACTATGCGGTTCAAATGATCTCGCTCACGGCGGGCGTCGGCCTCGGCCTGAGTGACCTTTTCATAGTTGCGAGCCAGCTCTTCGTTGGCCTTTATGAGGTCGGTCACATCGCGAAAGACCGAAACCATACCGATGTCCCGGCCCTGATCGTTGAGAGCGGACGTGGAGATCACCTCAAAGTGTATGTCAGAGCCTTCGATCGGATCGACAAGGGTCAAGTCTCTGCCCAGCGCTTCCGTGGAACCGACCGCAGCGCTCGAGAGATAGGCTGAGAAAAGAAGATCGTTCATCTTGAGCGCCCGGCGCTTGCCCTCACTGGCATCCTCCGAGCCGCTGAAGAGCTCCTCGGCGCGCTTATTCTGAAGAAGAATCTCATTGTCCAGATTCGTGAGCACTATGGGGTCGGCGACGGATTTCATGACCGATTCGACCCACTGCCGCTCCCGCTCCAGTTTCGTGATGCTTGAACTCAGGCGCTCGTTCTTGATCGCCGAAGCTGCCATAATTCCTATCCGATCCGCAAAATGCTGAAGCAGTGCTATCGCTGTCCGATCCGTCGCATCCCGATCGGCGCCGATATAAAGCACTCCCAGACACATCGACTCGGGCTCCCAGTACTTGCTGTCGCCGAGCTGCTTGCGCGCGAACGCTGTTTCCGGTTTCTCCAGCGCCGTCCAACCGAAGAGGGGCAACACCAGTAGATCTTGGTTCGTAAGCTGCCCCCCAAATGGAGCGATCTCGTCGGAGTCCTGTCTTATCCATCCCGGACGGCCATCGAAAATTGCCGAGACGGCCGGCGACGCAAGTTCGAGCGGCATCTCCAAACGCTCAATCGCACTGTTGTTTGGAAAGCCAACTGCCATCCGCACGCGCAAAGTGGGACTGCCTTCGTCTATAAACGCGATTGCAGCCTTTTGATAGCCGAGACCGGCCGTGATGGTATCGAGCGCAAGCGATGTTCGTTCCTGCAGGCTATCGGTCCCCAGCATCTGATTCGTCATATGGAACATCATTTCGTGATGACGGATGCTCAGCTCGAGCCCCGCGCCCCGGGGCGCTGTGCTCTCAGTAGGCTCTGCTTGTGCCACTTGGTCTTCCATGTCGCTTCTGTGTAGCCAGTGATCTCTGGCCGCAGCACGGCTGACTCAGATTCCGCACTCGTGGCCGCGACCTTCGCTCTGCCCTTTTCGATAGGCGCGGCGAACCTTAGGGAAGCGGTTCGACGACACCCGGACCAAGCGCAGGGCGAGACACCGAGGGAGTTAAACCGACAGCCTCCGCATACTTCAAATACGTGTCGATCGAAGCAACAACGACGCGCGCTTCAATTGTGATGAGGTCAATGCCGACCAGCGAGATACGGACCCATGCATCGATAACGATGCCCTTATCCAGCACGCGGTCGAGCACATCGATTAAACTGGTTCCGCCAGGAGCTCTTTCTACAGCCATGTGGTTGGTTCCTCTCCTCGGAAAATGTACGACCAGACACTACGAACTACATCCTGAGTGCGTGGTATGTCCGCCAAAGCCTGCCAGGGGCCGCGGTTCGAGGCCACACTCAAGACTTGGAACGCGCGCGCCCCTTTCCAGCCGGGCCAGTCGCTTTCGAGCGACGGGATGCGGGCGCTTTCGGGCGGGCTGCTTCAGGAGACCCGTTCAGCCTTTTCACCGCACTCTCGATCTCTTCAAGACGCTGACGCAATTCTCTGTTCTCCGCTTCGACTCGGTCCGCCCTCAGCGTCAGGTTGCTATCATAGCGCCACCAGTTCAGCCCTATCTGCTCGGCTTTGTCGATCGAGCAGACCAGCAGGCGGATCTGCAATGTCAGTAACTCTACATTCGCGAGCGACACCTTTATGTCGCCTGCGATGACCAGACCCTTATCGAGGATACGGTCAAGTACATCGACCAGCCCCGGCGGACGCGCGTTGATCAAATTAGACCGCTCGCTTGACATAGCGTACCTGGCAGTTCCTTTCTCAGATAAGGCGGCCGAGGGGCCCGAGATTAAGATTGAGATCGTCTTCAGACAGCCCAAACTGCGTCTTCAATTCCTGCAGTTTGGATTCCAGCTTCATCAAGGCCAGTCCCAAATCTTCTACCTGTTCCGGTGTTAGATTTCCGCTTTCAACTCGCCTGATCGCCTGCTTCTCCAGTAGACGGCGGATGAACTCGATTATGGTCAGTACGAGTTTCGCCAACCCTTGCTCCACGGACTCCCCATCGATGTTTATACGTTCAGGCAGTACGTCAGTGACGCGACGGAGCTCTTCCAAAAACTCTTCCGCATGTGCAGTTTCGATCTCCGGTTCAACCGGCAGTTGAGATCCTTGGGCGTGCTCCATAATACAGTCAGACCACCGCCACTCATCTCCCTTTGGATATGAGGCTTCGGTCTTTGATCGTGCGTCAGGTGGTGAGGTCGCAGAAACTGTACGGCGGCCAGGGGCCACTAGTCAAGAAGAGAAGCTCCGGGCGTAAATCCCGCGCGCGCTTCAGTCGCTCCCGATACTCTTCCAGACGTCTGCGTTCTACCAGGTGCGCCGCCTTAACGGCCAATCCCCCAGTCGGCCTCAAACGCACAAAAGAGTCGTTTACCACGCCGACCAGGTGTTCAGCGAGCCAATTCGCAATTTCCCGCGCACGCTCCTCGCTCATCCTGCTTTCCTCCAGTTCGCGCTGCTTTGCCGCCAGGAACATTGCGCCCCGTCCAATCCCTTCTTCGGCCTCGGCCGGTTCTTCGTGTCCTTGTGCTGCACCGCCAACGGATCGCCCCTCAGCGATGATCTTGACGCTCATCTCGGCCGTCCCGCGCACGCGAGCAAGCATAGCAAGCAGCGACTGCCTGTTCGATTCGACGTAGCGGTCAAGCTCGGCCTGTCGCAATAGCGCGCCGAAACGGAAAGGTAACGGTGTCGTTTGTGCGAAGACATGGGAGATCACTTTTGCGTGAGAGAGCGCGTTTTCACGGGTCACGGTGATCGGACTGCCATCGACCTCGCTCACGACAGCCACGATTCTGTCGTATGGCATCACGAATGGCTTCACCCCCGCCAGGCCGGTGACTGTCTCGAGCGCATTCTCGTCCATCTCCTGACAAAGACAATAAGCGTAGAGATTCATAAGAAATGGCCCGTCAGTCGCTCGAGGTGCCCGTAGATTGCTTCGATTGATCAAGGCGGTCCAGGCGCTTGCCAAGGACCTCGTACACAGTCTCTGTCGAACCCACGAGCAGATTCAAGCCGACGAAGATCAGTTCAATATTCGCCACGGAGATGGTGATCTCGCCGGCAACAACGAGTCCGAGACTCAGCACGTGATCGAGCGTCTCCAGAAGGGACAGCTCGCTTTCACCCAGAAGCTCCAGATCTTCGGATGTCATAGTTCCCCGACCGTGAAATTATACGCTGGCCACGGGCCTGTGAATTCAAGTTGAAAGCCCGTCTCCCCGTGCTCCTCGGCGAGCCGTTCAGCTATGGCGCGAAACCCGGCGAACCGAGCGCGCGGGACGAGAAACGCAAGCCTGGCGACGACATCGCCCTCTCCCGCAGTCTCTTCTTTCAAGACGCGCAAGCGCAACGCGCCATCACTGGCGGTCTTGAGTTCGCTTTCGATGAGCGCGATTACCCGCTTTACCTCCGCCCTCGCTTCATCAGCGCGCAAGGCATCGATCTTCTTTCTCAGCAGGTAAGATTCGCCGGGCGATGCGACGGCGGCGCGCGCTGCCACTTCACGCAGGCGGGGGCTGACAGATTCGACAGCCTCCATCAACCTGGCCCTGTCCCCAAGGACGTTGACGCCCCATTCCTCTCGCCCGCGCACACGGTCCAGGAAAGCGATTAGTTGCGCTCGCTTTTCAGAAAGCATATTGGTGACGCGCCGTCGTTCAAGATATATAGATCCGAATCGCAGGGGGACCAGAGTCGCCCGCGCCGCGAAGTGTTCTATAACCTTCTCGTGCCGCATGGCCCTCAAAGCCATCCAAGCCGGGTCGCCAAGTCGCTCCTGCAGTTTATCCTCGGTGTACGAGGCTCTCGGTACCGCGCTCACGATCGCTGCAAGAGGGTCGTTGATTTCCAACTCCAGAGTCGCTTCTGACTCGATCGCTTCAGGCAGTCCGGATTCGAAAAGGGGCGCGAGAACGTCGCCTTCACCTATGCAATACACATAGAACGAGTGTGCAACCTCTTCGCCTGCTGATTCGCTCTTTCGCCGTTTGATCTGACGCGTACTCATATCGCTGATTCCGCAGTCACCTCACTGCTTCTCAGTGCCGATCGGCGCAACGCGGCCCCCGGCTCGCCTGTCCAGGCGATAGCAACTCGCGAAGTGCTCGCTCAGCCGCTTGCGGCCACGCGGTTCATGCGGTTGCTGCGGAGCTACAAACAGGGCCATATCCTTGAGGCTTCGCCGGAAGGCCTCGATGACTTTCAGTTGCGTGCCCCGACGCGCGGCGCAAAAGTCGCACGCGGCGGCCGCTTCAGCCGGAATAACATTATTGATCACCAGACTGCGCATGGGGACCTTGAGGCGACCCAGTGTCTTCGTTAGTCTGACGGTCTCCTCCAGACTCATCCGCTCGGCGATCGCGACTCCGATGAACTCACAATCAGTCGCGTCAGCGAGCAAAGCAGCCACAGGCTTGATGTTCTTCGCCATCGCGAGCAGGTCTTCAGCAATGCTTCCGTCTCGCATCAGGTCTTTGTACTTCAGCAATAGCTTCATGAAAGTATGCACCCAGGCCAGTGCGAGGTCAGGCAATTCCAGGAGACGCACCAGATGTCCCGTAGGAGCGGTATCCAGTACGATCGACTTGTAAACGCCTTCCTTTAGAAGATCGCTGATCGCGCTGAGTGCCGCAATCTCGTCGATGCCGGGTGGCGCAAGGGCTACGAGTTCACGCATTGCTTCGCGATCGAACTGAATCTCCCAACGCGAGCCGGCGGTAAGGGAGTCGAAGAGATCATCAGTCCAGGCGCGATAACCGGTCTTGAACTCTTCGAATCGCGCGGCTGGATTGATCTCCATACCGTCCAGGTTCTTCTGTCCGCCCAGGCCTGTTTTTCGTTCGCCGATCTTCTCACCGAAGCTGTCTGAAAGCGAATGGGCCGGATCTGTTGAGAATACGACTACTCGGGCAGTGCTGTCGCTCTTTGCAAGGGCAAGCGCTGCGGCCGCCGCCATCGTCGTCTTTCCGACACCGCCCTTGCCGCCAAATATCAGGAGGCGCTTTGGCTCGATCACGAACGGCTCCGGTATACAAAGACGTGAGGAAGCGGCAATTGTGGTGCGGTTCGCCCTGGACACTCGAACTCCAGGCCGTTTGACGAGAGCGTTACCATCTCGTCGGCGGATCGCAGCGGCGCCTTCAGGTTCCCATGTCAAACGAGCGAAGCTGCGCAATGCCTTCAGGCCGCGGACTTCATCGGACAACTGCGGAACTCGATTCATTCGCAAAGCCCCGAACTCGCGCGCGATCTGCTTGAGATGCGGTTTTTGCGCCGACACCCGCGCACGGCAAAATGGGCAATCATCGTGCTCGCTTTCCACCCGATTGATGACGAGGTCCGTAACTGGAAGCCGCTCTCGACGAAGAAAAGCAAAATACCGAGAGGTCTCTTCAATGCTCATCGCCTCCGGTATCGTGACCAGCATGAATGCCGCAACGGCGGGATCATAAAGCATCGCCCGCACTCGTTCCAGGCGCTCGGCGAGTTCTCTGAGGAAGAGGTCGACGTCGTCTTCGCGCTGCCGGCCGCGCGTAAATTGCGAGATCATGAAGCGGTGCTTTTCAGCCAGCCGTTCCAGAGCGCCAATCCAATGGGCAAACACCGCAGGCAACAGCAGCAGGCGTGACGTGTGACCGGAGGGAGCCGTATCAACGACGATGCGCGCATAATTTTCAACGCGGTCACTATCGCTTAGCTCTAACAGCGCCATAACCTCGTCCATCCCGGGCAGCGAAAGATCCAACAGTTCCTTGATGTCAGCCTGGTCCAGGAAGGTGCCGCGATCCGCGATCCTGGCAAGCGTTGGGCGATGCTGCTGTGCGAACTTAGCGAGCGCCGCAGCAGCATCCATCTCGCGTGCGAAGAGGCGGGCTTTACCGCGATGCGCAACCTCGACCATCCGGTCACCTATTTCGACCTCAAGGCTATCCGAAAGGGAATGGGCAGGATCCGTCGAGAACAGAAGTATCTGGTCGGCGGACGTGGCGTGTTCCAACAAGTAAAGCGCGAGTGCAGCTGCCGCGGTAGTCTTGCCGACGCCGCCCTTTCCTCCGAGGAAAAGGTAGCGCGCTGAAGGAGCGTTGACTGGCCAGGACAGAGTTTTCAAAGGGCGTTTGTCTGTTCCGCGCAAGCCTGCCCCTATGTTCTTTGTCACTCGCTATCTCTCGACCGGCTCCACACTGCGCCCTCTTCGTCCCCGCCCGCTTCGATCACTATCGAGGATGACTCTGCGGTATGCACCTCTGCCAGCAGATCCAGTTGGCGCTCCTTTATCGCTCGAAGCCGAGCGAACAATTCCGCCTCCTGTTCTCGGAAGTCTTCATCCGAGACCTCATCGAGCTCGAGTCGCATTTGTAACTCGAGGAGTTGGTGCTTGATCAGACTCTCGTCGTTCAGTTCCTGGTCTGCGACCTTTTGAACCTGATTCAGGATGAACTTCAGGCCGCTGATCGGCGCCAGCAATAAATTGTCTATGAAGAACATCGGTTGTTTACCGGAGGACCGCTTCGGATGCGCCCTCGCCGCGTTCGAGCTTGAGCCTTATGTGCACGAAGTTGTAAGGCGGCCAGGGTCCGCTGTATTTGAAAGAGAGCTTTCCTTCGTACTTGGCGGCGACCTCCTTGACCTTGAGGTCGAACTCTGACTCCCGATCGCGCTCGACGAGAAACGCGGCGTTCATGATCATCTTATCGCCGATGGGCTTATTGGCGCGCGAGGCGACAGCCGTGTCCTGGAGGACCGAGTAGACCTCGCGCACGTAGGCATCCGCTTGCTCCGTGAGAGCTGTCTCTACCAGCCGGCCCAGTTGCATCCGCGCAAAATAGGTCGATCCGGTTGTGCGCAGCGTGATCTGATCCTTCAACTGGCGGATCTCTTCGTTCTCCTTCTCGATTTCGGCTATCACGCGGTCACGGTCCCAGTTGACCTTCAATCCGAACTCTACTTTACCCTCCATCTTTGCGAACACATCGCGCAAGGCATCGTAGGTCCCGCGGATCAACTCCACGATATCCTGTTCGGTGCGAAACAAGGCGCCGAACGCCATCGGCAAGACCGTGAACTCGCGCATAACGATCTCATTGATCTGTTCATGCGCAAAGACATTGTCCCGAGTCGGATCGTAAACAACCAGCGGCGTATCGGAGACGACCGCCGCCAGGCCCTCATAATCCACAGTGTAGACTTCGTCGCCGCGCCCGCCTATGCCTATCATCCCGAATGAGCGTTTTTCCGTCGACTTTATGATGCAATAGACATACTTGCCTTCTTCAGAAGCGGCAACTGCATGTGGATCTTTCTCAATCCCCGTGGTCATTGAAGTACTCTCCTAAGAAAGCTCTTAAATAGAGTTCAGTCGATCGAGTGTTCCGAGGATCTCAGGACCGTGCAAGCGTTCTGATTCTATGCACGACCTGCGCCAGTGTCAAGTGGCTCGGTGCGCCTCACTGTTCGGCCCAGGGGGTGGGATTTTGGCCGCCTCCTACAGGCCCTGGTCCGGGTTTGGGCGGCCGTTCTGCACCGAGTACTGGGGACGGAAACAAAGAAGTAAACTCGGCCTAACAAACACAGCAGCCACGATCGTGGCCAGAAGTTCTCTCAGCCTCTCGCCTCAGACGTGTCACACTTGAAACAGCAGTAACAATCCGAGCCCGGAAGCAATTCCGCTTAACCGTATTTTGAGAAGGTTCCGAATTCCCTTTCTTGAGACGCTGAGGGCAAGCACACCGCAATCATGCTCACACCGCAGCTCGCGCTGGTGATTGCCCCGAGGCACGGATGCCAAATGCATTGGCCGGTATTGCGGCTCCAGGCGCCTTGCCAAAGCACAATTCGTTCTCGTACTCATCCAGGTCGACCCATACGATGTCGCCACAGGCGATCTGTTTTGTTGCGACGAGATTTGATATCGGCATTATCAGATAACGCTCGATTGCTCGCTTCAGCGGTCGAGCGCCATAACGGCGATCAAAGCCTTCGGACAGCAGGAAGTTTTTCGCTCTTGCCGAGCAGCTCAGCACGAAGTTGCCGCAGCCGCTCAGCAGAATCCGGCGCTGAACGACTCCGAGTTCCAAATCGAGAATTCGGCTCAATGCCGGGCGACCGAGCGCGCGAAAGACGACCAGCTTATCAAGGCGATTCATGAACTCCGGAGAGAACTTTCGGCGCGCGGCCTCGACTCCGATCTTCTCCAACCTGCCGTCCAACTGTTGGTTTGAGGTTGGGCGCGCAGCGAAACCGAGCTTACCCTCCGTTACCTCGGTCATCTCGCGGGCGCCAAGGTTCGAAGTCATCACCACGATACAGTTCGAAAAGTCCACGCGGCGGTTGTCGCCCAGCGACAGGGTAGCCTTATCCAACACTCCCAGCAGAAGCTGCCACAACGCATCCGACGCCTTTTCGATCTCGTCGAACAACAACAGGGTCAGCTTCAGTTTCGGAGTATGAAAGCGGGCGAGATTCTCCTGGGTGAGCAGGGGTTGGGTTTCGCGATGTCCGAGGTATCCCGGCGGAGACCCGATGAGCTTCGATATTTCATGAGAATGTTGGAATTCCGCGCAATCAATCTTTATCATCGCGTTTGGATCTCCGAAAAGAATCTCGGCGGCCGCCTCTACCACACGGGTCTTTCCGGAACCCGTTGGACCGAGGAACAGCACGGTGCCAACCGGTTTGCCGGGAAGCGACATATTGGCCTGGTATACCTGATAAAGCTGCGACATAGCGGTCACAGCCTCATCCTGCGCTACTATCCGCTCAAAGAGGGCCTGCTCGAATTCAGTAGATTGTTCGCAGCGCTGCTTTGCGTTGAGCATCACCCATCGTTTTTCATCGACCGCAGGATCCATAAGTCTTAGGTCTCGCTTTTGTAATAACATTTCCAACTCTCCTCATTCAGTCCGCGGCAATCGTCAGTTGCATAATGCGATTGCTCCCTTCTCGGTCCTTGCGTCCCTCGTTCCGGCTACGGGGCAAAAGAAGTGCCATTCCCTCGCTCAGCCGATTTGAAGGAGACTCGGGTAATACTTCGAAGCCTCTGCCGCAACAGTTGCCCGTGAAAACGTTGCCGCTCCATGGTTGGCCGTTCTCGGTTAGTTCAGTTTGTACGAGTGAAGTACGATTGAGGTGTGGGGCGAAGAGCAAACGGAAGTAAACGCCAGTACCTGTGGTGGAACCAAACGCGCACGACGGAGCCGAAGGGGCGGGTCACGAAATCACACGAATTCCACTAATAATCACGAATAGTTCGTGTGATTGGTGCAATTTTTGTAAATCCGTGGCCCCGCCTCTTCCGTCATTTACAGCAATCCCGAGCAAAGCTACAAGATCATCTGGCGGGGTCCTGGAGGAAGCGATAGGATGACCAACCGCGCATTGCTTCACAATAGTCTTCAAGTTGTGTGAGTTGGAATCAATAAACCGGGTCTCAATAAGGTTTCGCATGCGCCATCTTGCTTCGTCTTTAGTCTATGGCTTGATCGTAGTGATGTTCCCACAAGCAGGCGCCCCTGCTACGGTAACGCTGCGCGCCACACCGCAGAAGTTCCGCGAGTTCTATGCAATTGACGATGCGCGGATTCCGATCACCATTCGGAAGCAGCTTGCGAAGCCGGCCAGGACCGCGCACAGAGACGGCGCCCGGTGGACGATTGAGACGGATACTTTAGTTCGGCATTCTGTTCCTCAACGTCGTCTTTCATTCGACGACGGACTGCCAGTCGGCGGGCTTCGAGCGATAGCGATTACAACCGACGGGGCGGTGTGGGCCGGGGGTAATGAAGGACTGGTCCGATATATCGACGCCTCAAATGCCTGGGACAGATGGCAATACTTTGGCGGGAAACGCTATTTGCCGTCCGATGAAGTCACCGCTCTGGTCGCAGGCGCAGAGGGATCTATATGGGTTCAAACATCTGCCGGGATCAGTCATATAGAGTTCCGCCGTTTCACGCTTGCGGACAAGGCATCCTACTTTGAACGACGTATAGCCGAGCGCCATAAGCGATATTACCTTGTTGCCGATTCAGAATTCTCTGAGCCGGGCAGTCCCGCCACGAGCCATCAATACCCAAGTGACAACGATGGGTTGTGGACCGCAATCTATGTAGCGGCGCAGGCATTTCGATACAGAGTGACTGGCGATTCGCAGGCGCTCGACTCCGTGCGCAAGTCCGTGGACGCTATGCTCCGGCTGGAAGCGATCACCGGACGCGCAGGTTTCCCCGCGCGATCATTCAGACAGAAAAACGAGCCGCGACACAACGACGGCGTCTGGCACTTCACGGCCGATGGCGAGTGGGAGTGGAAGGCTGACACCAGCTCTGATGAGATTGTCGGCCACTTCTTCGCTTATTCAGTTGTCTACGATCTGGCGGCGGATGAGGATCTAAAGAAGCGGCTGCGCGGGGCAGTGTCTCGCATCGCAGATCATCTGATCGATCATCGTTACAACTTGACCGATCTGCACGGCGGACCCACTCGCTGGGGTCGCTACGATGAGGCGTACTTTGAAACTGACGATGGCCGCGAAGAACGGGCGCTACGGTCGCTGGAACTGCTTTCACATTTGAAGGTCGCTTACCATATGACCGGCAACTCTCGCTATGACCGAGAGTACCGAAAGCTGATAGGTGAAATGAATTATCACAAGAACACGACCACCTATTTGAAGCTTCGGGAGGAACTCAACTACTCTGATGAAGAGCTTGCGATGCTCTCTTACTACCCGCTTTTTCGTTACGAAAAGAGCCCGGAGCTGTTGAGAGTTTACCGCGAAGGCCTGGAGCAGTGGTGGGTAAACATTCAACGCGAAGATAACCCTCTGTGGATTTTCATCTACGCCTCTTGTAACCCGGGCAAGCGCGTGCCACTAAAGGCGGCTGAGCGCACTCTGTATCGAATTCCGATGGACCTCGTGAAGTGGTCTGTCAAGAACTCTCACCGGCGCGATGTGCCCCTGGACACTTCTCCCGAGCGCCATGATCGCGTGCAAACCTCTCGTCTGTTACCGGCGGATGAGCGGCGGGTGATGAAGTGGAACGGCAACCCGTTTCAGCTTGACGATCAGGCGGCTGGGCGCGGAGAAGATGATGGTGCATTTTTTTTGCTACCCTACTGGCTGGGCCGGTACCATGGATTCCTTACGGGCAAATAGTGGACGGTAACTGCGATTTCGACTGCGTCAGTGAGGTCCAGCCACTCTGATGAACACCTATGAGTCAAATCCGCACCGCTCCGAAAAGCGGCTGTTGAAGGTGCCGCTCGCATTCAAGACCTTGCGAACGGCAATCCACTTGTCGTACATCGCGTACATCTTTCTGATCAGCGCGTTACCTCCAGCGAGGTAGTGAATCTGCCCCCAATGTGGGCGAGCGCCCAGATCGATCAAGGCGTCTTCGACTTCTCTGAGTATTTCCATGCCGCCTTCGGTTGGATCCAGCATCGGAACCTCGATCATGCAAGTCTCTCGACCATACATCATCGAAAAGTAGAGATCGTGTTTCGCGACGAATCGCAAAGAGAAGGGCACAGTGTGATACCGGTTCTTTGTTATTCGATTGCGCTCGGCTATTTCGATGATCTTTTCCGCTGCGGCGAGGTAAACGTTGCCCTCAACGGGCAGAGCAAGCTCGCTTGAATATGCTGCCACATAGTTGGGCGCGCCCACATCGAGCACGCGATAACTCAATGCGTCGTATTCTTCGTCTGCCAGTCCATGGAGGGAATCTTCGATCGTCCTTGGAATTGACCCGGGTAAGAGCCGATTCTTGAAGCTTATCAGCCTTCCAGTGAATCTGATCAGAACCGGCGGAAAGAAAGATAGTCCCACCGAAAGATGGCTGCGGTCTTTTTTCTTGTTCGGTTTCGGATCGTCCGGCTCGGGGATCTCGTTTCTGATGGTGAGCAAACAGGTGTGATCGCCCTTAAATGCATAAGGATTAACCAGCACTTCATAATGGCGATTCTCGCGCAGCACGTCGCCCTTCGAAAGTTCCGCTTTCACACTCGCCCAATTGCTGACGATCCGAGTCTCTTTGAGCCAGTACTTCTCCCTGACTTCCATCGTGACCGAATAGACAACCCCCATGCAGCCCAGACCGATGACCACTGAATTGAACCAATCATCGTCTTGAACGAGTTCGACGTCCGGGTGCCTGCTTCTGAATCTCTCGAAATCGGTAATGCCGTTGGATGGTTCGATCCGGTAGATTTTTCCTCCACTCGCCACCAGGACCATCGACCTCACGAAGCTTGCAGCGGAGCCCAGGCTAATGCCCGAACCGTGCGTCGAAGTCGAGAGCGCGCCGACGACTGTTTGCGCGGTGTGCGCGCCCATGTTGATGAGGGCAAGTCCGAGGCCGTCGAGCGCAGCATTGACGTCCGCCACGGTTATCCCGCATTCGACGTCAACCAGGGTCAGGTTTTTTGCGCCCTCTTTCAGAGTCGCCGCGTCCAGGGTCAGCACCTTCTTCAAGCCGTGAGTGTCAATCAGATAATCGTTGGTAATCGCGATATCCGAAAATGCGTGACCCGAGCCAACGGCTCGCACTTTGCGATTTTCACTCTCCGCGCGCTTAACTATGTCTACAATCTCCGCAATCGTCGTCGGGCGAAGCAGACGGAACGGAGAGACTTCTTGATTGCCGATGCAGTTGCTCCATCTCTGTTGCTGGCTCATCTGTCACCTCTATGCGCAACGGCTGTCAGGTGTGGACAAATTGGAGCTATCATCACTCAGCCCTGGCGAAACGCGACTAGTTTGCCGCTTGACAGTGCTTACCGCAAGCCATAACGTGGCCGTAACATAAGGGGGAATTGTGGAATGGCTCTTATTGCAGCCAACGAACTAAAACGAAAACTCCTGATCGAGGTTGACGCGCAGCCCTATGTGGTCCTCGACGTTTTTTTTGCTTCGCCCACCGCAAGGGGCGCGGCAACGATGGTGCGCACGAAGCTGCGTCATCTGTTGACGGGCACGGTCCTGGAAAAGAGCTTTCGTTCGAGCGAGAAATTCGGGGAACCGGATGTCGAGGAAACGACAGCCTCTTTTCTTTACAGCGACGCGGACGGTTTTCATTTCATGGACGAGAAGAGTTACGAGCAGTTTACGTTCTCAACCGAAGCGGTCGGCACTGATGCAGGGTACCTCAAGGAGGGTGTGGTCCTGGAGGTGTTGAGATACAACGGTGCTCCTGTTTCGCTTCAACTCCCACAGTACGTCGATCTCGCAGTGACCTCAGCGGAGTTAGGGCTAAAGGGCGACACCGCCAGCGGGGGAGCAACCAAGCAGGCCACATTGGAGACGGGTCTCGCCGTCCGAGTGCCGCTCTTCATCAAGGAGGGTGAAGTAGTACGAGTTAACACGCAG
Organism: Blastocatellia bacterium; assembly: GCA_036003885.1. Classification (GTDB taxonomy): domain Bacteria; phylum Acidobacteriota; class Blastocatellia; order UBA7656; family UBA7656; genus DASYSA01. The sequence continues at coordinate 584 of DASYSA010000036.1, read as the reverse complement.
ACCGGCGAAGTGGCCGGCCGGGCTTAGGGAGAGGGGGAGAAAGGGAGAAGGGGAGAAATGGAGCTCCCATTCTCCCACTCTCCCACTCTCCCTTTCTCCCCTTCTCCCCATCTCCCTTCTATCTTCCGGCGCGGTTCATCTGCTTTATTTCAATCAGCCGGTGCTCAGCACTGAGCAATTCATCAACGTTGCTTTGAATCTTTTCCACGGCTTCAACGATCTGATCGCTTTCCTCTGGGCTTCCGAGCAGTAATTGATGCGGGAGCCAGACAGATTCCAGATAAGCCGCGCGTTCGGCTACCGGACAATGAGTCTTCGCCCACGGCAAGTCCTCGGTGCCGCGACCCGAGAGCACGGGGAAATCTCGCGGGTCGACATTAAAGAGCGCGCTTCGATAAATGGGTTCATAAAACAGCCCATCCGCGGGAATGCCTTCAGCTTCGAGCGCGGCGACAAACCGGTCTCGCGATGCGCCCCCGAAACCCTCCGGATCGTATTTGAAAACGAATTGATAGATGGCCTGCGTCGTCAGCCGCTCATCCTTTCTGAGCAGCGAAATTCCGGGAATGCGCGACAACCCGTCT
>DASYSA010000035.1:0-5889 GCA_036003885.1 Blastocatellia bacterium | reverse complement strand
CGCTGCTTTCTTGATCTTCAAACAGCATCAGCATTCTATGCAGCAGCAACCCACTAACTCCAACCTCCCAGTCGCCAGCCATAAGGATTATGGGTAACGATCAGAGAGAGAAGAGGGAGGATGTTCCGTTCTAGCGCTGGGCCTACCCTTGGGTTGAGACGGACGCGGACGCCGCTCACCCAAAACGGTTAGCTGGAGGGGGATAAGATCCGCGATGGTTGACCCAGTCGCTACGACGATATCGTTGGCAGCTCTGGCCGCCTCTGGCGTGACAGCGTGGCTGACGCTCTTTCGGCGAGGATCCGTCTATATGACGAGGCCGACCGTCATTTTCTTCGGCCCTGACAGTGGACCGCCAAGTGGGGTCACACGGCCGAAGGTCTTCCTGCGCTTCCTCATCTACTCCACCGGTAAGCGGGGGCACATCATTGAGGGTATGTACGTGACTCTCCGGCGCGGGGAAACGCGCCAGACCTTCAACATTTGGGTCTATGGAGACGAGCGCCTTGCGCGCGGGAGCGGCCTCTTCGTCGGGGAGAGTGGCGTAGCGTGTAACCATCACTTCCTACTGCCGGAGGACGGTACACAGTTCAGGTTTCTCGCGGGCGATTACCATGTCGACGTGTTCGCGTCCATCGTAGGCTGGAAGACGCTTCACTTGGCCAGGATTATCCTATTTCTTCCGGAGAGAGCCGCGAGCGAGCTTCAAGACCCAGAGTGCGGTATCTACTTTGACTGGGGGCCTGACGCCGAACGCTATCATGCCCACATCGAAAAGAGGAAGCCACCGGGTGCGCCGCGCGTCACGAATCTCGACGCATCGAGCTAACCTCGCAGTGAAGCGGCTCACATACGCTCACCGCGGACGTTAGCTTCGATGAAGGGAGGAGTTATGAGTGCTTTTACGAATCTGAACGACGCGCTGCGGGCGATGAAGACTGATCCGTCCACTTCTCACGACCCGATAAAACGCATGTTAACAAGAAGGGAGAAAGACAATGGCACTTCAATTACGACGGGTAGTCACCGGACATGATGACAAGGGGCGCGCGGTCGTCAAGATCGACGAGGTCTCCAAGAACCTCGTCTCGGGTCGACCGGGAGCGACGGCCTGCGTGATCTGGACCACGGAATCTTTTCCGGTCAACAACACAGGCGAGGCTGACGACTGCCTGCGCCAGGTCGGCACGACATTGAACAACGGCACGGTCTTTCGCGTCGTCGAGTTTGGGCCGGGAGTGGCGCCGCGAAACCACCGGACGGATTCTATCGATTATGCCGTCGTCATGTCGGGCGAAATCGATATGGCGCTCGATGACTCCGTTGTCCATCTAAAAGCGGGCGACGTGCTCGTGCAGCGTGGCACGATCCACAATTGGATCAATCGCGGCACTCAGCCTTGTGTGATCGCTTTCGTCCTGATCGACGCCAAGCCGGTCGAGGTCGACGGAAAAGTCCTGCACGCCCAGGGTTAGTTCGGCTAGGCTAGCAGGCTGCTGAAAAAGCCTCATAGGCCGAATGCCCTGAGCATTGTCGAAGGGTGCGCTCAATTGCCTCGCACGAATTCGTGTTCGTGTGGCGTGTTCGTGCTCGTGTGGATTTCGCGGTCACGTTTCACGGACACGATCACGGTCCGCGCCTCGCCTCTGAGATCTTTTTGAGCAGCCTGCACACAGAGTTTTTCAGGACAGGCATTGGCGCGAGAACAAATTAGCATCGCATGCCGCTATGATCATCGTGGTCGAAGACGACAACGTGCTGCGCCTGCTCGAGGTGCTGTTTAAGACGCAGCTCCCGGGCGAGCGCCTCGCCGCACTAGACGACTACTTCGCGCATGACAGCGTTGATCTGCTTCTCTGGCGTGATTCGGTGCGGCTAAGGGCGCCTGGACTGTTTCCATCTACGCTAAAATTCGTATCTGAGCAGCACGAGCTTAGGTCGAGCCTCAGAGATGCCGATGCCGTCGTGGTGCAAGGGCTGGAGATCGGTGATGTGGAACTTGGTGCAGCGAAGTCTCTCAAGGTCGTCTGCAAGTTCGGCACGGTAACGGACCACATCAATCTTGCGGCGTGTGCGCGCCACAGTGTGCGCGTCCAGACCGTCCGGCGCCGCACCAATATCGCGGTGGCCGAGCACAGCTTGGCCCTGATGCTGGCTCTCATTAAGAAAATCACGACTTTGAACGGGTGCGTCACCGTGGAGCGCATTAACGCCCCGGGGCGCAGCTATCGGCCCTATGACACGCGACACGTCGGGCATAACAACTATGCGCGCCAGGGCGGGCTGCGCAATCTCGCCGGGCTGACGGTGGGAATACTCGGCATGGGCGAAATCGGTCGAGAGGTGGCGCTGCGGGCGCGCGCGTTTGGCCTGCGCGTGATCTATCATCAGCGGCGGCGGCTTTCACCCGCCGATGAATCGGCGCTCGCCGCAAGCTACTGTGCGCTGCCTGAATTGTTCTCCGCAGCCAATATTGTGACCCTCCATCTTCCACTCACTCGCGAGACGCGCGGCCTGATCGGCGGGGAGCTGCTCGGATGCATGAAGCCGGGAAGCTTCCTCATCAACACGTCGCGTGCGCAAATCGTCGACCGGCGAGAACTAATCGACGCGCTCAAATCAGGTGGACTTGACGGCGTAGCGCTTGACGTGCAATACGACGAGCCTGTCAGATCGGATGATCCCTTGCTCGGGTTTGAAAATGTGCTGCTCACGCCGCACGTGGCGGGTGGCTCGCGCACTAATCTGACGGAAGACGTCGAAGAGGTTGTGCTGAAAGTCCGAGATGGGTTAGACAAATCAGACGGAGATAGAGACAGAAATGGATGATGGGGCGATCACTGTCCCCTTTCTCTGTCTGACTTTATCTGTAAGGAGGTCATACTTATGCCTATGATGACGGGCTCGCGTTTTTTTGCCGAGGCGATGCAGGCCTATGGCGTAACCCACATTTTTTTCGTCCCCACGATGCTGCTGCCGGCTATGGCCGAGATGGAGGATATGAATATCCGGCGCGTGGTGACTCACGGCGAAAAAGCTGCGGCCTACATGGCCGACGGCTACGCGCGCGCCTCGCGCAAGCCGGGAATCTGTATGGCGCAAAACATTGGCGGCGCTAACCTCGCTGCAGGATTGAGGGACGCCTACATGGCCTGCTCCCCCGTAATCGCGATCACCGGAGGCCCCGACTCTGATTCAATGTATCGTTACCTCTATCAGGAGGTCGAGGATTTCTCGATGTTCAATCCGGTAACGAAATTCAATGCTCGGATAGACAAGCTTAGCCGCTTGCCGGACCTGCTTAGACAAGCCTTTCGAGAGGCGACCACCGGAGCGCCCAGGCCGGTGCACCTCGAGATGCGAGGAAGTCATGGACAAGTGACTGAAGAGGAAGGGAACCTCGAACTGATCGTCGAAGCACAGTACAAACAGTATCCCGCGTTCAGGCCCGAGCCGGAGATGGAGCGGATCCGCGACGCCGCCAAAGCGCTGACAAGCGCGCAAAAACCCATCATCGTCGCCGGCGGCGGAGTGACCGCTTCACAAGCAGAGCCGGAAGTCGTCGAGCTTGCCGAGAAGCTATCGATCCCGATAGCGACTTCGCTTAACGGCAAGGGAACCCTCTCCGATGACCATCCGCTCGCTCTCGGAGTCGTCGGAACCTATTCCCGGCGGTGCGCCAACCAGGGCGTGGCTGAAGCAGATCTGGTATTTTTCATCGGCAGCCACACCGGCAGCCAGGTAACGAACAATTGGAAGATTCCTCGGCCAGGCACAGCTGTTATTCAGTTGGATATTTCGCCAGCCGATCTGGGCAGAAATTATCCCAACAGCGTGAGCCTGCTGGGAGACGCTAAAGTAACCTTGCGACGATTGATCGAGCAACTCAAACCGATAGAACCCAGGACGAATTGGGTGCGTCGCGCGCAACAGCTCGTCAGTGAATGGCGCGAGGAAGTGGCACCGCTGCGGAATTCCGACGCCGTGCCGATGCGACCGGAGCGGCTTTGCAAAGAAATCACCGAGTTTCTACCTTCGAATGCGGTTGTGGTCTCAGACACGGGGCACTCCGGCATCTGGACGGGCAGCATGATCGATCTTAACAAGCCCGGACAAAGATATATTCGCTGTGCCGGCTCCCTTGGCTGGGCTTTCCCGGCATCGCTGGGGGTAAAATGCGCTCTTCCCGATACACCGGTTTTATGTTTCACCGGCGACGGCGGCTTCTATTATCACCTCGCCGAACTGGAGACCGCCGTCCGCTTCGGCCTCAACGCTGTCATCGTCGTCAATGATAATCGCTCGCTCAACCAGGAGATCAGGTTGTTCGACGCGGCGTACGGCGGAAAGCAACGGGGCAAAGCGCGCGAGATGTGGGTCTTCGAAGATATTAATTTGGCGAAAGTTGCGGAAGCGATGGGCTGCTTCAGCGTTCGAGTCGAGCGGCCGAGCGAGCTAAAGGGCGCGCTAGAACGAGCCTTCGCCGCAAACAAGCCGGCCGTGGTCGACGTCGTGAGCGACATCAACGCGCTGGCGGCGCGGGCATGGAGTTAGCTGGCATAATTAATAAATGACCGTTCAAATCGTTCAATCCTTCGACAAGCTCAGGACGAGCGCAAAAATAGGCCGCTCATAGTGAGCCCGTCGAACAATAAGCATCCAAGACGGATATCAACGGTCAATAATCTGGAGAAGCGCTGATGGATACAGATAAGGAAGCGTCGGGTTTTGCCCGGATTGTGCCGAAGGATGCAAGCCTGGAGCGGATCGCCTGCCAACTCCAGTTCGGCGAGGGGCCGGTCTGGAACTCACGGCAAGGCTACCTGCGCTGGGTCGATATCGTGGGAGACACGATTTGGCAGTGGACCCCAGGCCAAGGGACCTCGATCTTTCTTCGCCCATCCGGGAAAGCCAACGGCATGACTTATGACAAACAGGGCAGACTCGTCGTGGCCGGTTGGTCCTCGCGCACTGTGTGGCGCGTGGAGCACGACGGCTCCATAGTGATCCTCGCTTCTCACTACCAGGGCAAGAAAATCAATACTCCCAATGACATCGTGGTCAAGTCCGATGGCGCCATCTACTGGACCGATCCTCCCAACGCGATGTACATCCCTGGAATGGCCGGAGAGGACTTGCAACGTTATCTCGATTTTATCGGCGTCTTTCGTCTATCGCCCGATGGGAAGACGCTCACGCCGGTGGTCGAAGACTTTGAAAATCCCAACGGGCTGTGCTTCTCGCCGGACGAGTCGCTCCTGTATATCAACGACACTGCCCGCCGCCACATTCGCGTGTTCGATGTAAAATCCGATGGCACTCTGAGCAACGGGCGGTTGTTCTACGAGGCTAAAGGCGACGAACCGGGAAATCCCGACGGCATGAAGGTAGATATCGAAGGCAACGTTTACTGCACCGGGCCAGCGGGCATTCACGTGATTGATCCCAAGGGGCATCTGCTTGGACGAATCAAGATGCCGGACCACACCACCAATATGAACTGGGGCGAATCAGATTGGAAAACGCTCTTTATCACGACGCGCAATTCGCTTTACCGTGTCAGGCTGGGGATTCCGGGTGTGCCGGTGTGAGTGAATACAGCCGAGTATAGAGGATCGAGGATCGCGATTTTCTATCCTCCATCTTCGATCCTCGGTTTTTTGAACAGGCGGAGAAAAACTCAATGGCGGAATGGAAATTTGACCTTGTCGCCGGTCCCTTTAAAGGGGCTACAGAAGGGCCCGTGTGGGACGGGAAAAAAGTTCTCTTTTCTGTGCCGTTGGAAAATCGCATTCTCAGCTTTGACCCGCTGAGTGGCGCCGTCGCGGAGTTCCGCAGATTCACAAACCGCACTAAGGGGCTGGCGTTCTCGTCGGATGGACTACTCTA
>DASYSA010000034.1:0-14255 GCA_036003885.1 Blastocatellia bacterium | reverse complement strand
ATTCGCGCTATTGATCGCGATGCTCGCCTGTGGCGTCTGGTTCTATGCCCGATCGGACGAGACCGAAGTTGCTGAGGGCGCTGCCCTCGTCCCGATCACGATGGCAGTTGCGAATATCTTAGCCATCATCGGGTTGAGCGTTGAGGCGAGCGGCTACTTCAAGAAGCAGATGAAGACCGGCGGTATTCTCGCGGAGACCTTCCGCGACTTGAGGCTGGCCGAGCAGCTGTCGTTGTCGGTCGTTTGGACCATCTATGGCGGAGTTTTGTTGACCACTGGGATTCTCCGACGCAACAGGTTGCTGCGAATGATGGCGTTGCTGTTGCTGAGCCTGACCATCGTCAAGGTCTTCCTGTTCGATCTCTCGTCATTGGATAAAGTCTACAGGATCATTTCATTTATCGTGCTGGGAGCGATCCTGCTGGCGGTGTCGTTCCTGTATCAGAGGTTCCGGCAACGCTGGGTAGAGGCGCCGGACGCAGAAGCGGAGTCTCGAACTGACTGAGATTCGGTTGTAGTTGACGGGGCCAGGATTGATTCGTAACATACCTGGCCCCGTCTTTCCTGGAAAGCGGCCTTAGCCGGCGGCTCGATTACTCTTCACATCCATCCACAGAATCGACTTCACTATCTGGTCGGCGTCGGTGAGCGCCGGACAGGCCGCCCATCTATCGAACGCTTCATTGCCGAACTTTACTACCCCGATGTGCTGCGAAGAGTCCCGGTCGAGCACAGGGTCCGGATCCGTGAAGCCCAACTTTCGCCTCAGGGTTTCAATATCCCCCGGGCTTCCGGTCAGGAATAACCAGCCAGGCTTGATGCCATGCATCTCGACATAGTGCCTGAGCGCCATCGCATCATCCTGCCTGGGTTTAAGCGTGATCGAGTACATGAAGATGTCTCGGCCTACGCGACCCCCCAAAGCCTCCTGCACTTTCATCAGGTTCATTGTCATGGCTGGGCAGATGCCTGTGCAGTTGGCGTACATGAAGTTGATGACAACGATCTTGCCTTTAATCAGATCGTCGTAGAAGCGCACGGCCTTGCCCTCGTGTGTACGCAGAACCACGTTGGGAAAATAGCCTGCCCTCGGTCCTCGGTCGGACACGAGGTTCGGGCTCGGCGACCAGTGTGGGACCGCCGATGCAAGAGGTTCGATCAAGTGATTCAAAAACTTTCTTCTCACGATTGAGTCTCCTTTCTGCCCCGTCGCCGCTTGCGCGGCAAAGGCCGAACCCCTAGGGCATGATGTCCCACCTCAACATCATTGCGTGGTCTTCGTGGACAAGGTTGTGGCAGTGCATTGGGTGCCTTCCCGTGAAGTCCCTGAAGCGCATGAACAGGCGCACCTCTTCGTTAGGTCCCACTCGCACGACGTCTTTTCTCGAGACCTCATTCTGGGGAGGCGCCGCCCCATTTCGTGAAAGGATCTGAAACTCCTCGTGGTGGATATGGATGGGATGGACCCAGCCGCCTGAGTTGTTTTGCAACACCCAGATCTCCGCGGTGCCTCGCCTGGGACTGGCCCGAACTTCGTTGACGTTGAAGAACTTGCCATTAATGGCCCAGGCTCCGTTCGTCCTTTCGAAGCGCCATGTCCTGGTCTGCACCACCTGATTCAGGTTGATGTCGGGAAGTGTGCGAAGCGACGCAGGCACCCAGCTCGGATCGGGGGCATCACGGTCCACGTCGAAGCGAAGTATGGAAGTGCCCGGGCTGACTATGTCGCCGGGTTTCCGTCCATCTGTTTGTTGGAGCCGATTCTGCAGGAATATCCGGTCGCCGATCCGCGCGTTCGAAAAGTCGATGATCACATCGGCGCGCTCGGCGACTCCCAGCCTGAAACTCGTCCGGGTGAGCGGAGCGGGCAGCAGGTTGCCGTCGTTCGATATCTGGATAAACGGTTGGCCGTTGCTCAGGAAGAACTCATAGAAACGCGATGGGCCGCCATCCACCAGGCGGAATCGATACTTGCGGCGAGCGACCTTCAGGAATGGTTGGATTTTGCCGTTGACCACGAACATGTCGCCCAGAATCCCATCCAGATTGAATAGGTCAAAGAAGAGCTGTCCGCTCGAGTCGAAGACCTTGTCGGTGAACAACAGCGGTATGTCGAACTCGCCGGACGGCAGCCGGAGCGCATTGGGGTTCGGGTCGGTCTCATCTCCGGAGTCTCTGTCGTCAAACAGAAGGTAAAACCCGGCCAATCCCTTGTAGACGTTTTGCGCCGTGAAGTCGAAGCGATGATCGTGATACCAGAGTGTGCTCAGCGCTTCTCGGACGTCGCCGCGCGTAGCCGGAAACGCGTCGAAGCCCGCCAGTACGTTGGGATAACGCTGGTCGTAGAACAGGCCGGAGTCGAAAAAGTCGCCAGGGAACCCATCGCTTTCGGAAGGAGTGTGGCCATTGTGAAGATGGGTGGTGGTCTGAGGGATGCCAAAACCTACGTGATCGGGCGGCAGGTCGTTGAATCTTCGTATGAGCAGAGGCTCGCCGTAACGTGCGTGAAAAGTTGGTCCGGGAAAGACTCCATTGAACCCCCATATCGTGTTCATGGGCAAATCCCGATGGAAGCTGTGCTGAGCCTCACGTTGATGGATCTCAAAGAACTTCTGTGGTGTGAATTCGTCCCACCGCTGGTGTATGCGGACTCGGGCTTCCCCGGGTACAGGAGCGGGCTGGGGTGCGGGGTTCAGCGAGGGGACCGGCTGCGCGACCTGAGGAATCGGAAGCGGCTCTACCCAGGAGGTCATCGGCGGACTTGTAGGGCTGCCGCCGCCGTCCCCTCCCCCACTACCCTTGTCGAAAGCGTGAGCGCTGAGGCCTCCTTTGGTCACCAGATAGCCGGCGCTCGTCAGTAGCCCCATCTTCATCAGCTCTCGCCTGCTGAGTTTTGCCTCGATTATTTCGCGTCTGTTGCGCGTTGCGTTTTCGATCTCTCTTTCTCGCCTCTTCGACATTCTTGACATCTTTTTTTCCTTTCTGATTTCCTCGCTGTACGCGAATAGGGCCGCCCGCACCGGCACCCGCCGCTGGCAGCCGGGCTGGTCAATCAGTCACGAGCGACTGCTAAGCGCTTAGACAGCCGAGCGAAGACTCGAAAATACGGACGCTTACGGCGCATCCGCGTCGATGCTCTTACAACTCCGGCCTCAAATCGGGAACGGGGAGGGAGTTACACACCTTGACCCGGTGACGTCCTTTGTGGACACACGCGGCTCCCGCAGGACGAATGTAAGCGTCCGCGAGAGGAACTCACTATGCCGTTACCGATTGGCTCGCTGATTTGGCTAGGAAACGATCTCAGGAAGCTGTCGTGAAGTGAGACAAACAGCCTTATGTTGGCGACAGCTCTTTCCGATGCGGCTATCGCCTTTATCCGAATCCCCATGAACGCAACCTGGGAATGCTGAGTTGCCCGTAACATATACAACCAGGAGAAGGACGGCGTCAAGCCGAAAGTGCCATTAGACGGCGTGAGGTCTGGGATTCCTTGCGCGAGGCAGCCCGCACCGCCATAATTCATCGTTCGTTGCGATAGGCCGGTAGCAGATGCGAATCGACCTCAGCGGAAACGGCTATCCATGTCTGTCATTTCCTTCCAAGAAGCCAGGCCACCTCTAATTATCGCGCTTGATCTGGGCACCTCTTCGGCCCGCGCGCTTCTATTCGACGGCCGCGGCCGAAACGTGCCGGGCCTCGAGGCGCAGGTGCCATATCGTATGACGACGACTCCCGACGGCGGAGTAGAGATAGACGCCGACCGATTGGTCGACATCGTCGCCCAAACCATTGATCAATTGCTCACGCTTGTGGGAGCGTCGCGGGAGACTCTCCACCCTATAGCCGCCGTGGCGGCATGCACCTTCTGGCACAACCTGATGGGTGTGGACCGAGAGGGTCTTGCAGTGACCCCAGTCTACAGCTGGAACGACACTCGCGCTGCCGCTGCCGCACGCGAACTCCGAAACACGATCGATGAGAGAGAGCTTCACGCGCGAACTGGTTGTGTGCTTCATGCGAGCTACTGGCCGGCTAAGCTCACGTGGCTGCGCGGTTCCCAGCCTGACCTGTTCAATCGCGTCCACCGATGGATGTCCGTTGGCGAGTATCTTTATTTGCGTCTGTTTGGCCGGACAGTTTGCAGCATATCGATGGCATCCGCAACCGGGATCTTCAACCAGAATGAATGCGACTGGGACCGCGACACGTTGTCCTCGGTCGGGATCGCCCTCGATCAGCTCTCACTATTGGGGGACATGGAGGCAGCTGTAAGTGGGCTCAGCTCAGGATATTCGGCCCGATGGCCCACGCTGGCGAGCATACCGTGGTTTCCGGCACTGGGCGACGGAGCGTGTGGAAATGTCGGCTCGGGTTGTGTTACTTCCGATCGGGCCGCGTTGAATCTGGGCACATCGGGTGCGCTACGAGTTGCGTGGACGGCGAACGAAGTAAAGATCCCAGGCGGCCTCTGGTGTTATCGAGTAGACCGAAGGCGGTTCGTAATGGGTGGAGCCCTGTCGAATGGAGGCGATCTCTTCGGATGGCTGCAGGAGACGCTGCGCCTCGGCACGGTCGAGGAGGTCGAGGCAGAGTTGGATCGACTGAGCGCCGACGAACACGGGCTGACTGTTCTTCCGTTTCTCTCTGGTGAACGTTCCACAGGCTGGCACAGCGAAGCTCGCGCGGCGATCATCGGGTTGAGCCTGGATACGACCCCCCTGGAGATTCTGCGTGCCGGCCTGGAGTCAGTTGCGTATCGGTTCGCCGCTATCTACGACCTGATAGCCAGGGAGATAGAAAGGCCCTCTAAAGTCATAGCTTCGGGCGCGGCGGTGTTGCGCTCACCGGCGTGGGCGCAGATAATTAGCGATGTGATCGGAGCCGGGATCTTCACATCAGCCGAAGCGGAGATCTCGAGCCGCGGGGCCGCGTTGATGGGCCTCGAAGCGCTCGGCGTTTCCAGCATTGATAGCGTGGAGATCGCCCTCGGCCGCGCCTTTTCGCCCGACTCCGAGCGGCATCGGCGGTATCAAGACGCACGCGAGCGGCAAGGCCGCCTTTACGAAGCCATCATTGTAAAAGGAGCAATCAATGAACAGTGACGAGTCCACCCCCGAATTCGAAATGGTGCTTCAGCGCTTGGATTCCTTATCTGAGCTGGTCGACAAGGGTTTCACCAGGCTGGAGGAGAGCTTCGGCAGAATTGAGACGATCCTTGCCAGAATAGACTCGCGCCTTGAAGGCGTCGAGAATGTCACCGTAATGGTGCAGGCCGACTTTGAGAGCCTCCTCCGGAAGCTGAGAGAGTACTTTCCTGAGATCGACAGCAACGGTTTTCCTTTTTAACCGGAAGTTCGAACTTCCTTCCAATTCCCAGGAGATAAACAAATGACAAATCCACTCATCGAACTGACGAACCTCGGCCAATCTATCTGGTACGACAACATAGAGCGGCGCCTTATGACATCCGGCGAATTGAAACGCATGATAGAAGAGGACCAGGTTCGGGGAGTCACGTCGAATCCCGCGATATTTGAGAAGGCCATTAGCGGCTCAGATGATTACCTGGATCAAATCCGTGAGCTGGTCACCCAGCACAAGAGCTCAACCGAAATATACGAGGCGCTCGCCATCCGCGACATACAGAACGCAGCCGACATACTTGCACCCGTATTTGACAAGACCCAGGGTAAGGATGGGTTCGTCAGTCTCGAATGCTCGCCCCTGCTTGCGCACGAGACCTCGGCAACCATCGACGAGGCGCGGCGGCTCTGGCGGGAGGTTGCGCGCAAGAACGTAATGATCAAAATACCCGGGACGCCTGCCGGAATGCCCGCAATCGAGCAGTGCATTTACGAAGGAATCAACATCAACATCACGCTACTGTTCTCGCTGGCCGCCTACGAAAAGACGATGGAGGCCTACATTCGAGGACTTGAGCGTCGAGCGGCGGAAGGCAAGCCGGTTGATGGCATCGCGTCGGTGGCAAGCTTCTTCGTCAGTCGTATCGACACGAATGTTGATAAGAGACTCGAAAAGAAGATTGCCGAGAGCATCAGCGAGGAGCAGAAGGCGAAGCTTCACGCGATCGCCGGGCGCGTGGCCACCGCGAACGCCAAAATGGCCTATCAGCGATTCAAAGAGGTCTTTCACGGTTCGCGCTTTGCGGCACTCAAGCAGGGAGGCGCTCAGGTGCAGCGGCCTCTATGGGCCTCGACCTCGACCAAGAACCCCGCCTATCCCGACGTCTACTACGTCGAAGCATTAATAGGTGCCGAAACGGTCGATACGATCCCGCCAGCCACGCTCAAGGCATTCCGCGACCACGGACGCGTGCGACTCACCATTGATGAGAACCTGGACCAGGAGCGGGCCGTTCTCGCGCAGCTTGACGAGGCCGGAATCAGTCTTGATGAAGTCACTGCGCAAGTGCTCGACGATGCCGTCAGACTGTTCGTCGAACCCTTCGAGAAGTTAATTCAGTCGATCGCTGCGCGCTCAACCGAAATCGCCAGCCAGCCGGGCGTAGCACAGTCGGTGCAGCATTGAACTGAAAACAGGAGATCCGCCATGCAAGACAAAGAGTTCCCGGGCCGGGGAGAGCATCAGGTGCTCGGCGATGTCGAACACCATACGGCAGTCAACGACGCCCTGGACGCCCTCGAGAAAGACAAAATCGTCGATAAGGTCTGGAGCCGGGATCCCTCTGTCTGGAAGCGCGACCCCGAACATCAAAAAATAATCTCAAATGCGCTCGGATGGCTTTCGGTCGCCGATACCGTGCTGGAGCACATTGACGAGCTGACTTCCTTCGCTGAGGAGGTTCGGCGCGAAGGTTTCAAGCATGTTCTCCTGCTTGGGATGGGCGGCTCGAGTCTGTGCCCCGAGGTGCTGCGACGGTCATTCGGACGCATCGAGGGATATCCGGAGCTGCTCGTGCTCGACAGCACTGTTCCGGCCTCAGTGCTCAGCTTTGAACGCAGGATAGATCCCGCCAGGACGATGTTCATCGTCTCATCAAAGTCGGGCAAGACCACCGAGCCACAAGTATTTCTGGATTACTTCTTCGACAGGGTGGCGCGCACATCGGGTTCTGCCGAGCCGGGCCGCAACTTCATAGCGATAACCGACCCGGGCACGCTTCTCGAAAAGATCGCTCAAGGCAAGGGGTTCCGGCGTGTGTTCAGTAACCCTGCGGACATCGGCGGCCGTTATTCAGCGCTTTCGTACTTCGGAATGGTCCCGGCCGCGCTTGCAGGCTACGATGTCAAAGAGATTCTCACTAGAGCAGTTGCGGCGATGCAATCCTGCAAAGCGGCGGCGAAGGAGAATACCGGCGCTCAGTTGGGCGCGGCGCTCGGCGCGCTTGCGCGAAGTGGGAGGAACAAGCTAACTCTCGTTACGCCCGAGCCGATCGACTCGTTGGGACTGTGGATCGAACAACTGATTGCCGAGAGCACCGGTAAAGAAGGCTCCGGCATCCTGCCTGTTGCCGGCGAGCGACTCGGCGGCCCTGAGGTATACGGCGATGATCGAGTGTTCGTGTACCTCGGCAAACCGGGCTTCGCAAGCACCGAGTCTGGAGCCAGGCTGAGAGCGCTCGCGTACGCCCACCATCCGGTTGTTGTGCGCGAAGTGGCCGCACCCCTCGACCTGGGGCGTGAGTTCTTCATCTGGGAGTTTGCGACCGCCATTGCCGGTGCGATTCTGGAGATCAATCCATTCGATCAGCCAAATGTTCAGGAGAGCAAGGACAACACCGAGCGGCTGCTTGCCGAGTTTGAACGCGAAGGGCGATTCTCCGAGCAGGAACTGCTGGCCAGCAGCGATGGCCTCGGTCTCTACGCGGGCGGGAAGACCCAGTCACTGATTGGTCCGAACAGCACTCCGCTCTCAATTATCGCTACCCACCTTGAAAGCGTAATGCTCGGAGACTATGTCGCACTCACAGCCTACATTGAAGGGACCCCTGAGCACGACCACTTGCTTGATGACATTCGAACTCACATTCGCGACAGCACGAGAGTAGCGACCACGGTTGGTTATGGTCCTCGGTTTCTACACTCGACCGGACAGCTGCACAAAGGGGGTCCGGCTACAGGAGTTTTCATCCAGATCACTTCTGACGATCGCGAAGAGGTCCCGATTCCAGGACGCCCCTACGGCTTTAGCACTCTGAAGCAGGCGCAGGCGCTGGGTGACTTCGAGTCGTTAGCGAACCGCAGTCGACGCGTAATCCGCGTTCACCTTAGCAAGGGCGTTGCAGAAGGGCTCAAGACGCTCCTCGATTTGGTGCGAAAGGCAAAGCCGATTACTGCGTCGGCGACGGAATGAGCGACTGACAGATCGCCGCCGACAGTTTTGGCTCGTTGGGTTATATACTCAGCGGCTCGGTTTCGCTAACGGAGCTTGGAATTCGGGAACCAGATGACGGCATTTTCACGAACTATCAACGTCGACATGGATTGGATAGACGATTCGAGTTTCGAGATTCGTGGAACCCTCGATGACAACGTACACACGGTCACGGCGAGATTCCTGATCGGCTTTCCGGACTACGTCATCAGGGAGGCATCGGGTGGGATAACACGGATGCCTTATGACGGTTTTTGTCAGGGGGCTTATGCTGTGATATCGAAGTTCGTGGGCGAAACGATCGGACGCGGCTTTCGACGGCGGGCTGCCGAAATTGCCGGCGGGAGCGAGAGCTGCAATCATCTACACACGTTGATCTTCAATATGGGTACGGCCGCGTTTCAGATGAACTATATGGCGGCGAAGCGGAAGCCTGACGTGATTGCGGCTCTACGCAAGACCTCGGACGATCCGGCCGAGCGACGTTCGATGGTGATGGGATGGATGCCGCAGTTGCGGAATAGCTGCTTCGTCTTCAGCGAAGCCAGCGATGTGCTTTTCGATGAAAAGGGCAACGTACAAGATGAGGACGGCGTGAATTCGGAAACGGGAGAGATGGATGGGAAAGTACTTTGAGGATTTCGAAGTCGGCGGCGAGGCGGCGACCGCAGGGCGAACCATTACCGAAACCGACATCGTAAACTTTGCCGGCATCACCGGCGATTGGAACGAAATCCACACGAATAAGGAACTGGCCGAGCGCAGCCACTTCAAGCAGCGCATAGCTCACGGGGCGCTGGTATTCTCGATTGCCACTGGCCTCTCGGTCCGGCTTGGCCAGACTGCTGAAACCGTGATCGCATTCTACGGTGTGGACCGGTTGCGCTTCGTTAAGCCGACCTTCATCGGCGACACGATAAGGGTGCGACAGAAAGTGCAGGAAAAGACCGAACGTGATGCCAGTAGCGGGATCATTACAATGCTTAACGAGGTAGTCAATCAGAGAGAAGAAGTGGTCGCGGCTTACGTCGCCAAGGTACTACTGAAGCGTCGCGCGTCATCTTGAGCTGCTGTCGACAAAACGCGGCCGGCTTAATCCAAAAGCAACTCGCAAATCCATAGTTGTAAAGGAGCCCGCTCAGCGATGCCGGTAACCCGCAAGGATACTGCCCGGAAATTTCTGGCTAAGGAACTCGAAAAGCTCTCTGAGCAGGAGCGCGAAATCGTCCAGCGTTTCATCAGCCGCAGTCGCGTCGCCCGAAACGTAGCAAAGGAGTTCGACGAGCACCAGACGCTTGGCCAACGAGTTTCAGACGGTGTCGCCGAGATGATGGGATCCTGGCGATTCATCATCGCTCAAAGCACGCTGCTGGCCGTCTGGGTCGTCGCCAACATCGTAGCCTACATCCATCACTGGGATCCATACCCATTCATCCTGCTGAACCTCGCTCTCTCTTTCCAGGCCGCGTATGCCGCGCCGATCATAATGATGAGCCAGAACCGGCAGGCGGAGAAGGACCGCATGCAATCGAAGAACGACTACGAAGTCGACATGAAAGCCGAGATGGAGATCATGCAGCTACACGAAAAGTTCAACGAACTGCGTGATTCGTATTGGGCAGACCTGGTGCTCATGCAGCAAAAACAGATCGAGATGCTTGAACGCCTCCTGGCCGAGGTCTGCAGACCCGAGGCATAGCAGTCGTCTGTCGAAAGCAACGTTCATGAGGGATCCTAACGACACTGCCGACATCTCCTCGGCCACATCCCAAACGAAACAAGATAGCAGCAAAGGCGGACGCGTTCGGCGTTTCTTCAGCGAGTTGGGTCCCGGCCTCATAACGGGTGCGGCCGACGACGACCCATCGGGTATATCGACCTATTCCGTTACCGGAGCGGCGTTCGGCTACGCGCAACTCTGGACTGTCTTCTTTGCATTTCCACTGATGACTGCTGTTCAGTTGATGTGTGCGCGGCTGGGTCTGGTTTCGGGACGGGGACTGGCGGGAGTGATCAGGATTCGGTATCCGAGGTGGGTGCTGTGGGGCGGATGTGCGCTTCTGGCTGCTGCCAACATCGTGAATATTGGGGCGGACCTGGGGGGCATGGCCGCTGCGATGGAGATGATGACGGGTATTCGCGCTTACGTGTGGACTCCGTTGCTCACCCTGCTGATCGTGGTGCTGCTCATCTGGTCCCGCTATCGCCACATCGCACGGGTATTCAAATGGCTCACGTTGGTCCTGTTTGCCTACGTGGCTGCCGCTATACTTGCTCGTCCACACTGGACTGAGGTCCTGCGTGCGACCGTTGTGCCGCACATTGAGTGGAACACTACGTACATCGCGACGTTCGTCGCCATACTTGGTACGACGATTTCACCCTACCTGTTCTTCTGGCAAACCGAGCAGGAGGTCGAGGAGGAGCGCGCGATGGGCCGGCGCACTATCCGCGCCAGGCGCGGTGCCACAGATGAAGAGCTGCGCGCGGCGCGAACCGACGTCATCACGGGAATGGTCTTCGCCGGTGTTGTGATGTACTTCATCATCCTCACGACCGGCGCAACGCTCTACAGGTCGGGACACCGCGACATCGAAACGGCGCGGCAGGCAGCTGAAGCGCTGCGTCCGGTGGCAGGTAACGGGGCGTATCTCCTGTTCACGATCGGACTGGTAGGCACCGGAATGCTGGGCGTTCCCGTGCTGGCCGGTTCGGCGGCATATGCCATAGCGGAGGCAATGCACTGGCGCGGGTCACTGGATGACCGGCCGACCGTCTCCCCGAAGTTCTACGCTGTGTTGACCGCGTCGATGTGTTTAGGTCTCGCGCTTGAGTATCTGAACCTGAATCCGGTTCGGATGCTCTTCTACGCCGCGGTGGTGAACGGCGTTCTGGCGCCGCCCCTGATCATCCTGGTTACAATGTTGACGAGTGATGCGAAAGTGATGGGCTCGCGAGTCAATGGGCCTGTAATGAAATGGATGGGCTGGGTTACGGCGGCAGTGATGATCGCGGCAACCATCGCGATGGTTGTTGTGTAGCAGCTCTGGTTAAAGGAGCCAGGTAGTCGAGTTTCCGAGAGGGTGTCACGCGCGAAGTCGTGTTCCTTCAAGCTACTGGGCGCGACCGTAGACCTGCCTGATTACCTGAGGCCCCTGTGGCGCGCCGCTTATCGAAACGGTAATGGTAAGCGTGTTACCGTCTGATGAGAGCTCTCTCCGTTCCGAGGTGTCTATGTGAATCGTATCTCCTCGAGGAGTGTTGATGGAGGTTGAGGCATCAGACACGAGCTTGCTCTTATCCCACTTTGTCTTGGTCTTCATGTCGGCGGAGCCGAAAACAGCGGGATTGGTCTCACCGCGCGCATCGCTGTAGTAGGTTAGTATCTGGCTCTGCTCTCTTCCATTCACGCTCGCCTTTCGCGAGATCTTAAGCTCAGGTTCCTTGTGTGCAATGACGAGGGTGACCTCAGCATTGGCCAGGACGCGTTCCAGGGGTCCAAGGCTGCTCTTAGCGTGATCCAGGACCCAGTTGCCGCTGAAGTCCGGTCGCGCGGTAGAGGACTTCGCCTTGCCGTCCTGAGCCGCACACCAGGCTGCCAGCGACAGCACCCATAGCAGAAAGATGACTCGCTTCATGGGCTGCATATTCGCTCTGGCGCGATCTCAAAGTCAAGTCGCAAGCCGGCTATGGGGAGCCTGGTCGCCTCGGTCGGGATTTCTCTATATAATGTCGCGACGTTTGCTACCAGGGGTGCTCGCGATTGAAGGCAAGGAGGTCAATGATGGCCGAGATGACCGGCGCGCAGGCTATGTTTGAGATTATGGTTCGCGAAGGGGTGCGCTACGTTTTCGGCAACCCGGGAACCACTGAGCTGCCTCTCATTGATCTATTCGCCGCACGTGATGAGATTGAATACGTTCTCGCCCTGCACGAAGACTCGGCTCTGGGAATGGCGGCAGGTTATGCCGATGCGACTGGCTCCGCCGCCGTCGTCAACCTTCACACAAATCCGGGTGTCGCGCACGCACTCGCCAACCTGTATAACGCATATAGAACAAGCACTCCGCTCATCGTGACCGCGGGCCAGCAGGACACGCGAGCTATGATTGACGACCCTTTGCTTTGCGCCGATCTGCTGGATCTGACTCGCCAACACAGCAAGTGGGTGTGGGAGGCCCATCATGCTTCTGAAGTGCCTCTAGTAATGGCGCGGGCTTTCAAGGTAGCTCAGACGCCTCCGACGGGGCCTGTCTTTGTCTCGCTGCCGGTAAACGTTATGGAGGAGCGCGCAGAGATCGAGCTTCCACCGATTACTCGAATAGGCGCACGGATACGAGGAGACAGGGCAGCGATTAATGAGGCGGCCCGGGTGCTGTCTGGCGCAAGGAGCCCCACGATTGTCGCGGGTGACGGCTGCGCAAGATCCGGAGCATTGGGAGCAATCGTACGATTGGCAGAGGCTCTCGCCGCGCGGGTTTATACGGAACCTCTCAATGCTTACCTGAATTTCCCAACCGGACATCCGATGTACGCCGGGGCGCTCACTGCAAATGCCAGGCAAACCCGGTCGGATCTCGAGGGATCGGACGTCCTCTTGATCATCGGCGCCACCAATCTGGCCCCACTCGTGTACACGGGTATACGAATGATTCCCGGGGATGCTCGACTGATTCAGATCGATGTGGACGCCGACGAATTGGGCAAGGCGCACGCCGTTGAGGTCGCTCTACTGGGAGACCCCAGGTCCATCGTCGAAGAACTGATCGATGTGCTGGGATCCTTTTTCAGCGGCGAGATCGAGAAAGGGATCGCCAGCCGCCGGGGGTTGCTGGCAACCAGCATCAAGGCATCTCGAGCGAGGTTCATTGACGAGGCTCTGAAGACCGATGACACAGGGCTGATGTCGCCCTGCTATGTAGCTCGCGAGATGCGGCTGGCAGCGAGCAGTAACGCGGTGCTTGTGGACGAATCAATAACATCAAGCCCCTGTTTGCGAGCCATGTTTGAGTTGAATGAGCCGGACAGCTACTTCCATGCCAAAGCCGGGGCGCTCGGTATGGGGATTCCTGTCGCGATCGGGGCTAAACTCGCGATGCCTGATCGCCAGGTGCTGTGTGCGGTGGGGGATGGCTGTGCGCTCTATGCGATTCAAGCGTTATGGTCCGCAGCGCGCTACAAGGTGGCTGTAGTGTTCATCGTGTTCAACAACACGAGCTACATGGTTCTGAAGGGTGGACTGCTTGCGCTCGGGGGGGAATCGGTTAAGAAGGGAGTCTTCACCGGGATGGATCTCACTGAGCCGGAGATCGACTTCGTTGAATTGGCGGAGTCAATGGGTGTGGCCGGCAGGCGTGTATCGCGGGCCGGGGAGTTGAGGCCGGCGCTCGATTGGGCACTCGGCGAAAGCGGCCCGACCCTGCTTGATGTCCGCATAGCGCGAGAAGTACGCAGCACGCTGCGGTGAGAAGAGAATCAGCTCGTTGACTTGATCACCTGGGCAAGTCTGGCTCTCAGCGCTTCAGGATCGGGAAGGTCCGCCACTGCCAGGCAAAGATCCTGGAGAGCACTCACGTCGTGAATGTCTTCGATTTCCGCCGTAACGTTCAGGTTGGGAAAACGCTTGGCGACAAGCTTGTTAAGAGTCTCTGCAACACCTTGCGCGCGGCCTTCCTTCAAGCCCTCATTCCGGCCCTCTTTCAAGCCTTCATTCCGGCCTTCTTTCAGGCCTTCATTCCGGCCTTCCTTCAATCCTTCTTCCCGGCCTTCTTCAAGCCCCTTCTTGCGCCCCTCCTCCAGGCCCTCTTCAACAATGAACTGATAAAAGCTGGATTCTTTGAGTTGATCTAATGGGATCATGCCTTTCCTCCCGATCAGGTCTAAGAGGTCTTCCCGAT
>DASYSA010000033.1:0-7822 GCA_036003885.1 Blastocatellia bacterium | reverse complement strand
GTGTAAGGTCCGGCTGCTCACTCGGGCAGTGGTTGCGTCGAACGCTTCGACCGCCCTGTTTCGTATGTTCCAGGAGACTCTGACCAATGTCGCGCGCCATGCCAGCGCCACGCGGGCCGAGGTGGTCCTACAGAAGCAACGGGACCGGCTGGTTCTGCTGATACGCGATAACGGCCGGGGCTTTGATCAGACGGACCCTTCCCTTTCCAATTCCCTGGGTCTGCTGGGTATGCGGGAACGCGCCGCCATTCTGGGCGGCCAGGTGAATATCTCCAGTGCTCCGGGACAAGGGACCACGGTGACCGCCTGGATTCCGCTCCCATCGCTGGAGGAATCCGGTGCCAGACCATGATACGAGTCCTCATCGTCGATGACCACGCTATCGTCCGGCGTGGTTTGAGGGCGCTCCTTTCCGATGAGTTCCACGGGGCCGCATTTGGAGAAGCTTCCGACGCGCGGGAGGCGCTGGAACAGCTTCGGAAAAAAGAGTGGGATGTCGCGCTGCTCGACATCAACCTGCCGGGAAAGAGCGGCTTGGATCTCCTCAAGGAATTAAGGGTCGAATGGCCCAAGCTTCCGGTTCTGGTCCTGAGTGGTCTCCCGGAAGATCAATTTGCCGTTCGTGTCCTGAAGGCGGGCGCGGGAGGTTACCTGACGAAGGAAAGCGCTCCCGAGGAGTTGGCGAAAGCCATGCGCAAGATCATGGCCGGGGGGCGCTACGTCAGTCCCGCGCTGGCCGAAAAGCTGGCCCTGGGAGTAAGAAAGGATCTCACGCGCACGCCGCACGAGACACTCTCCGACCGCGAGTATGAAGTCATGTCGCGTATCGCCGCGGGAAAGACCGTTACGGAAATCGCCGAAGAACTGTCACTCAGCGCAAAGACGATCAGCACCTATCGCACTCGCGTCCTGGAAAAGCTCGGCGTTAAGAATAGTGCGGAAATCGTCCTGTACGCGATCCGAAATGGCCTGGTGATTTGAGAACGTCCCAAATGTAGCGGCCATCGTCCAGCCTGCAACCTCTTTTCCGGCCTTCAGCCTCCTCCCTGTAAGACAAACACCGACAGATCTTTCAGCCTGCGCCCACGAAAGAATCAGCCTGGGAACGATGGGCAGCATCGGCGTCGGGGTTTATTCTCTAATCCGATGCTGAATACCAACCAAATTCTCGCGAAGAGAAAACCGAAAAAGGAGCTTAATCATGAGTGAAGTGAAATGTGGATCTGTGAAGCTTACGAAGAGGGTCAGTGCCTGGAGGGACGGTATGATTCAACAAGCTCCGGAGTCTCCATCTCCTGCAGCTTCTGCGCGATTTCACGCCCGCTGGGCGGACGGTATGATTCAACAAGCTCCGAAGTCTCCATCTCCTGCCGCCTCTGCGCAATTTCACACAAGCCGGACGGATGGTATTCAACAAGCTCCGCAGTCGGATCAATTCAAGGAACAAATGCAGGGGTCATTGCTCAATGAACTCAAAAACTCGAGCGCTATCAAAGTCGGCAAGCACAAACATGTCTACACCGTTGGGGACGAACGCGGGATGGTGTACTTCATTGAAAAGGGGCAGATCAAGCTGGTCATGGTCTCGTCTGAAGGTAAAGAGTGCATGCTAGCCATCCACGGCGCGGGAGATATTTTCGGCGAGCTGTGCCTATCTGGGCTTGGGGGCCGGCTGGAAACTGCAACCGCAATGGAAGACACTGTCTTGAAAGAGATGCCTTGTGGCAAGTTTCTCGATCGCCTGGCAAAAGACTCTCTCCTCGAAGGCTTCATCAAGTATCTGGCTGTCCGGGTTGCAGACCAACAGCAAGTCATCGCCAATCTGGTAACGGTTGATAGCGAGCAGCGCCTTGGGAAGGCGTTGCTGCAAATCGCCAAAAAGCTCGGCAAGAAGGACCCGCGAAGCATTCGAATCGAGGTCAAGATTTCTCACGAAGAATTGGGCGCAATGGTAGGCACTACGAGGCCGCGGATCAGCGTCTTCATGCAGCGATTCCGGAAGCTCGACCTCATTGAATACAACACAAAACACCATCTGATTATCAAGGAACACAAGCTCACTGCTTACCTGGCATCGATTCTCTAGACTTCGCTCAGATATATTTAAGTTTGTTCGTGCCGCTTTGGGAAACCCGCAGAGCGCGGACTGAGATCGCATGCATCACCCTAGCCTCCATCCTTGCTCTCCGCCATGGCCAGCAGGTGATCGTCGGAGCAACAATCATAGGACGTTGTACGCAGATCGATTGATTAGGTTGGTCATTTCTCCTGAGTGATCGATTCCCATCTAAACCGCCGCAACCGCTCTCCGAGTCCGGACGTAGTGCCAATGATGAGCACATCGTTTTCTCACTATTACTTCATAGTCTCCAAACACATCCCACAAGCTATTCACTCTCTCACGGCAATTGGGATTCCGATTTTAGAATCTTCTTGATGGGCTTCTGAGGTTATGCTAACTTCCTGTCCCAATCGCGACGGCGATTTCATTGCGTTCTGTTCCAGATTCTCAGGTGGTGATCATGCTTCCAACCGTCCTGGGGTCGTTGTGTGCTCAAGCCGGAAAAGTATCAGGTTCAACTGCCAAACTCGAGGGTGGAGAGAATGACATCAGAAGCACCCAGAGCCTTCAACCGCGAGATGTATCACGATCATCCGGAAAACGTTTTCTACGGCACTGATGACGGAGCCCAGGACGGATCTTTCAGCGAGTTTGCGGAGTTCAAAGCACACTACGAGGGCGTAGCGCCGGAGAGGCGCGAGAACATTCACATGATCAGTGTCGTCGGCGGCCTGTACGGTCTGAACCTCATCCCGCTCTGGAGACCCAGGCAGCTGACGATTTTCGATATCAACCCTACCGCGATTACCTATTTTCAAATCATCCATCGTGTGCTTACGACGAGCCGGGACGCAGCACATTTTCTCGATCGGCTCACTACCGGAGACTACGCGGCAGATAGCGACAGGGAACGATTCGTGCAAGAGAACATCTGCATGAAGCAGAAGGGCTGCCTGCCTCGCGAGCGCGGTTCCACGAAACGTTCCTACGAGCAGAGCTGGCAGTACGTCTTCGAGAACTTCGAATTGACCAAACAGATCTTGACCGAAGTTCCTCTTGAAATCCGCACTGAACCCATGGAGAGCGACAGCTTCAGCGAGTGGATCCGCGGTCAGAACAACCTTTGGATCTATGCTTCGAACATCACGCAATTCCACTTCTTCGACCTCGAGTTCTCGAATCCCAGCAACGTAGTCCTGGTGCAAATCATACATCCCAACCAACCGCAGCTTCTGGATCTGGCGCCGGTCAGTGGCAGGCCGGTTAAGGTCAAGTTCGAAATCCCGCTTACTGCCGAGCCTATCGATAAGTAGATCTAAGGCTCCCCCGCGATACTACACGTTGAAAGGAGCATGACAAGTGGTCAACAAGATTCGAATCGCTACTAACGCGGCGCCTCCCGCCACCGGCACTTATTCCCAGGCCATTCGCACAGGTGATCTCGTCTTCGTTACTGCTCAGACTGGCAGAGACCCCGAGACGCTCAAACTGGAGGAGGGCCTGGAGGCCCAAACTCGGCGCATGCTTTCGAATATCGACGCGGTTCTGAATGCCGCGGGTTGCACGCCGGCCGATATCGTCAAGGTCACGCTGATGCTCGCCGACATCAAGGATTTCAAGGCTGTGGATGTGATCTACTCCGGCTGGCTTCCCGGGCGCGGCGTAACGCCCCTGCCCGCCCGCACGGCGTTCGCTGCCGCGTCACTTCCGGCGGGAGCGCTTGTCATGCTCGACGTCGTCGCTGCGTTCCCGATTGACTGAGAATCATTGTGAGGATGGATGAGGCACGTTGGGCCTCACTCATGCTCCACAACGAGGGGTGAGATGCGACTCCGATAGGCCAAGGCGCAAATACCTTCTTTTGAGTTCTTCGTAGAGACAACTCGGGTCATATTGCGCATTCTTATCCTGACCGGCGGCTCTCCACATTTCGTTCCAAAGATGAACAGCGTGACTGCTTTCGGCGAGAAGGTCTTCCGCATCAGGTTCCAATACCTTTTGCCAGTCCGAGTAACCAATGGGACAAAAGACCTGGTACGGTTGCGTGTCGGCTTCCATCGAGAACTCTCCGACCGCTTCTCCCACTAGCTTTGGGCCGGTCTCTCCCCAGGCAAGATCAGCCGGATTCTTCGTCTGGCAAACTTCCCAGGCGTACGCCATCACGCGGCTGTCCTTTGGCGCTTTGATAATCCCGCTGCTCACTACTTCGAGCCCCTTGCACATCTCAGTGGCAAAAACGTGCTCGTTGGGAAAGTCGAAAGGCTTCAGACAGATGATATCCGCATCGGCCCACCAGCCCCCGCGTTCCAGGAGCAGTTTGTAGCGAAAGAAATTAGCAAAGCCCGCATAAGTCGGATACTCCCGATATTGGAAGATGCTCGAGGACGGCAGTATTTCATTAGCATCTTTGACGGTAGTGCCGACTGGAATGTTCTTCAGCTCATTGTAAACATATAAGTGGTAGTCATGACCGTTCAGGAGGAATGAGGCGATCGACAGCTGTTCCATTACGGAAAGCTCCGAGCCGATCCATAATCCCTGAATGATCTTGTTCATCTATCGCTTCATTCGGTGAAAATCTTATCAAGCGCAAGTGTAGTTGAAATACATCTGGTATGTAAGACGTCCTGGCGTCAACATGTGTGAAGCTTATGTGATCCTACGACGCAGGCCTAAAAGAGCAATTTGATTTCATCTTGATATCAACCTTGGCCGCGGTGTACAAAGACGGACGAGATAGTGTATGGGTGACTTTTGGTTTGACACTCTCAAAGAGCAGTGCAAACGATTTTCTCGACGACCCTGAATTGCCCTTTCCTCCATTTCGCCTGAATCAATTCGGAGGAGCGCAAGAGCCGGCATGACAATAACTCTAGTCACATCCACGCTCGGCGGGGGCGGAGCGGAGCGAGTCGTCGCGACCATGGCCAACCACTGGGCAGAGAAGCAAAGGAAAGTTACGATACTGACCACATTCTCCGGCAATCCGTCGTCTAATTACGCTCTGCATCCACGTGTCACGCATCTCCAACCCGGAAGCCCGCCGTTCAGTAGTCCGATAGTAGATTCGCAAGAATCAGCGCTGTTGCTCGACTTGATAAACAGTTGCTCTCAACCGGAGCGCGAGGCTTTGATTCCGCAGGCTACTCGCATTTTGAAACTGCGAAGGGCGATATTATCCACACGACCGAAAGTGGTCATCTCATACATGGACTTCAACAACAACTGCGTGCTTTCGGCCACTCGCGATTTGAGCTTGCCGGTGATAGTGAGTGAGCACTGCGATCCGAACCACAATTCCATAGGCGAGGGTTGGCACCGTCTTCGTCGCCGCTTATATCCGCAAGCAAGTTGTGTCACAGTGTTGACCGAGGAATCGCTCAGGTTCTTTTCATCGATTCCGGGCATTCGAGGTCGGGTTATTCCGAACCCCTTGACGCCTTCTGTATTTTCAAGCTCAGATGAAATGCCGCCGCAGAAGAACGGCAAAACTCTGATGGCCATGGGCCGACTCTCCAGTGAGAAAGGGTTCGATCTGCTGCTGAGTGCTTTCTCTGTACTTGCCGCAAGGCATCCTGAGTGGACGCTGGAGATTCTGGGGGAGGGTCCGCTTCGCGGTCACCTCGAATCGCGAATTCAGAAGCTTGGACTTGCAGGGCGAGTGCGAATGCCGGGGTTCACGCTTCGGCCCTTTGATGCGTTGCGCCGCGCCGATCTCTTCGCCATGTCGTCGCTGTGCGAAGGCTTTCCCAACGCCCTTCTCGAAGCGATGGCCTGCGGGCTTGCAGTCGTGAGTTTCGATTGTCCGAGTGGACCGCGCCATATCATTCGCAACGGAGTCGATGGAGTGCTTGTACCGCCACGCAACGACCAGGCGATGGCGGCGGCTTTGGACCGGCTAATGGGAGATGAAGCCGAGCGCAAGCGGCTCGCCGCCAGGGGGCCGGAGGTGGCCGAGCGCTTCGGCGTGGAGAGAGTAATGAGCATGTGGGAAGAGCTGATCTCAGATTGCGCTAAGTAGCCTGATGCACGATCCAGCCCGAAATAACTGCCGAAAGAGATTGTGGAGATACCCTTTCACTCGACAGGCAGGATGGCGGCCTGAACTTAAGGTTCTGGATTGCACTATGAGAAGCAGGCAGAGAGCAGGTTCCATTATTACGATCGGTCAAACCGGGTCTCGCCTCATCATCACCTGGCTGAGGATGGGAATCGCCATCATTTTATTATGGTTGGCAGGAGGGTTTCCTCAGGGCTATGCGCAGGAAAAGGCGAAAACAGTACCGCCTCAAACCAGCCTTGTGGAAGCGTTACCGGCGCGGCAGACATATACCCGGGAGGGCGTCTCCGTTGAGTTCAGCATTGAACCAATCGTTTCCGGAAAAGTAAGACCGACCGAACTGCTGGCAGATTCAGAGGCTACGGTTCGGTTCAAGGTTGTCGACGCGAGTGGAGGCAAAGCGCTCGGCAATCTTCGTCCTGCTGCGTGGATTGATCGGCGCGACGCGGTGCATTCGACCGACGCGAGAGAGTGTCGCGAGAAGATCCAGTCATTCTTACAACACAGCTTCAATAAACGCGCGAGCATCAGTCTCAACACCTACTTCATCCTGGCTCTGAATAGGGAACCGAACATTTCAGTGATAGACCCGCTCTCCGGATTCGGGGGAACCAAACTGTATACCCTCGTACCTCTATCCAGCTCCGGTGAAGATTGGGAGCTGAGCCCCGACAAGAAGCGCCTCTATGTGTCCATGCCGCTATCCGGACAAGTTGCCGTGATTGATACTGTCACCTGGAAGGTGATCGCCAACATCGACGCGGGAGCAAAGCCGGCCCGTCTTGCCTTGCAGCACGACAGCAGATACCTGTGGGTGGGAAACGACGCCGCGAGCGAAGGCGACAGCGGCGGCACCGTGATTGATACCGTTAGTTTGAAAGTTGTTGCTCAATTCAAGACCGGAGCGGGACACCACGAGATCGCTCTTGCTGAGGACGATAGCTTTGCGTTCATTACAAACAAGCAGGATGGAACGCTGTCTGTGATAGACGTGCGGAAGCTCGCCAGGGTCAAAGAGATCAAGATCGGTTCCATTGTATCTGCGATTGCTTTTTCTCCGCTTAGCAAGGCGATTTATGTCGCCAGCGAAGGTGATGGGACAATAGTCGCAGTCGACAGTTTACGCCTCGAAATCCTCGCGCGCATGAAAGCCTTTCCCGGAGTTGGGGCGATCCGCATCCTGCCCGATGGCCGCTTTGGTTTTGTAGTCAACCCGGCGAAAAATGCGGTGTACATCTTCGACGTATCTTCCAATCGCATGCTACATACCGTTCCCGTCGGGCCCCTTCCGGACCAAATCGCATTCACCAGGCAATTTGCTTATGTAAGGTCCGCTGCGAACGCGTTTGTCACGATGATCAAGATCGTGGATTTTGCGAAAGAAGGCGAGCAAGTAGCAGTCACTCACTTCCCTGCCGGTGAGAAAGCCCCAAAAGACTCGCCTGCCAGTTCCCTCGCAGAGGTCATTGTCCCCGCTCCCGAAGAAGGTGCGGTGCTGGTAGCGAATCCTGCAGACAAGATGATTTACTATTACGCGGAAGGTATGGCAGCGCCGATGGGAAGTTTTCAGAACTATCGACGCGACCCTAAAGCCCTGCTCGTTCTGGACAACAGTCTGGCCGAGACCGCGAGCGGAGTGTACACAACAACCGTCCGACTCGGCGACCCGGGCCACTATGACGTCGCCTTTCTGCTTGATT
>DASYSA010000032.1:0-24554 GCA_036003885.1 Blastocatellia bacterium | reverse complement strand
GGTTACCCGAGTCATCCGTTGCAATTGCTACCTGGCTGCCTTCAGAGAGGAACGTGCCTTCAGGAAACCCGCCCGAATCGGTCATCTTCCACGCCGAAAAACTGCCATCGTCTTTCAGGCTATAAAATAGCAATGAGGTCTTTTGGATCGCGTCACCGTCGCGGTTTTTCTCGATCAAGTTCTGCGAGAGGACTACGACGCTGCTGTCCTTATCAACAGCCACTACAGACACATAATTATTCGGGCTGTACTCATCACCCGGGATGACCTCGAGCTCGGAGAGAGCGCCGTCTGCAATTGACACTGAATAAACAGACGCACCGTTTGAAAACACGACAAAACCGCCGCGGCTGCCGCCCAGAAAGATAGCACCCGGGGCATCGGGGGTCGTTTCCGTTCCGTCCCTGCCGGGAATTCTCAGAATCACCGGCTGAGCTGTGGCCTCCACCTTGTGGTCTATCGTATGAAGGTGGGCCAGTGCGATCCCCGCAGAGACCTGCACCAGCTCCTGACCTGTCTCTTTATCGCGAACTGTGTCCAGAATTGTTCCCGCAACTACAGCCGTTTCATGGGCCTCATCGATCACCACTGAAGTCGGATAGTATAGATTACCCAAGCCGATTTTACGCGGCTCTGCTTTGGCGTTCTGGGTATCAACAACATATATGTTGTTATTGTCCAGCTTCTCGATGTCCTCCGGTCCGATCGTCTTCCGCTTTTGGGAAGGAGCGTATGGCGCCACCAGAGCGTATCCATCGTCAGCGAACGCAAACCTGGTGTTCTCCTTTGTAAGCCCCGGAATTCCAACAGTTTGAACCTTGAGAGCAGATCCCCGGAGTCCGGAGTACGACGGCACCACGAGCACTGCCAGGAATACCAGAATTATGGGCCACCCTCTCAAGCTCAACTTCATAAACCGCAGCCTCCGCCGTCTTCGAGCACACCCTGCATACACGACCCCCAAGGCAAACTTGCATTATTCTTGCATTCGCTATGCCAGATGCGAACCGAAATCAATATTTCTGACCTCCGAACCACGTACTTGTTCAATCTAAACACATTGAGCCGCAACTTACTTGTCAGGATGCGCTAACAAGAGGTTTGAGAGAACCCAGTGGCGGATACATGCTTTCCAAGTTCTCTGGCTAGCACTGTTCCACTGGGAAGTCACTTTACACTTCCGTGAAGCGCCAATCGCGACATATAAGCGACTTCAAGTAGACCGCGATGATATTGGTAATGCATATTGATGTCAAGCACATTTTCCTCAAAAGGTTAAGGTTTCTACCCGCGGCGCAAGACATCCCTTTGCCGGGCAATAACCAGGTGCTGCTAGGACTGCTCGAAGCGCTGAATGCCTAGCTGACCCAGTTTTAATCTGAGTCCCCTTCGAGACAGGCCGAGGTCCAGGGCCGTCCTCGATAGGTTGTTCCTGTTTCTCACCAGTGCCTCTTCAATGAGCACTCGTTCCAGGGCTGAGGTGGCCTCCTTCAGCTTTACCCGGACAGGCGCGCCTCCCGCCCGTTGCACCTGCCCGCCATTCGATACAGAGTCTTCGTGTCCTCGCATTGGCAGGGCTTGACGGCCACTCATTCCACCCGTTCGCCCATTGCCCAGCGCCTTTCGCGGGTTCGCAACCTCTGGGGATAGATCTTCGGGCGAGATCCTCGCTTTCTCTGATGCGTAAGCCACAACCCGCTCGATTTCATTGCGTAGTTGTCTGACGTTGCCCGGCCAGTCATTATTGGTCAGCGCATCCATGGCTTCTCGGGACAGCTCGAGGCCCTGTTTCCCAGATCGCGACGAGAAGTGTTCCAGGAAATGCGCCGCCAGAATCGGCACTTCTTCGCGCCTGTCTCTTAGCGGGGGGACATGTATTCTTATGATGTTCAGTCGGTGAAACAGATCCTCTCTGAACCGGCCTTCATCGACTGCCCGTTCCAAATCGGTGTTCGTCGCGGCCAGAACTCGGACGTCAACCCGAAGAGGCTTGGTCTCTCCAATGGTCTGGATCTCCGATTCTTGAAGAAAGCGCATGAGCTTAGGCTGAACCTCGAGTGACAGGTCACCAATCTCGTCCAGAAACAGGGTACCGCCGTCGGACGCCTTTATGATCCCCGGGTAGTTTGCGGTAGCGCCGGTGAAGGAGCCGCGACGGTGGCCGAACAGCTGGCTGTCGATGATCTCTTTGGGTGTAGCCGTGCAGTTGAATGGCAAAAAGATCGCTCGGGCCCTGGCAGATCCGGCATGAATCGCTCTCGCAATCAACTCCTTCCCGGTCCCTGATTCGCCTGTTATGAGAACCGTGACATCGCTGGTCCTTATCTTTTGTATTCGCTCTATCACATCCAGCATCAGCGCGCTGTAGCACAGGAAACCCGGGATGATCGTTTGCACGCGGTGTTCCAGACTGGGCTTCGATGAAAGGCGGGCCGAAGATCGCAACGAACAGGTCTCCAGGCCAAATTCGGCCTGTCTCAGCAGCGGTTGTAGACGGCTGATCTCCAGGGTCGGACTGGCCTGGACGCACAACGCGATGCCAGGTGATGATCCGTCACTGAGTCTGAAAACATAGGTGTTGCCCGACCTGCCTCCAGTCAGAAGCGAGGCCCTGACTTCTCTGCCAAGCTCCTCAGCTTCGATAAGGCTGATACCTTGGCTGACAATTACTGCCACGCGATCGTCACCTTCCAACCGGAAGACAACTACGGCGACGGTTTGAAAATTCTCGTAGACGACCGCCGCGAGCTCCTGCAATAACAACTCTCTTGTGGCCGACGCCTCAATCAATCTCTGCATCAAGAGCACGTCGCTATCGGTCAGGGAGCGAGCAACTGCCTGCTCTGGCTGCTCCCCTGCGACGAGCGCCTCAAGAGCCTTCAACACTCGCCTCAAGTCGGGCTCAGCCGAGACTGTTTCGAAGAACTGTCTGGCCTGAACCAAATTTGTCTCCGCGGCCTTGATCTCGCGGGACTTGATCAACAGTAGCGCGAGTTCGTATTGACTCCTCGCCACTTCAAAAGGGATGTCGGTCGTAGTAAAGATCGATATGCTCTGGGCGATGTGCTGTTTCGCTTCGGCGTAGCGACCGCGTGCCGCCTCGAGCTGGCCGGTGAGCCGTTGGATCAAGCCGGAAATGACGAGCGACTTCTCTTCCTTCAACCTGCCCTGCGCAAGCTCCAGGTATTCGCCAGCCTGGTCGTATCCGGCATGTTCGTAGTGGAACTGTGCCAGTTCGACCTGAGCGAGCGTGACTCCGTGAAGATCTCCAATGGACGTAGCGAGTCTGAGTGCCTGCCTGAGAGATTGAATCGCGTCTTCCGCCCGACCGGTCGCACAGTAGACTCTACCCAACACGATCAGCGCATTCGTTTCAAGCCACTTCGCGGCACTACCGCCGACCAATTCAATGCTCATGTTCAGATGCTTTTCGGCATCCGCGAATCTCCCCTTTGCGCAGAGTATTTCAGCGAGGGTGATGAGAGCAGTTGTTACGACGCGGTGGTCGGGAAACGGCAGGGCAATCTCGATCGAATTGTTGAGATTCTCTATCGCCTCTTCCCAAAGACCCGAGGCCCTGAGATTCTCGGCGAGGTTGTTGTAAGCGGATGCGAGGTAATCAGTATGACCGCCCTTCTTGAGGTATTCTATGGCCCTGAGAACATAATCGGACGCCACCTGGCGGTCGCCCAAATAGCCCTCGGAATGGACCGTGCCGAGGTTGAGCAGGATCATTCCCCTCAGATTGAGCTTTGGCGAACTCTCAGCCAATTCGAATGCTTTACTGTAGTTTTCAAACGCGCTGGTAAAGGCTCCTTCATTGAAGTCCGAAGTACCCAGCTGGTCATAGATGCGGGCCAACAGCTCGCGGTCCCGAGCTTTCTTCTGACTGTCTACCGCGGTAAGCAGATAGTCTCGTGCTATCCTGAACTCATCTATTGCGTTGTATGTGCGGCCCAGTGCATAGTTGGCTTCGCTGACACCGATCTCGTCTTCTGCCTCCAGGAACAACTTCCTCGTCTCATTCAAAGCGGCTATGGCCTTCGGAACGTTCCATAACCAACTGTGCACCCATCCGATCCGCAGTTTTACACGAGCGCGCATCGGCGAGGGCAACTGGCCTAACGCGCTGTGGTCCTCATACTTCCCGATGACCTTGTACGCCTCTTCATATCTGCTCAACTCCTCAAGAGCCTTGGTCAAGAGCAGTCGAAGGGAGGCCTCCTCTTCAGGCGAATGCGGCCCTTCAACAAGCGCCGCGTTGAGGTGATCAACAGCTTGTTGATAATTCGATTGAGACAGCGCTTGCTGAGCGATCTCAAGATGAGAGCCCTTCAGCTGATCTGCAGGATCGACGACACCGAGCTTAGCCGAACCTGATGTGTGGGTTCCCTCCAGGACTAGCTTCTCGGCTGCCTCCGAATTGCCGTTACGCTTTAGAAGCTGTCTCACCGTGACATGGCTAATGCTATCGACAATGCCGCGCTCGACAGCAACGGTTGCAAGCTTCTGAGGTGTCCACTCCTTGAATCGAAGCCCCAGGTGGACAGGGTCAGTCTTCGCCAGTTTGAGGATTTGTTCAACCTGGGCGGGAAAGAAGCGCGGACGGGGACCACCCTGCGGCCCCCTCTTCTTCACGGCGAGGCCAGTGATGCCTTCTTTGTTGAACTTTCTGATCCATTTCTTCACGTTGGCGGGGTGGAAGCCCATCGATTCGCTTATTTCGGCCGCTGTCTTCCCTCCGGCGGAAAGCAGTACCACTTCGGCTCGCCAAGCCTCTTCCTTGTTGGATGATCTTGAGCACTCGCGAAGAAACTCTCGTTCGGTCGCCATTAAAGGCCTGACAAACAGTGGCTGAAACATCAAATGCGCCTTGCCTTGAATCATGCCGTCGTGAGGAAACTGGGAGCTTCCTGCGGTTTTTTCGTTCGGTCAGCTGCGGTAACCGGGGCAAGCAGCAAGCCCGTCTACGATTCAATATTTCCACCCGATCCCTATTCGGGCCCGACGAGGCACCGAAAATACCAAAAAAGGGGGAGGGAGTCAACAACAATCTTTCCAGATATTTCGACTCCTTGTATACACCGGTGACGTAGTTGAAATTAGTATTGCCCATTGGCACCACCCTTGCTAGAATGTGCGGCGCAGGCGAAACCAATCCTAAAAGCACTTTGGAGGGGGTATCAACTTAAGATGATATCAAAGAGAGTCTCTTTGTCGGGCACGGGCACATTCAAGTGCCTGGCTGTCGTTATGGGTCTTATCGTGGCAGTGACGGCCTCGCTCATCGTAAAGTCACATGCCGACGATGATCCAATCGCCCCACAAGCTATTTTAAACATCGACCTCGCGACTCCCGGTACCTCTAACGTACAAGTAATGGGCGCTGCTGCTGAAGACCATTTGTCGGGCAATGGCGTGCCAGCCACCTTCACTGATCTCAGGCGATCCAGAGCTTTAGCGGTTGGGGACTTCAACGGCGATGGCACTCAGGACCTCGTGATCGGATCACCTGATGCCAACCCGGTGGTGGGCGTAGCACCGGCTCGCACCGCGGCGGGTGCAGTCTACATAATTTTTGGGAGACCGACACCGGCCACCTTTCCTCCGGTTTTTGATACTAAGGCCAGCGTCCCAAGCGCGACCAGCCCAAGCATCACCATTGTGGGTGCTCTTGCCGGGGATGCGTTGGGCTTCTCAGTCGCAGTTGGAGACGTGAATGGCGATACCTTTGACGATCTGGTCATCGGGGCGCCTGGGGTTGATTTCCCTGGCGTAGCTGCGACGTCTCGCGCGACGCCGATACCGAATACCGGCGCTGCCTACGTGATCCTGGGCTCGGCCACTCAGACACCCAGGACGATCGACCTGGCAACCGCCAACGCCGCCGACGTTGTGATCTACGGTATCGATAGCAACGATCTGTTCGGCGACGCGGTCGCAGTCGGCAATGCCGGCGGCAACCCAGCAAGCTCGTCGGCCGAACAGGCCATCAGGGACATATTGATCGGTGCGCCTGGAAACAAGGGTCCGGTTCCGGCGTCGCCCAGGGTGGATGGAGGAGCCGCTTTTCTTCTGTTCGGGCGAACCACACTTGCCAAGGTTGCGGCGGCGACGCTTGTGATCGACCTCGGCAACGCTGGGACGCCGGCCAATGTCGTAGTCTCCGGTTTCGCGGGCGATATGCTTGGGAACGCTGTAGCGATAGCTGATCTCGATGCAACGGCGCCCGGGGATCTTGTCGTCGGTGCGCCGGGATCTGATCGTACGGAGCTGGGGCCCGTACTTGCGGCCGCCAACACCGGCGCCGTCTATCTCTTCTTCGGAGGAACAAATCTGAACC
Source organism: Blastocatellia bacterium (assembly GCA_036003885.1). Lineage (GTDB taxonomy): Bacteria > Acidobacteriota > Blastocatellia > UBA7656 > UBA7656 > DASYSA01. The sequence continues at coordinate 18,211 of DASYSA010000032.1, read as the reverse complement.
CGCTAGCGGGACTCTCCAGAACATTTGATGTAAGTTCTCCCACAGTCACCCAGCGGCCGAGCGTAACAATTAATGGGCGCGACGCCGATGACCATGCAGGCGCGGCTCTGTCTGTAGGGGATGTTACGGGGGATGGCATCTCTGATCTCGTAATCGGAGCTCCCGACGCGGATGGTCCCGGGACTACAGTTCGAACGGATTCGGGCGAAGCCTACGTGATTGCCGGTTCAACCGCGCTCACTCCGGATACCGCACAGGTCGAGCGGAGAATAGATATCATCTTGCCTGGCACTTTTCTGAAGCTGACTGTGTTTGGAAACGCGGCCGGAGACCATCTCGGTTCTTCGGTCGCGACAGGCAGCTTCAACGTGACTGGGAACATCGACAGCATCCCCGACCTCATTCTCGGCTCGCCGGGAGCGCTTACTAACAAGGGCTCGGTATCGGTCTTGTTTGGAGGGACGGCTTTGACTTTGATCGCGACCAGGGACCTCAATATCGGCCAGGACGATGTACGAGTGACGGGAGAAGCAGTCGGCGACGAACTCGGATGGGGACTCGCGACTGCCGACCTCGACAAGAATCGAGGAGGAGACCTGCTTCTGGGGGCGCCATTTGGGGATGTGGTGACGCCAGATGCTCGCACCAACGCAGGAAAGGTATATTTTATTCTGTCAGCTAACGATGTGGTACCTCCGCCAAACCTGCCACCTATCGTGCAGGTGACTGCGCCTAACGGCGCGGAGAATGCAATGGGAGGAACCTTCTTCAGTATTAACTGGACCGCATCCGATCCAAACGGGGACGGCACTCTTTCGCGCTTCGAGATCAGGTTGTCAACCGACAGCGGCGCGACGTTCAACACTATCGTCGCCGACTCGGTTGCCGGAACCGCCAGAACATTTTCCTGGACGGTTCCGCGGATCAACGTGACTACCGCGAGAATACGGGTCACGGCCTTCGACAGCGGCGGGCTCCAGGCTCAGGACGACAGCAATGCGGACTTCATAATCACTGACCCCGGTGTACCCGTGCATCTGCTAACTCCAAATGGGGGAGATCTTCTGAAGTTCGGCCAGACGTTTCAGATCACCTGGGAAGTACCCCTGGCGTCTGCGGCGCAGGCGAAGGGCTTTGACCTCTTCCTGTCAACCAACTCCGGAGCGAGCTTCGACATTGCGATCGCGAATGACCCGGTCACTCCGAAGCTGGGACCTGCGATTCGAACCTTCGCATGGACGGTGCCCAGTAACCTCTGCACCCAGACAGCCAGAGTGTTAGTGAAGGCAACAGCCCTGAACCTGTCCACATCGCTCGACTCGAGCGATACCAACTTCTCGATAACAGCGCCAGGTCCGACGGTTGACGTAAACGACATGAGCATCGACGACAGCCACATTGTTCTCAGAGCGATCCAGCCGGCCGTTGGGGACGAAGTACGGTTTTCAGACGATGTACAGGTCCAGGTTTCAGACGCAACGGGCACGGCGTTCTTCGAGTTCAAGAAGCTCAAGATCAAGAAGAGCGGCCGGAAGTTGCTCAGCAAAGGGTCGATCAACGGGACGGACCTGGGAACCTTCTTCCCTGATGGAGCAACGCGCAATATCAGGTTAACAAACCCGCCTTGTGGAATTACCTTCTTGCGAGTGAGACGGCAAGGCGAGGTACTGGTGGTGGTGACTGCCGCTGAGTTGCTCCAACCTTGAGAATCCGAGGTCGAACTTCATCGCCAGGGATCGGGCTGCGTGCCCGATCTCTGGCGCGTTCGTCTCGGTATTGAACGATAGAATGTAATTGATCGCACCCAATGCAGTGAGCGGCTCATCATCGGGAACGATCCTGACCTTCCGCCCACAAGACCCCGATCATCTTGCTCTCGGCCAAATCCTCATGGCCCGCTTCGATTTTCGCAGCTTATGCAACCGAGTCATCGGAGGTGCAATGGCTCATCAGGCTCCACGAGCCGAAGTGCCAGCTGCTCATCTCCACCGATAGACGTTGAGCTTGGTTAGGTCTGTGCTAAACTTCATCTCTATGTCCGATCAGCGAGTGCTCATAGTCGATGACGAGGAATCGGCGCGTCACGGATTGAGCGAGCTTGTCGCCAGTTGGGGCTACGTAACCGACACCGCCGCTGATGGCCGCGATGCTCTGCAGCGGGTCGACAAGTTCGCTCCGCTCGTGGTCATCACCGATGTAGTCATGCCTAACCTCGATGGGTTCCAGTTGCTCGCCGATATCAGACAGGAGCACCCTGAAACGTCGGTCATACTCTTGACTGGACAGGGTTCGGTCGAGGCTGCGATCAGGTCGGTCAAGGATGAGGGCGCGTTCTACTATTTTGAGAAGCCGATCGAAACGCGCAAGCTGCAACTGGTCTTAAGGAAGGCTGCCGAGTACAGCAGCGCGCGGCGCGAGAACGATATGCTCCGGCGGCAGCTGCGCGAGTACGGTGCTTTCGGAGATATGGTCGGCAGCTCGAACGCGATGCGGGAGATCTACACCCTCATCGAGCAGGTTGCGCCGAGTTCAGTTTCAGTTCTGGTTACGGGTGAATCGGGCACCGGAAAAGAGATGGTCGCTCGCACGATTCATAAGTTGAGTCCTCGCGCGAACCAGCCATTTATTGCAATCAACTGCGCGGCGATGCCCGAGACATTGATGGAGTCCGAGCTTTTCGGCCATGAGAAGGGCGCCTTTACCGGGGCGGCCGAAAGGCGGATAGGGTGCTTTGAGCTTGCCAACAATGGGACGCTCCTGTTGGACGAAATAGCGGAGATGCCCTTCCTGCTGCAGGCCAAACTTCTTCGAGTACTCGAGGACAAAACCCTCCGTCGATTAGGATCGGCGAAAGAGACAATTGTCGATGTGCGAGTCATTGCCGCCACTAATAAGGATCCAGCGAAAGCGGTCCAGCAAGGAACGTTGAGAGACGATTTGCTGTACCGCCTCAACGTAATTACAATCAAGTTGCCCCCGTTGCGCGAGCACCGCGACGATGTTCCGCTGCTCGTTCAACGCATGATCGAGGAGTTGAGCCAGCGCCATAACAGAACGGCGCGTCTGATCTCAACCGCGGCAATGGAGGCTCTGCTTGGCTACAACTGGCCGGGCAACATACGCGAGCTTCGCAACGTGATCGAACGGGCCGTGGTCATCTGTGAAGCCGAGCAGATCGAAAGCCGGCACCTTGGTTCGCACCTCACACACCAGGAAGCGTCATCCAGCGCGGATGTAGTGACGATTCCAGTCGGAACGCCCCTCGATGAGGTTGAACGAAGGATGATACTCAGTACATTGTCTCGCACCGACTACAACAAGACGCGGGCCGCCGATGTGCTGGGCATCAGCCTCAAGACACTGCACAACAAGCTGAAGGCATACCGGCAGGAGACTGCCAGCGATGAAGGATGAGCCATTAACTGAGTTTCGTTTGTAGCAACTCAACCATGAAACGATGAACGATCGATAACCCACCGCGATCCTTCATCAAGCTTATCTCCGAATGGAAAGCACGATAACAGCCCGCGAACAGCGCATTACAGGAGAGGACACGCAGGGAAATGCTGCCGGCCGCCCCTGGGTCTCGCAGTGGTTCCGGCTCGGCGTTCGCACTCGCCAGGTGGCAATGGTAACGATGTTGGTGGCGTTCGTGGTTGCGATAATAACCTTAGCGAATACGGCATACATGACAGGGGTAATCATCAGCGGCACCCGGGAAGAAGCGGAACGGCTTTCCAGCCAGATCGCGTACGCCGTGCAGCAGCAGCTCGCGCACGAGGTCTCGATTGACCAGGATGTCTACCACGCTCTCGCGAGTGAGAAGTCGAGTGTGCGAAGCCTGATGGAATCAAACATTGTCACCTACCGGACTATCACCTACCTCTACATCACCGGCGCCAGCGGCCGCATCGTCAATGACGCATCGGGCCGCAACGAGCTCGCTGCTAACAGGCACATGATCGGCGAGATCCCTTCCACCCGGCCGGATCTGAGTGAGCTGGCGGTCGGTAACAGGCTGACCCAACTCTCGCGGGTCTTTCTGGGTGAACCGATATACGAACTCCGACATCCTTTGACGACCGACGATCGCTCCTTCATCGCCGAGCTTCACATAGGCGTGTCCGCGGGCGTAGTCCGGGGCGAGCTGCTTTCGCCCATCAAAACGAGCCTTGTGATCGGGACAATAGCGATTGTGCTCGCCTTCATAGTGGCGATCAGTTCTGCGAACTTGCTGCTCAAACCACTCAAAGCAATCTCGACAAGCATTGACAACCTCGAGCATGGCGGCGCCAGCGCTATCGGCGACGCGAGGCTTCGCCGAGACGAGACGGTTACGGGAGTGACCACTCGATTAAGGCAACTGGGCGAACGGCTGGCCGGGGAGCGCACGGAATTGGAGCTCATGCGCGGCCGCCTTCGACAGGTAATCAGCCACCTGGAAGAACGATTGCTCCTGATAAACCGGGAAGGTCGGGTCATTCTCGCCAGTCCGGACGCCGAACGAATCCTCGGACTCGGAGATATCGAGATCACCGGCTTGCCGGTGGATGAAACCCTGGGAGATGATCACCCGCTGGTGATTCTGCTGGAGCAGGCATTTCGGGAGCGTAGTTCGATCGCCCGGACCACGGTGCACGTGCAGGGGGCAGCCAATTCTCGCCAGTTGATCGCTTCATTGCAGTACATAGAGGATGCCGGCGAGCCTGTTGGCGTGCTGATAAGCTTGCGCGACTATGAGTCGTTCCAGAGATTCGAGTCGCAGTGGGACCTTTCAAAGAAGCTCGCAGACCTTGGACGCATCACCTCCGGCATAGCTCACGAAGTGAAGAATCCGCTCAACGCCATGGTTATCCACCTCGAGATTCTGAGGTCGAAGCTCGAGTCGGGCAACGGAGACGCACGTCCTCAAATGGAGATACTAGACACCGAGATCAAGCGACTCGACCGCGTGGTGCAGACCTTCCTGAACTTCACCAGGCCGCTTGAAGTGCGCCTCGAACCGGTTGATCTCAATTCAGTCGTTAGCCAGGTGGTAGCGCTGGCCTCGACTGCAGCCCAGGATAGCGGTATCACCATTAGCCGAGACATTCTTGGGGGCGCTCTGGTCGCAAAGTGCGATTCGGATCTGCTCAAGCAAGCTCTCCTGAACATCATTATTAATGGCTGTCAGGCAATGCCGGAGGGTGGGCCGCTGAAGGTAGCTACCTCCCGGGAGCCTGATGGTTCGGCGCTCATAACAGTCACAGATCGAGGAGTGGGTATCGCTCCTGAAGGCCGCGACCGCATATTCAACCTCTATTACACCACCAAGAACGGAGGCACCGGAATCGGGCTCGCCCAGGCATTCCGCGCGGTGCAACTCCACAACGGAAGGATTCATTTCGAGAGCGAGGTCGGTGTGGGAACTACCTTTAAGATAGTCCTCCCTGCCCTTAATTAGTCTGCGTCCGGCGCCAGCCAAAGAGGAATTCCGCGCTATAACTATGAGTTTCCGCTGCTGACAAGGCGCGAATAGGTTCCTGTTAACCGGCACAAATTCTTTTTCTCGGGCTGCGAACGCCAATCACGTTGCAATCATCACAGCCCAGGGGTACGCCCAGGAGACGATGAAGCAGCGGGAACTCGGGAGGGATCTCATGTTCACGCAATCACTGCGGCTTGCAGTCGCGGCCACCTGCGCGGCGCTGCTTCTTGCGGCCACCTTTGTCGGAGCTCAAGACGCAAGCTCCGACCCTGGAATCAACAGGAACGCAGGCAGCAAGAGACAAAACAATCGCGTAACACCAACCGCCATGCTCGAACGGAGCGACGCGTTTCGGCGAATCGATCCCGATGGGGCGCCACCCCTGGCGTTGAAAGCCAATCGACAGAGGACTCTCAAGGCCGATCGCGCTGCGGCGCTTACGACAGTGCGTCAGGCAGCTTCTGCGATAACGATGGAGAGCTTCGGCACCGGCGGGGGAGACGTCTTCGAGGCCGAGCCCAACGATCTAGTGGCGCAGGGGATCTCGCTTCCAATCAACGTCTTTGGCAAGATAAGTCTCAACGGGGATGTCGATTATTTCGCGTTCCGAGCCCTGGCAGGCCAGCAAATCACCGTCGAGGCATTCGCGGCAAGATTGACCAGTTCTGTGCTCGTCCCCGAAATCGCTCTGTTCGATTCATCGGGACAGCTCCTTACGAGGAGCGTGGGCGACGAGCTGGTCGACCCACTCCTCAGATACACTCCACAAGCCGACGGCCTGTTGATCGTGGGCATCGCCGACGTTGACGATCTCGGTGACGTGCGAGCCGATTACCTGCTCAACATCACCCGTGGCATTGATATCGAGGAACAGGAGCCAAACAACAGCGTCGCTCAGAGCCTGACCGAAGTGCCCGCAACAATCTTCGGAGAAGTCAACGGAGCGAGCGACGTCGACTTCTATAGCTTCGTTGGAAGCGCCGGCCAGACCCTGATTGTGGATGTGGATGCCGAGGTTCTGGGATCCCGGCTGGATCCCGAAATCAATCTGACCGATCCCGGGTCGGGCGTGGAGTTCTTCTTCAATGACCAGTATGACGGCGATGACTCGCGCTTCAACATCGTGCTGCCCCACACGGGCCGATACGTTATCGGAATCGGCTCTTTCGAGAGTAGCTCGAGGGGCTTTTACAGGCTGAACGCCTCACTGGTCTCCTCCGAGGGCGCGCCGATGATAACCAGCGTTACACGGCTGGCGAAGAAGAGCGCCGAGGTGGTGGGCACAGGGTTCAGCGAAGGAACCGTCATTGAGGTCAATTCCAGGCGCGTAAAAACTTCAATCATCACTAGCGGTACGCTGCGTGCAAAGGCAAAGGTTAAGGTTGGACATGTCGTCACGGTGGCCAATCCCCCGGACGATAGACGGTCTAATCCTTTAATCGTTCCGTAACAGCAAATGGCTCGAGTCTAAGTTCGACCGGATGGGCAGACCAACTGAGATTCAGGACGACGGTCCCTGCCTCATATGGGTTGATGGGGATCCTAAATGGTGGGATCGAACTAACGGCGGACTCGATTCTGACGCCATTGACGGCTGACGAAAAGGAGAAGGAAAAATGAAGATCAGATTCATTGCGGTGATGCTGGCAGCGGTACTGGCGACGGCGGGAGTCATGGCGTTTAGTGGCCATAGCCCTTCAAGCTCAACAACAGAGGAACCCTCGGCTGCGCGCAGGTCGACGGCGGTCCAGCCCGAAGCGGACACAGGCCCTTACCTCGACGATTTCAAGGCCGGGTACGCAGATGGCTTCGGCACCGGAGCGTTGAGTTTCAGTTTTCCAGACCAGTCTTCGATGGCGGGTAACAGCCGCGGCTATGTCGACGGTTTCACGCAGGGATTTGGCGATGGAGAGGAACAGCGGACCAAGCTGCGCAGCGAACTGTGCGCGAACGCGCGAGTCTCGAACGCCCAAGTCTCAGAGGTTACCGGCGGGCAACCCGGCTACTCTGCAACGCCTCGTTACACCCCTTCGAACAGAATCGCGTCGCGACCAGCGGCCGCCCGCTACTACGACAGCCGCGCTTACGATCGAAAACCGATCGACCGCGGCATCAGCGGTACCACCCGTAAGGCGATATTGATCGGAGGCGGCGCAGCCCTGGGCGCGGGATTGGGCGGAGCAATTGGAGGCAGGAAGGGCGCTCTTGTCGGCGCCCTGGTAGGCGGCGGAAGCGGAACGGCGCTGGCGCTGTCCAAGAATCCGAGCCGCGCGTTCAACCGGCGAGTCTCTGGTAAGTCCATGGTGATCAACACTCTGCTGGGGGCCGGTGCTGGAGCCGGCATCGGAGCATTAGCCGGGGGTAAGAGGGGAGCGCTTGCAGGAGCCGGCCTTGGAGGCGGAGGCGGGGCGATCTGGACCCTGGTGAATGGCAAGCGCACCAGGCAGTGATAGATGAGTAGATTGAGTTTCTCCTGAAGGCGCGGAGCCATATCCTCCGGTTGCCCATTAGAGATCCGGATGTCTCCGCGCCTCGGGCCCTTCAGGCTGTAATGCCCCTCACGGACAGCCACGATCAATCGCACACACGGTTTTTTTCAGACGGCACTCATTCATCGAGGCTGTGGCTGCCGGCGAAAGCAGCACTCGATTATCAATTCAAAAGCGTCGCGTAGCGGTCGTAGTTCGCCGCACAATGCGCAGGGTGCAAAAGTCAATTCTTGACACCCTTACCGGCCTATGGTTGAATGCGGAAGTACGTCAGGCTTCCATTCTGTAAAACCTAATCACCCGGAGCCTTCCTTTGTGGAAGACTGCAGGGGTGATCACCGGCCAGAAGGCCCACAAACTAGTGCGCCTTTGATGGCCCGAACAGTCCTGACAAACCGTAGACAGCGCGACTCCCATCGGCGTGCTGGCGAATCGGAACTTAGGTAATTCTCCGGGAGGCCTTATGAAGCGGGCATGCGGGAAACTGATTCAGACAGCGATCCTCTTCGTTGCGATTTGCGTCCTGGCTTCATCTGCCAGCGCCACCAAAGTTGTGATGCTTTCGGATAGAAACCTTGCCTTGGACTCTCGAGTCATAGTCACGGGTGACGTGACTTCGGTAATGAGTGCCTGGGACGACACCGAACGTGTAGCCTGGACCTACGTCGAGGTGCAGGTCGATCGGATCCTCAAAGGGAAGCTCGCAACATCACGAGTAGTTCTTAAGCAGATCGGGGGGACCTTCGGGTCGGGAGGAATGCGTGTTTTCGGTCAGCCGGATTTCTCGCAGGGTCAGCAAGTCATGCTTTATTTGAACACGGCCCCTGATGGCAGCCTGCATGTAGCGCACTCTTTCATGGGCATGTTCAGGATTGCAGAGGACAGCATAACCGGACGAAAAACGGTAACGAGGTGGGACGCGTCAGCGGAAGTTGAGATCTCAGCGCTTCGAACCGTCGAGCCGATAACCGATCGGGCGCCGCTTGATGAATATCTTGACAACCTCCAACAGACTCTGCAACGCGAGGCACTCGAGGTTGCGCGGATCGAGGACGAGCGAAGAGATAGGCCCGTCATCGCGATCCCGTCTGAATACAAGCGAGTAAAACGCAGCGCCGCCGCTTACTCTCCCAGCTTCGTGCTTATCGCCGGAGGTCTCAGGTGGATGGAAGCCGACTCGGCGCAGCCCATCACCTACTACGTCAACCCGGCTAATTCACCCATAGCGGGTGGCGGCTCGGCTGAGCTGGCGCGCGCCATGAGTGCGTGGAGCCAGAGCGGCGCCAACATCCGCTTGCAGGTCGGAGGACAGACGACCAGATGCGGTTGGGAAGGTGACGGCTCGAACACGATCTCGTTCGGTGACTGCAGGAATCAGTTGGATCCGCCTGTCGGCGGATGCCAGGGAGTCGTAGCGGCAACAAGTGTGGCCTACACGTACGAATCCAGGGTGGTGGGTGGAAGAACCTTCAATCGCATTACGGAAGCCGATGTGGTGTTCAACAGAGGAATGGACTGCTTTCTCGGAACTTCAGCGAACCTCGCTGAATGCGCCTGTCACGAGCTTGGCCATTCAATAGGGCTTGATCATTCGCTCGATCAGTCGGCGATTATGTGGTATGCGGCACACGGTGGCGGTTTTGAGGCAAGACCGAGGGCGGATGATATAGCAGGCGTGCTTGCGATCTATCCGTCCGCAGGAAACCCTCCTCCTCCTACGGGCGGAGGACCAAACGACGCGGCGTTCGTAACTCAGACCGCGCCGACGGAGATGACGGGGGGCCAGAGCTACACGGTCTATGTCACCATGCGAAACTCCGGGGCATCGACATGGCTGCCGTCCGCAGGTTACAGGCTCGGAGCGCAGAACCCACAGGACAGCTTCACCTGGGGACTGAACCGCGTGAGTCTCCCCGGGCCGGTCGCCCCGGCGAGTGACGTGACCTTCGCGTTCAATGTAACCGCGCCCGCGGCAACTGGGGCCTACAACTTCCAGTGGCGGATGCTTCAGGAGGGTATTGGATACTTCGGCCCATTGAGTCCGAACATCTCCATCACCATCAGTGGAGCAGGAGGCGGACAGGGACCTGTGTCGATCACGAGCGTTGCTCTGGCTGAGGGCAAGGTAGGACGAGCCTACAAGCAGCAGCTGGACGCTCTTGGCGGACTGCAGCCCTATCACTGGGGTCTGATCAGCGGGGCGCTTCCACCGGGGCTGAGCCTTTCGACGAGCGGCGCAATAGTGGGCACTCCGACAACGAGCGGTAATTTTGACTTCGGGGTTCAGGTCTTTGATTTCACGTCCAGCCCGGACAAGTCAGACTCAAAGCGACTGAGGATCACGGTGACCGATCCGGGAGCTCCGCCGACGCCGACAATCTCAAGGGTCAAGATTAAGGCTCTGAAGAAACTCTTTGTGTATGGTGCAAACTTCAGCGAGAGTTCCTTGATCCAACTCAACGGTGATCTGCTGGTTCCGAAATCAGTCGAGATCGATGGCGTATCAGGAACATTATCTTATAAAGGCCGTCTCACTATACTTCCCGCGGGCAACAATGCGCTGGTCGTATTGAACGGCACGACGCGGTCGGCAGCGTTCTTCTTTTGATAGGAGCCCAGGATTTAGGATCTGGGATAATCTGGGATTGAGGATCTATGCGTGGGCGGCTGTGAAGACTTTCGTTGCTCGTGAACTTATCCTCTGCTCAGTTCGTCCTTCTGCGAAGTTGTTCCAGCGGCCGAGGATGATCGTCTCTGCGAATAAACTTACGCACACTGTGCAACTACATTCCTTCGGCACTAATATTTCAGGTCTAACGCGCGCTTGAGCGTCTGTGTTTTGAGGGCTCTAGTGCATAGCCCCTAAGCTCCCGCCATTCAGAAGATGATATGACGCACCCGTCCTCTGGTATCACTGCCGCTCTGGGGGGGTGGACTATGACGCTCTCAAGGTAGCGTTTTCGTGTCTTGTGATCGTACCAAAACTTGAAGGAGATCCCTGCGTCCTGCTCGTCCCAGTAGATCTGGTCTCGACCACCAACAGCCTGATAGCCGCTGCCCAATAGAGCGTATGCTCTTACCTTTCGGGCACTCCGGAGCCGGTACCTGCGAGCATCGAATGTGTAAGTCGTCTTGCGTAATCTAGAAGACTCGCCATCTAGTTCACCTTCTTCAGGAAAAAGAAATAGCCGTCATAGTAGAGGGCTAACTCATTGTCTTTGGTTACCTCAAATGATGCGCCTCCAGCGTCTCTACAGTGCAGAACGATCTGTCTGACTGTGTTAGGCTTGGCGGCATCTAGTCCATAAAACAAAAGCGTGCCTTTATCGACCACGTCATACTGGCTGAATCTCCTGGTTGTGAAGTTGTATCGAGGGTTCTGACAGGGCTTGTTCTCAAAGAAGAGTAGATTCAGGTCATGCCTGAAAACATCCTTGCCAAGATAGAATTCTTTCCCTATTTCCTTTTCCGCCGCATCATGTCCTGCATGGCCCCCAACCTCCTGAACCCTATAGATCTTCCAAGTTCCAAAAACAAATGATGGGACTCGCGCGGTTTTTTCGAATGCGCACAACTGAATGCTCGCCATAAGGACGAGGATGATGGTCGCGGCGCATTTCCTCATTGATCTCTCAACCTGAGCCATTGGAAGGACCCTCCTCTGTTTTTCTGGGTATCACCCTCTGACCTTGGCCAGGCATTGAATCATTCCCACATCCCTCAGACCTTCAACGAAAGCCGGGGCGTTTCCTCTTACATGTTCGTGATCAGGCGAAGCTTATCAACCGAAGTCCGACGCCTTCGCTAAGGGGTAGACAACGAACACAATATCGACGGCCGAAACTGTTGCTTGCTGTTAGTGTTAGAACGCCAGAGAATAGAAGCCCGAAATCGCCCTCTGAGGTACAGCGTCCCGCCTATAGGTGGGAATCCTTCATCGTTCGGCTCGCCTTTACTATGCGTTCTGGCCAGGTGTTGGTTGTCTCTGCGCAAGCACGTCCTATCTAATCGGTTCTGTTTTTGAGCGTCGAAGCTGGTACACACGACCATTAAATATATAGGTCGTTGTGACGGCCTCTCTCGCAGTTGCTCCGGTTGTCTGGACATTGCGATAACAGTTAGTTTTGGTTTTGAGAAACTCGAGATTCAGGGTATCGACCCGTAGTATCCTCTCGTAGCCGTGGTCAGTCTTGCGGAACACCCAAAACGGACCGATATTCGCGCCCATCAGGCAGGTATCAGCTGCTGTCACTACGAGATCGGGAATATTGTCGTAATTCAGATCGATCTCAGCTGCGACGAACATTGACGGCGTAACTTCTCGCGCCGCCTCATCTTCGTGAAAGCATTTCCTGATGGCCCGGTCGGTCTTTAGGATGCGCAGAACATCCTTAGGAATTGAAACGGGATGGTCTATGTCTATCTCCAAACCAAAGACGGACTGTTCTTGCCGAATATGCCCCAGATTGCTTGTGCTGCCGCCACCCTCGTTTGCTTCTGGCGATACACTTCTTGCGTGGGTTAACAGCGCTGATTCTCGTGCCACTGAAAATGAAAGAGAAAGCGTCGCAATATACCCAATTAACCTAATTGCCAACCGCACCTTTTTCATGTGTCCTCCTTACCATCCAAGTTGGCAGGCTTACTCGCGAGAATTAGCGTCCCGCGTTCTGACACTTCCTGAGCGCGTCTTGGTATGCTCTATTGAAATCCCGGTCTTGATCTATGCCGCCCGCCGAGCGTAGAACCAGGCAGGCTTTGCCAGAGGTGGCCGGCTATCGTTGTCGCACGCCGAAGGTTCGAAGTTTCTTACCTCGGGCACTCCTATTGGTTTCGTACAGATCTCTTACCCACATCCCTGTAAGTTTTGCCGGTCCATGCGTAGGTATAAAAATCTGCTCCTTTGTTAGCTGCTTTCGGTTATCGTACACGGGAATTTTTACCACAATTCTTCCGCTGGGTGTGACGTAAGCTTCAGGACTGTCCGGGCTTTCGCGGCAATATCCCTTTTCTTCCGCTGCCCAGATGCTGCGAAAGCCCCCTGCCGCGCGGGCAAACACATAGAGGTTCAAACAATGCCCGTTGCCGCCAGCGGTCACGAGCAGTATTTGGTTATGCGAGCTCAAGCTGTGTGTATCAATACTATCGATGTATCCTGCTGCTCTGTCTCCTTCCACGCCAGTGAGCTTGCGTAGCTTGCGAATTTCCTCTTGCGTAAGACCTGACTTGCGAGCCCATTTGCTGTCTTCATCTTCATTACTCACGGCGTGGATCGGGGCAAGCAGAATGCCGATTACAACCGTACAGCCGATTAACGCACTCGAGTTCAATCTCATCGTAACAATCCATCAACTGCTTGATCGAAATAAGAGGTCGAAGAGCTGCCTGCTACCTCGGTAAGGGTGCATTCGAACAGATCAAAGCGACTCTTGCCAAGATTTCGTTAGTTGATACTTAGCCCTATTGAACCTGTACATACTGATGGTCAGTTTCTTAGCTGTTGCCTCCTCTGTCCGTATGTCACGGTAGCCTCCACTTCTCCTTGTTAGGAGGTACAGGTTGAGCGTTCGGATACAGCACCAGTCTGTATCCTCCCCTTGTGTTATGAAAGATCCAGAATGGAATGATGTTAGCTCCCCCAAGGCAGGAGTTGTCTTCAGCCGCGGTAACAAGTAGGTCCGGAAATTCATCTTTGTCTAAATCAATCCGCGACGCTACGAAGAGAGACGCAGAAATCTGGACAGGTCGTTCACCAGGTTCAAGACAGCTGTGCCTGACTTGTCTGTCGTGACGAGTATCTCCAAAACCTCGTCGGGCAGCTTAACAGGGCGCTCTATCCTGACTTCTGCCCCGAAGCTTGATTGTTCCTCCGGCCGTCGCTGACCAGATTGATGTATTGAGATGCGAGCCGCGGAGACAGAGCAAGCAGGCTTCACCTCAATTCGCGCACTATTTAGGCCTCGACCCGTAATAGACCTGGAGTCGATCGGTCCGCGGAACGTAAGACCAGCCACAAGGAGAACAATCGTAGAAAGATCATTGAAAGCGAACTCCGCTCAAGTTTCGCCCTCAACATTGATAATAGCCCTAAGGTGTGCTTCGGCGACTTCAATTTGAGGGTCCAACGCATAGGGCGTAAGCTCCCGCCATTCAGGAGATGTATGACGCACCCACCCTCTAGTACTACTGCCGCTCCGGACAAATGGACGATGACGCTCTTGAGGCGAGGGCGGATGCGAGAGGTCACCACAATGCTGCCCGGTCGCTGTTGAACCAAAGCCTGTTCTTGATCAGTTCTCTCGGTAAACATGAGCCCGTTCTCTTCAGTTTATGCTCACCTCCAAGATGTATCTTATAGGGCGAGTGTAGAAGCGGTCGCTGATCTCCGGATTCGAGACCCAGATCTCGTAGTCTCCGTCTACCGGGATTTTACCTAGCCAGTTAATTTCACCATGCGGATTAACGCCCTCCAGAATCTGCGTGTTCGTGCCAGGAATATGGTTTCCTATGTGTTGGACAACGAAGACAACATCCCAGGGCCGAGCCTTTTGCTTACCCGGAAGTACCAAATGAACGTGGATATTCTGGCCGGCCCTAGCGCGGAACCTATATACTTGATCTGTTTCGGGCTTCAGCACTGCCCGTACTTGTACAGTAGTCTGCCCCTCCTTGAATCTGATCTGGCGATGGCTTGGCGATCGAGCGATTTGCCCCGATGTTGGGATCGAGCCAAGTACAATGCTTATCACAAGCGTCCAGCCAACAAAGGCGTTTGATCTCATAGCAACTCCACTTGGATTATACAGTCGAATCCCGCTAATCACTGCGTGCAGAACAATCTTCCCTCTGCCCTCCGTCTTCTCACCAAGCCTCGTAAAACCCTTCGGCGTCCCCTTACGCGACCTGTGTTGTACCTCGCCAACTGACCGGGTACAGCGTCGTAGTTGCCAGCGTTCAGCCTTCGAAGCAAAGTGGTTCCCTGCAAGTGGCCAATATTAAAGACAAAGTCCGCGAGCGCGTCGAATTGATTCTGACTGAGCGGAACATTTACCGAATTGTTAACAATGGTAGCGGCTCGCGCAATATCGGTCCGATAGAAATCCAACGCCTGCTGTTGGCTGATTCCGCCGCCGTAGGTGTTTCTGTCATCTCGTCGGCACCGCCCACGATGTACCAGGTGGCCGTAACCTATCGTGCAATTGCCCGTGGCATCATTGTAAAGGTGCAGAACAACAGCCTCAGCGGCGGTAACCGCCCGTAATCCGGCGTCGCTTACGGTTCGGTCTCGTCTAACTGCCTCACCCGGCGGGGGAGCGCATCTCTGGCGTCGTGCTTGAGGCGCCGGATCAACGGCTCCCCCGCCGCCAACCTCTCCCACACCGGTGCCATCCCCAGCCAATATTGGAAGGAAATCTGAAAATCCAAAATCGTCTTCCTCTGGAAACGGCGCTTCCGCATATAGGTGAATGACGTCTCCGCCTCCGTCCTCGTCCGGATAGTCCGCTTCACCGTATAACCGAATCACGTCTTCGCCAGCACAGTCGCCATCGGGACACGTGTCTTCTGGATCATCCAATAACCCAGATGGGTCGACCCGATTGGTCAGCACGTTCCGTGTGTAGCTATACCGATTCCAGGTCCGCGGGTCCGACGCACTCGCACTACCTCGACTGGGGTCGGCCTGCGCAAATCTCCCGGTGCCTGAAGCATACGATCTATTCACCGCGTAATCCAATCCGGTCTCGCCGTCTCTCTCATAGCTGGTGAAGTGATGCTTGTCTTGTGTCCCGCTTTCCGCAAAATCTTCTCCGAAAGGCAGGTGACCCTGTTTGCCGGCAACGATGCCTGCATTGTCCGTCAAGACCCGCGCGCTTAGCATATCGTTCAAGAAGTACACGGTGCTTCCGTTCCCCGCAAGCTGCGTTCCGGGCGCTTTCGCGATCAATCTGCCGCCGGCGTAGATGTAGTCTATGACCTGAGCCCCGCTCACACCATTGTGCTCGGCTATTACATGCCCGGCCTCCCAGATGTAATGGGTAGTCCCCCCGCTGGCCACCTTCTTCACCCGCCAATTCCGGTAGTCATACGCATACTGGGCAGTAGTTCCTGCGTCGACGTTGACCAGCCGGTTCTCACTGTCATAGCTGTAGCTGTGCGCGCCATCGTTGATCACATTTCCGGTTGCATCGTATGTCTGGCTGACACCGTTGACTGTATTGATTCGGTTCGTTGGGGCTCCCCCGGATTGTTGGTAAACCACAGTTTGAATCTGGGTCCCGCCGCTGGTGGCGTTCCACACGCCTGTTCGGTTGCCCCAGCGGTCGTACGCAAACCTCCGCTGGGCGCTCGACCCATTGCTGCTCTGGTTGGAAGTGGCTAGCCGCCCCAGCAGATCATAGGTGTAGCTGGCGCTCTCCGTCGTGCCATTGATCGTGCCCGTGATCGACATCACCTGCCCGCCATTGCCCGCCGTTGTGCCCGAACCCATCTGTCCGGCCGACGCGTTGAAACCGTAGGTCAAGGTGAGCAGAGTGCCGCTCTTGGTTGCGGTCTGCGTCTGTAGCTGCTGCCTGTTGTTATAAGTTCGGCTCTCGACTACTCCGTTACCCAGAGTCCAGCCGGCTAACTGACCTGACAGTTGGTAGGTGAAACTGCTGATCGCGTTTGCGCTGTCTACATTGTTTACAACAGAGGCCAGCCGCCCGGAGCCATCGTGATTGATTGTGACCGCTCTCGTTGACGGATAAGTAAGCTGTGTCAGCTCTCCGGCGGGGTTGTACTGATAGGCTGTAGCATAAGTGCGACTGTCTATCGTTCGACTCGTCGATGACAGTCGATTGAAGGAGTCATACGATAGCGTCTCGCTGTACACGCCCGTGCTAACAGACAACATCAGGCCCTTGGTTGTGCTGGTCGACGAGTTGTCGTAGTTGTAGGTTACCGTTGGGGCAGTGACAACACCGGATACGGTATTGTAGCCCACACCGGTCAGCCGGTTCAGAGTGTCGTATGTATACGTGGTCACAACTCCGCGAGCATCAGTGCGGGTAAGCACGGCGTCGAAATCTGTATACGTGAAGCTCGTGGTACCGGTCTCCGGCGTCGTCTCATTCTTCAATCTGGATGCGGCGTCATACTGGAAAGTCCTCAACTGCCCGCCTTGATTCACCTGCGTCAGATTGTTGAGCAGATCGTAGGTGTAGTCAGTATTCTGGATGAGACTGCCCGATGGATCCTGCTCCGTAGTAGTAATGAGCCTGCCCAGACTGTCGACTTGCCGTTTGATCTGGCGATTCACCTGATCGGTTATGGTGATCGCTGGACCACTGTAAGATTGTTGAACAGTGTTGCCATCAGGGAACGTCGTCGTTTTCAGACGGCCAAGCGCGTCGTACTGATATGTAGTGGCTGGGCCGGGCGTGCCGCCTTGAGGGAAAGGATTGGTTACACTCTGCACTCGTCCCAACCCATCATACGTTGCATTGACCTGGCCTCCATGAATGTTGACGGATTGCGTGGTTTGTCCCCAGCCGTCGGTGACTCTCGAGACGGCCGCGTTGACGTCAATCGAGGAGACGCTGGATGAAGCAGACAGAGAAGCGTCGTTGTAAGTATGAATCCGGCTTGCTCCACTTGGTAGACTGGCTTGAATGAGTCTTAAGGCAGCGTCATAGGTGTAGTTCGAAGAGAGGCTGTTAGGGTCGGTCTCCGTCATAGCGAGCGAGGTGTTGAAGTCGTCCTCCATGGTGCTCGTCAGATGCGTACCGGCCGGATCACCATTTGTCAATTGTGTCGCCGCCGACCAGTAGTTATTCTGATCGAAGCCAAACGTCTTCTGATTGCAACAAGCAACCTGCGCCTTTGTGACGTTCCCGAAGATGTCGTATTTCAGCAGTCTGGTGATCGACGTATTCGCGACAAGGTCGATGAACTGGGTCACGCCTGTGACGTTTCCGCGAACCGTGACAGTCGTGTCGAAGCTGGAGGAGTGACCCGGCGGCGAAGCCGTGCCTCCATAGTTTTCCATCCCTCCGAGAGCCATGTAGTCGTCGAAAGTGAACGTACTCCTCGACAGCGCCGTATCATCGCCATCGTTCGTGTTTTGATGTGCATCCATCGACTGCACCTGTGTCACGACAAGAATTGTACGCAAATCCTAAATCCCAGATTATCCTAAATCCTGTATCCTTCCTGGAAATACCCCAGTGCATCTGCTAGTGTTTGACACTTGAAAAGGGCGCTTAGCTCAGTCGGT
>DASYSA010000031.1:0-7264 GCA_036003885.1 Blastocatellia bacterium | reverse complement strand
GTAGTCCAATTCCAGTCCCTGAACCCGTCCACACCCTCCGTATCTTTCGGAACGCCGCGCGCAACAATAGGCCAGCAGGTTCGGCTATATGCTGATCCGGCGTCCCTCGTAGGAGTATCTGCTGTGCGCAGCGGCCTCGCCGGAACTGCTGACTTCGAAATCACCATCTCTGGTTACCTTGTGGATCTGCCGTAATGCACTTGTTGTTGTAAATCAATTTCCAGGTCTGATAACGCTCGGACTGGATCCGCATCCGTCTGCGCAAGCTGAACCGGGCGGCACAAGAATTTCCAGGAGAACACTATGAATACAGAATTGAGTGAGAGATCCATGCCGGTCGCCGCCGCAAACAACCTGCGTGGCGAAGATCAGCCCTCTAATCACCGTGGCCCACGGCAGCGTGGCTTCACCGTCACTGAATTGCTCGTCGTCATTGCCATTATCGGGATCCTCATGGGACTTCTTCTTCCCGCCGTGGGAGCGGCGCGAGAGGCGGCGAACAGGGTGGCGGTCCAGAACGACCTTCGACAAATGTGCTGCGGGGTACACGAGTTCCGCGAACAGAACGGTCGGTTTCCTGCCTCTTTCGCCGAACTCATTCGGTTTTGCGAGGACCAGCTCCCGAACCTCCGGACGGATTGTTGCGCGGGTGTTCTGTCACTCGCGGCGCACGGGCTGAGAGTGGGTACCCTGAATGGCTATGTCTTCACCGTAACTGAAGCCAGTGAATCTACCTGGAAAGCGCAGGCGGTGCCGGGCAGTCCTGGCAAGACTGGATCGGTGGGTTTGATGATGGATCAAGACTGCAATGTCAGCAGTTTTCCCATCCCTGGCGCGGACGTGATTAAACAACGAATGTTCACGAACATCCTGGCGAAGGGCGGTGAGGTGGTGACAGAACTGCTCACTTCTACCGATGCCGGCCAGTCTGCCATTCCTCTCACTCGAAACTTCGTCGGGTCTTCAGACACTGTACCAATCGTCTTCAATACGTTCGATGCCAACGGCGACCAGGTGGTGACCCCGCAAGAGATTCTGAATCAGGAACCTGGCCCAGGCGGGTTTATTGATTTCGTCAAAGCAGAGATGGAATTCGGCGTTGCCAACGAGGACGTGAGCTCGCTGCCCGGGGTCTCTTTAGCAGACCTTCATGGCGACCCCGCTGCTCCGCTGTTTTCCTACGAAGGGCTTTGCCATCTGACGCAAGCATTCGTTCAACACCACGGAGTCGCCAACTCCTTGTGCGTCAAGTTAGCAGTTGCCGAAGCCGCCGAAGCGCGGGGCGATGCGCGAGCGAAGGCAGCGGCGCTGAAAGCCTACCGGAACGAGGTCGCGGCAAAGAGGGGCGAATCCCTGACTGACCGGGAGGCAGCGATCCTCATAACCCTCTCTGAAACCCTATAGCCCGACGCTTCAATAGTTCGGACGCGCAGCAGCACCGGATGCAGTCACTTTCAGGGCCGAAGGCAGATCGGGGGTCGAATAGCGGTTGTTCACGATCTGCTCTGAATCCCGTCGACAACTTTGATAACCTGCTCGATCTGCGCCAGGTACGCGGCGAACAATTCATTCGCTTCCGCCTCGGTCAGCGACGATCCTCCTTTCGCCCTCAGCTCGAGGATTCGCTCAAACGGTGACCCGTCCATTCCAACTAAACGAACCATCGCGCGCACGCTTTCCTCTTTGGTGATGGGCGGCTCGTGGCCCAGCAGCATCAAGACCGGTCTAAACAGCGCCGCGAAGCTAACGAAGCTGTCGCTTATTAGGGCCGATAGTTTCTCGCCGGAGATGGACGCAGGGATGTACAAACGGCGAAGCTGAATCAACTTGGTTCTCAGCTCGTACTCTGTCTGATGCCGGAGGTTATCTTTCGAAATCTTCATGGACTCGAAAGGATCACTGCCGTGCAACACCTTCCGCGCTTTCTCCATTTGCAGGAACTCGATTGGAAATACGTCTGCCGCATTGTTGAGTTCCTCGACCGTAAAATAGACAGGCATCGGCTGGCCAAGTCGCTGCCACTCCCGCATTGGCGCTTGAGAGAGGCGCAGGTCCTCCGAGGTTATCTTCTTAAGCACGATCAAAAGGTTGTGATCCGAGCGCCGTTCGATATAATCGCCGGCCGCAGCCGACCCATATAGCACCACCGATGCGAGATTCTCGCCGTGTGTGGTGCGCAGGTCCTCAACAAGCTGCTTGAGTGCTTTTGAATCGATCTGATTACCCATTTCATTTCACCTGTCCCGTCAGGCGCTCAGGGCAGAAGGAAGATCTCTTTCTAGTCCGGAGATTCTACCGCAGAGGTTGAGCGGTCCATTTACCAGCTGCCACCGGACCCGCCGCCGCCAAAATCTCCGCCGCCCCCGAACCCGCCAAACCCTCCTCCGCCTGAACCGCCCCCACCGCCAAAGCCGCCCCCCATCCAGCCGCTGGACCCGCGTCCTCTACCGCTGTTCGCCAGCAAGCTGAGCAGTAACAAATTGAGGCAGCCGCCCCCTCGATGCCCGCTATTCCGGCCGCGGCTCGCGAGCAAACCAATTACGATGATTACGATGATAAAGACTGCAATGGGGAGCAATCCCCACGAACCCGTCTTTTCGGGGACGGAGCGGACCGGCACGCCGGAGCCACCCTGTGGAAAGATGCTGTCGGTGCTGAAGCCGTTTTTTTCAGCGATAGTCCTGATGTATGTGTAGACAGTATCTGATAAGCCCTTCCCATACTGTTGCTGCCTGAACGCGGGCACGAGTTGTTCGCGCTGAATCTGGCCAACCAGTCCGTCGGGCAGATCACCTTCCAGATGCCGGCTCACCTGCGTGAAGTACTTGCGGTCTTTGATCGCCGCCAGCAAGAGGAGGCTTGGCTTACTCGTATCCTTTGACCCGATGCCCCATCCCCTTGCTACAGCCAGCGAGTAACCAAAGATATCCTGGTCGTCAGTCGTGTTTATCGTCACGACTGCGAACTGGATCTGCTGCTCCCGATCAAGATTGCCTAGCGCGGTTTCCAGTCGGTCCTTTGTGGCACTGTCGATCACGCCGGCATAGTCGTTCACGTAACCGGTTGGCTTCGGAAGTGGCGACTGCGCTGTCTGCGCACGCGTGGGGGGGCAAGCCCCCGTCCCGAGCCAGATAATTGCAACCGTAGAAATAAAGGCAAGTACAATTGTAGGTCTGTTCATGTTCAGCTTGATTCTGCTGGTCCACCTGGCTCCGTCCCGCCTTGCCTCGTGCGCAGAAGAAGGAGAGACCAAGAAAGAGGCCTGACAGACCTGCCCCGTGCAAAAGAAGCAGCAAGTCTTATTCTCTTTCGATCCTCCGAGTCTGCCTTCAGCCTCCGCAAACGTGAGAGGAGTTGAAGGATCGCGAAGTGATTCCCTATTCTCGTTCAGTCCGCGGTATACCCTGCGAACGCGCGGGTTTATTATTTATTGAAGTCGACCTTCGGTACTTCCCGGGCGCCCTCGTCCGCTTTGAAGTACGGTTTCTCTTGAAAGCCCATCAGGCCGGCGATGAGTACGGTTGGGAACCGGCTCCGCGCGGTATTGTAGTCCTGCGCGGCCACGGTGTAGTCCCGGCGACCGGTGGCCAATCGGTTTTCCGTGCCGGCCAGCTCATCCTGCAACTTCAAGAAGCTTTCATTCGACTTCAACTGGGGGTAGTTTTCAGTGATCGAGAGGAAGCGCCCACCCGTGCCGAGCAGGCCGCCTTCTCGAAGGGACTGGTTCAGCTTATTGTCCGCGGCAATCTTGTCTTCCGTAGTGCTATTCGGGTTCTGCATCGTCGAGAGCAGTTGTGACCGCGCTTCCGCGATCCTGGTGAAAACTCTCTCCTCTAGCCCCGCAATTCCCTTGACCGTGGCGACGAGGTTGGGGATCAAGTCGGCGCGACGCTGCATCTGGTTCTCCACCTGCGACCACTGGGCATCGACGTTCTGTCGCTTGGTGACGAGTGTGTTATATCCTCCGATGGACATGACAACGATGATCAGCACTAACAGAATGACGACGCCCAGAACAATGAGGGATCCCTTTCCCATACACTTCCTCCTTTCGATTTGCTTTGATTTCCTGAGTCTAACCTCAGTGGTGTCAGTGCCGACGTTCATTTGGACGGGTGACACGTTTCGAGGAATGAGCTTCTGCACCCTCCATAGTTTCAGCCGCCCTCGCTGCTGTGGTCACCCCCACCATCCCGAACTGATTCTTCCTGGCACAACTTTCCGATGGCACTTTGCGTTAGCGTGATCTGAGTCCACCTATTGGCCCCAACCCGTGTTCGCTGCGCCAATCGCGCTCGATAACGTTGTTTAACGTGGGCTGGGCTCGCTCGCGGCGCAAAGGGGAGGCAACCTCTCTATTCGATTTCAGCTCCCGAACTGCGCTTGATGCGGAGCCCCTGCAACCATAAACCTTCAGCTTACTCACATTGTAAATTCAGACAGTATCGAACGCACTCCACGTTTTCAACCTCCCGGTGCGTGGGATCGATTTCGAATACATTCATCCGACGGTGTCCAACACTCCTACACAACGTGAAAGAATTCCACACCAGCGAACTTGAAGGAATCCTCTCCATTTCCGATTTCGCACTTAGAGCACGCCCACTGGATGCAAAGAACGGTCTATCCTACAAATCAGTGTTGAGGGCCTATCGGCGCATTTGCGGACTCCCACGTTCGAGGGCCAAGTCTGTGCCGAATGAGGTATCTCGACCAGCGGGGCCCAGGACTGACGCGACAGCCGCCAAAGGCTAGACACCAGGTCCCAGATCACACAATCGTTCCTCATCATCGGCAGGCCTCTGCACAAGCAGTGCGTCCAGTGATCGAGAGGAACCAACGGCACTGAATCAGACTCTGGCCCCTCGTCCGTTAGGGCTGATGATCGGGCGAGTGTGACGCCCGACGCCTAGATTGGTTGAGGACATCCTGTCGTCAGAGTGGCAGCAAATGAACCTGGAGTGAATACGCTGAACTTGGAGAGAAGCTCGCATCCTTCCTGCGATTCACGTTTGGGGAACCTCTGCGATCGGATCCATTGATTCAATTTCAAGCACCGTCAACCGCGCCGCTCAACGATACATGTAAGACGTTCCCTTCTTCTGGTCCCACTCGATACTGTCGATGTTGTGTTCGTCGGATGCGAATATCTCGTTGCTCAACTCGTCAGTGCTCACGCCGGGGCTCACGTTAACCTGATACACGAGCTTGCCGAGAGGATCTTCTTCATCTTCCCGATTGATCTCGCGGACCTCTGCGGTGAACTGGTGCTGTTCAAAGATTTTCTTCAGGAGACTATTGGTACTCTCGACCGAGCGCGTCTTGACCTTGAGTTGCATCGCACGAAAGACCTGCGCCGGCTCATAGAGCTCGAGCACCCAAAGCACCAGCATGATAAACAGACTGAGCACGATTGCGAGTTCAAACCGGCTGACGCCGGTGGCCAATCCTATTCCCAGGCTGAGCAGCAGAATCGCAATCTCCTTTGGGTCCCGGATATTAGTCCGGAACCGAACCAGGGAGGCCGCCGCAAATATTCCGAATGCTCTTGCGGCATTATCTGCGACAATCATCATCAGCGCCGCTCCCACAACGGCCAGTATAATCTGAGTCTCCTTCACGTAAGGATTGCGTTGTAACGGAAGGCTCATGCGCTTGCGAGGCCGGAAGGCCAAAATCGCGGCCAGAAGCGCTGCAAGAACCAGCCTCAAGAGGATCTTCGCACCGGTCAAGACGAGGCCGTCCGACTGAGATCGGCCAGGATTCTCCGAGCTGACAAGCCGCGTCAGAAATGACTCAGAATCTCCTTCGACCGGAGGCTGGGATGCCTGTGCGTTCGTCTGCTGATCCGAATGGTTGGCGGCAATGGCGCCGTAAGAAGGCGGCGAGGCGCCGACATCACCATACGCTGACACCGTCAGGGCCATTACCGAGATTAGAAAAATGATTGAGAGAACAAGTGGTCGATGCGGGTTGAAAGGCATAAAGCACTCCTTACACCGAGGTTAACGCCAACTCCCGTTTTACGCTCTCGACTTCAAAGAGCTGGCGCCCCGGCTTCCTAACAGGAAAATAGTCCAATGCCCCGATTTGTCGCAGTTTTGACGGACACCTCAGAAACTGCTGATCCGCGCAGGGAACTGGGCCAAGGATCACGCGAGGCAATATCCGCAGGTTCACACCACAATATCGGCGCACTGTCGAGAGGGCCTGCCTTCTGCGTCTTCTGAGAGCGTGCAGTTAGCGGAGCGGCCGCCAGGAAAAAAACTAACATGAGCGAGAACACGAGCTTGCGGAACATAAAGCCACCTCCATCGCACTGATTATGTTAAGAGGTCTAGACCCTAGTACCAGGAATCGTCCCCGTCAAGCATCTGCCTGATCTGGCCACGGAGAATCGTTCTGCCGCGCGCTTTTCAAGCTGCGATGCTGCTGTAAATGGGATTAGACGTCGGAAACGACGCATTACTCAAGGCATTTAGTGTCGTCGACTCATATCAATGACGGGTAACGATGTGATCAATTAACGTGAGTGGTGATGGCAAGCACTGATCTGGCATATGGATGGTGCCATCATGCTAGACGGAAAGTGTCGATTGCGACACGATGAGAGTCTGCGCTGCCCGTGGTGGAGGAGGTACACAGTATGAATACGGTGGTCAAGACACGGCACGGCGAGGGGCAGCCTGGCAGCCGGGGTGCACACGTTCAAGGGCATCCCGTACGCGGCGCCACCGTTCGGTGCTCATCGGCTCCGGCCGCCACAGCCGGTTAAGCCGTGGAAAGGAATTCGAGACGCCCGCACCTTTGGCGCGGAGCCACCTCAGCTGCGTCCCGATCCCCAGATTCAGGCGTTAGTCCCAGATCCGCTAGGGCCTCGGAAATGACGCGCTTAATTTCGGTGTGCCGGAGCGGTTGCTGGTCAAGTCTGTATGGACGAGAAAGGCCGTTCCGTTGAGTCGAAGACTACCGCAGCAATGATGACTTTCAAAGTGGTTCGTGAAGGACAGTGACTATTCTATCTGGCTTTTTCTTCGTGCTTCTGTTCGACCTCTGAAACCGAGCTTGCAGGTACCGGGTTTAGCTTCTGCGTATCGCCAGGAGAGTTGTGGGATCCCGTCTATTCGAACACGGTAGAAGATCCGGGTTGAAATGTAGACGGTCCCCACCTGGGCGATCCGCGAGAAGCGCCCTGCGTCGCAAATACATGCCGCCGGAGCACACCGTTGCCGCGAACAGACAATCTGGTCCGAACTCACAGCGC
>DASYSA010000030.1:0-29092 GCA_036003885.1 Blastocatellia bacterium | reverse complement strand
ATTGATCCCGACTTTGCCTCTGCTTATAGCATGCTGTCTGTCATGCACAACCGCATTGGCCGGCTAAAGCGGTCCGCTGAGTATGCGGAGAAGGCGTATGGTTTGAGGGATCGGGTGGGCGAATACGAGAAGCTCCGCATAGCTTCTCGCTATCACGGCTTTGTCAACGGGGACGAGACCAGGCGCATCGAAGTGCTGATGCTGCAAAAGCGGATGTACCCGCGCGACTGCTCGGGGCCGAACGACCTTGCCGGCGCTTACAATCGGATCGGGAAATTCGACCAGGCTATCGCGGAAGCCCGCGAGTCTATCGGCCTCAACCCTAATTTTACGCCCGCGCACCGGCTCCTGGGATGGGCGCTCCTCCGCCTCAATCGTTTCGCGGAAGCCAGCGACGCTCTCACGCAAGCCCTTCAGCAGAAACTCGATACGATGGACTTTCACTACCTCCTGTACGAGATTGCCTTTATCAACAATGACAGGGCGGGAATGCAGCAGCAGCTTGATTGGACGCTCGGGAAACCGGAAGAGTACGTGGCACTCGAGTGGCAAACCGGCGCGGCAGCGTTCGAAGGGCGATGGCGGCGGGCAAAGAACTTCTCGCGCCGAGCCATTGACCTCGCCTCGCGCGGAGACGCGAAAGAAGTGGCCGCGCGCTATGAGGCGGAACAAGCGCTACGCGACGCCGTCTTCGGTCAACTCGCCCCAGCCAAAGCAGCAGCCGCGCAATCGCTCGAGCTCGAACATAATCAGGTGACGCTCACCCGCGCCGCGCTCGCGCTGGCGTTGTGTGGCGAGCCGTCGCAGACGCAGTCACTGGTGGACGAGCTCGCCAAGAGGTATCCCAAAGACACGCTTGTCAACGGGCTCTGGCTGCCAACGATCAAAGCCGAACTGGAGTTGCAACGCGGCAATGCGGCGCAGGCGATTGAATTGCTGGAAGCGGCGAGGCGCTATGAACCCGCCGCCGAGTTCTGGCCGCAGTATGTGCGCGGGCAGGCTTACCTGAAACTCAACAAGGGCGCGGAGGCGAGGGCAGAGTTTCAGAAGATCCTCGACCATCGCGGAGAAGGCCTGCTGTCAGCTCTGTATCCACTCGCGCATCTTGGACTGGCGCGCGCGGCCGTGCTCACAGGCGATGTCGCGAAGAGCCGCAGCGCGTATCAGGAGTTCCTGACATTGTGGGGAAGCGCCGACCCGGACACTTCGATTCTGATCGAGGCCAAAAAAGAGTCCGAGAAGGTGAAATAGTATTGAGAAAGGAACGCGATACCTCGACCGAGCCTTCTCCCTCAACAAGCAGACCTATCCGCACCGACCAGGAAAGTGATCGGCAGGACGAGAGGCTCAACCCCTCCGGAGCTGCTCAGCAATAGACTGTAGGGACCTGCTGCGGTCCCCACAGTCTCGAGAGAACCTCCTACAGCTTCCTGAGGTACGCCAGCAGAGCTGCCCGCTCCTCCGTCACAAACGCGCGATCGACAACCAGGCCGTCCGAAGAAAGAAATGCCGGCAAGTTGGGCGGCGGCTTTAGTCGTGCCGCGCCCCTAAAAAGCGCGGCGTAGTGGTCAAGCACGTCCTCGAGTGTCGCCGCGGAGTTGTTGTGGAAATAGGGGGCGGTTTTGCTGATTCCGCGCAACTGCGGGATGTCCATCACTCCGAGGTCCGCGATTTGCCCTGTCAGCAGCAATCGCCCCGGATCCGAGGTCGTGAAGGTTTGGGAAGCGCCGTTGGCGAGCGTGATACGGTAGGTACGGGCGTTGCGCGCTAGCCGCTGCGGACACGGCGAGAATTCGTCCGAGTCTGGGCGCGGACAGGCGGTCGAAATGGGGTGATAGCGACCCCCGAGCGGGCGCACGATCGCCGTCTCGGGCGTGGACCCGCTCGGATGCAGTGTGCCGCCGTGACATGTAGCGCAGGCGCGGTTGAAGACTTCCTTGCCCTGCTGCTCGAGCTCGTTCAGTTCTGGGTCCGGGTCGGGGAATGCCGTCGAGTCCGAGAGGATCGCCTTGGCGAGCTTCTTGACCCCTCGCGAAGAAAACAGAGTCTGCTCGAAAGCAGCGATGTCATCGAGCATCCGCACATTGGGTTCCGCAGACACTTGCGCGTGGCCCATGAGAGCGCCCCGGGCCTGTTCCTGTAGGGTCCCGAAGCGCGCATCGATCTGGTATCCACCCTGCCGGTTCGGACCGTTGGGATCCTGACCCATGATGGGAGTGCGCGGCGCGCCTGGCGGCCAGGTCGGCGCGGTGCCATCCGGGCCGGTGATTGCCACGTTGAGCACGGGTGGAACCGCGCGCCAGAGATCGACCGAGGTCTCGGCCGAGGGCTGACCGGTCGCTGGATCGATGAGTTTGACGTTGGCCGGCAAGGGCATCGTCACGCGAATGAGACCGTTCTCCACCAAGTTCGAGAAGTCGCTCGCGTTGTCCCCGTTCACACGGAAGTCGTCGGCGTCCACCGGCCGGAACAGCGGATCGTCCGCGTTCTTTCCGTGCGCCCGTTTCTCCTGCAGCGCATCGAACCGAGCCCTGGCAGCGGCGGGAGAGAGTTGAAAGCTCTCCGATGGCATGTGACAGTCGGCGCAGGCCCGTCCATTCCCACCGAGCTTCTTGAGATTGTGGCGATTGAAGGCTGCCTGCCCTCGCGCCACCGCGTCACACGGTTCCTCGTCGCAATTGAGCTGCGTCACAATTCCTTGATTTGACACTTGTGCGAAGCCCGGACGTGGAGTTTTGATGGCAATCGCGCCGAAGAGGATGAGCAAGCCAACGGCAATCAGCTTAAATCTGTACATGGTTGTTCTCCTTTTAGACAAGCAAGGGAAAGCATTTGGAGGCAGGGCAGATGGACCAGGTTCTTACGCTGATTTCTGTCCTCGATGTAGTCTTCAGTATGACCTCAGGCGAGAAATCGCTAACGGTCATCGTTATTGCTGTTTCTTCAGATTTTCTTGCGCTTCAAGGCGTTGTTGTTTGAGGCGTTGCATCAATTCAGGATTCCTCGCCCACTCAACCCCCTTCTCCTCAGGCTGGTTGTATGCTTCAGGGCTGAGATAGTGGCGTGGTCACCTTGATACGCATGTCGGATTGCGCGTGGATGGACGTGGCTGTCAGCATAACGAAGAGGCTCAAGGTCGTCAGGACCATCATAGATTGCCGTTTCATAACAACTCCTATTGGTGTCTTTAAGGTCCCGGGTGTAGCTGGCCGGCCTACGGGTGGAACTCGGTGGAATCGATCTTGCGATCAACTGCTTCACCACCATTTTCAAAGACGGCGGATGGATCTGCTCACTTAGTAAGGCGCGAACTGAGTCGAAAAGCTGGCACTGCTTGAGCGAAAGGCTCATCAGGGGGGACACGGGCTACCAGGGATCTCTCAATCAGCCTCAAAGCAGGTAAGCGAGGAATCGCAGGTCCTCGTTGGTCTTCCATCGGTGGAAGTCCTCTTCAGGGCAGATTGACCAGGAAGCCGGAGAAACTGAAATCGCAAAAGCCTGATCCAGGAAAGTTATTGCGAAGGCCGGATAACTCGACGCTAGAGCCGGGATGGCCGTACGTCCTAACGGCCTGGCTTACGAGAAATCGGTCAGCGCCAAAGTAAGTACCAACAAAAACCGGAATTAATTGCAGTCCGACCTTGGGAAACGGGAGTATGGTAATAGAAACATTCAGCAGGCGCTGCCCTGTCGGTATTTCACAGTCTGCTGATACGTGCTCAATAACAAGTCGTTTGCCCGCTGGAACAGTGAAGAGATCTACTTTGACTTGGTTATTACCAATGAAGGAGACAAAACCATCGGCGGCAACCGGTTCTATTAGAGCCTCAGATTGAACAGCGCTGAGAGGGGAGGCGAGGGTTCCGATACCCGTCAGCGTCTGGTCGTGCACCACTGCCGTCAGCGTATTGGGCGCTCCAACTGTCAGCGTGTTGCCCGCTTCCGTGATGGTGATGTTAGTACCTTGCGCCAGGGTCAGACTGCCCTTCAATCCGTTCAGGCTCTTCACCACATCAGTCGGAGCTATGCCTGATGTCGTCTGAACAGTTCCGTCAGGAAACTTGACGCCACCGCCTGCTCCGCTTGACTCAATCAATCCAGCTACAGTCAGCTTCGATGTGGGGGAGTCTGTGCCAATGCCTATCTTCCCGAACTTGTCTTCATAGATGCTCGAATCGCCGATCGCCGAATTGTTGCTCGTAAATCCCATCCACTTCGTCAGCCTGCCTGCTGTTCCGTTTCCAACCACCGGCAGATTCGCGACTGACGCCGGCGTGATAACGAATGCCGCACCGTTCGCGGCTGCGCTGCTGCTTACAGGCATCAGCGAGATTCCTCGTCCCCTCTGCGGTCGCGCCTGTGCCAGGAGATCTGTTAGTTGAAACTGACTGTTACTGGTTTCGTCCCGGCTGTTGACCGTAGCGCCTTTTGATTGTTCCTGAGCTTGAGCAAGGTTGATGCCCGCGGCTAATATGTAGATCAGTATGCTTGCAATGCAGATTATCGTTTTCTTCATTGGTCCTTTCGTCGTTTCCTCAAGGTCCCGGGTGTAGCTGGCCGGCCTACGGGTGGAACTCGGTGGAATCGATCTTGCGATCAACTGCTTCACCACCTTCTTCCTAGGGCAGCAGATTGACTGCTCATTCAATAAGGCGTGAACTGAGTGGAAAAGCTAGCACTGCATGAGCGAGTGGCTCATCGGGGGGCCAGCTGGATCCTACGGAGGCTCTCAATCGGCCTTAAAGGCAGACAATCGAGGAATCGCGAACAGAACCTCGCATTCGAACAATTTGTTGCCCTCACCCCTTAAGAACGAGAAGCCGAAGCAAAAACCCGCAAGAGTCGCGAAAAACTCTATTCGCGACCTCGTCAGATTCAGCCAGTCAGTCGCTGCGCATCGGTGAAAGCCGAGGTTGGTTCTCAAATAGTCGACCGCCACTGTATACTCAATGACGTAGCCATAGATGATATTGAAAGAAGGAGACAACGCCGTGCCATACTCAGAAATGCTGATCAAAGGAATGAGAGAGGACCTCACAAACCTCGGAATACGAGAAACCAGGACGCCCGATGCGGTAGACGCTGCCGTCGCCAACGCAAAAGGCGCCATCATGGTGGTGGTCAATTCGGTTTGCGGGTGCGCGGCCGGACGCGCGAGACCGGGTATTGCGATCGCGCTTCAGAATGATGTCCGTCCACAGGATATGATAACGGTCTTCGCAGGGGCGGATATCGAGGCGACCGAGAGGGCGCGCGGCTATTTCAAGGGTTATGCGCCGTCCTCGCCCTCGATCGGTCTGCTCCGAAACGGCCAGGTGTTGTTCTTACTCGAGCGCCACCAGATCGAAGGACGAGAAGCTCCTGAGATCGCTGAAGTCCTCAAGGCGGCTTTCAATGAGCACTGCGCCGCGGAAGAAGGACAAGCGGCCATCGGCGACTAAGGCTCTAACCTTGACAAGTGAGCGACCAGGCGGGATAGACAGCGGCGGACGGGACGCAATCGGCGACGTCCTGCGACCGTACCGCGCACCGGCCCTCAGTCAGCCCGACGGGACTTCAATCTATAACACGATCGAGCGTGTTACGGACCTGATGGACCGGGCAATCAGAATTCCCGGGACTCAGATCAGATTCGGCCTCGATCCCATTATCGGCTTCGTATTCCCCGAGGGGGGCGACGTGATCGGGGCGGTCGTGTCCGCATGGCTCGTCCTCGCTTCAGTGCGACACGGTCTACCCAAGGGTGTTATTGCGCGGATGGTTTTCAATCTCGCAGTCGACTACTCGATCGGCAGCGTGCCGTTGATCGGGGACCTGTTCGATTTCGCGTGGAAAGCGAACTCCAGGAATCTCGACCTCCTGAAGACACACAGTCGCGGAGTGGGCAGGTCATTTTGGAGCGACTGGGGCTGGGCGGTGATTCTACTCTCGCTGTTTGCGGG
The DNA here is from genome assembly GCA_036003885.1 of Blastocatellia bacterium. Classification (GTDB taxonomy): domain Bacteria; phylum Acidobacteriota; class Blastocatellia; order UBA7656; family UBA7656; genus DASYSA01. The sequence goes on along the minus strand of DASYSA010000030.1, from coordinate 23,150 downwards.
GATGGTCATTGGGATTGCGCTAGTGTCGATCTATTTAATCCGTCTGGTTCTGAACAACGTCTCTTTGACATGGGTAGGCTGACGTTCAGTCGTCTGAAGCCGGACGAGCGATTCCTAACATCCATGGCCAAAACGCATTCGAGGGCACGTCACGTGTGAGGTTATCCAATCTCCGATTGCTGTGATTCCTGCGTTTCCACGTTTGGCGCGCGGTCCTCCCAACATTTGCAGCCAAACCGGTCTACAATCATCCGCAATCTGACAACACTGATTGGAGCCGTATGAATGTTCACTTGATTGACGGGACCTATGAACTGTTTCGGTACTTCTTTGCCGTGCCGGCTGCGACGGATGTGAACGGGCAGGAGATTGCCGCGGTCCGTGGCGTCCTGAATTCCATTCTGTATATGATCGAACATGGCGCAACTCACATCGGCGTTGCGACCGATCATGTCGTGGAGTCTTTTCGGAACGATCTGTATCACGGATATAAGACCAGCGAAGGTGTGCCTCCGGAGTTGCTCTCGCAGTTCCCTTTATTGGAAGAAGCGCTGGAAGCTATGGGAGTCATGGTGTGGCCGATGGTCTACTTTGAAGCGGATGATGCACTTGCAGCTGCGGCGGATAAGTCGGCACGGGACGACAGCGTGAGTCAGGTAATCATTTGTACACCCGATAAGGATCTGGGTCAGTGCGTTGTTGGCACTCGAGTGGTTCAACTGGACCGCAGGCGGGACATCTTGCGGGACGAAGACGGCGTCGTGGCCAAGTTTGGCGTGAGGCCGCAATCGATTCCAGATTACCTGGCTGTAGTCGGAGACAGTGCCGATGGTTTTCCAGGTCTGCGCGGATGGGGCCAACGGGGAGCGGCCCTGACCTTATCCAGATATCCCCACCTTGAAGACATTCCGAAGGATTGGCGAGAATGGCATCCGTCGATCCGCAACGCTCGCCCGCTCTCCATTACGCTGTTCGAATTCTGGAACGAAGCTCTGTTGTATCGCACGCTGGCGACTTTGCGACTGGATGTTCCCGTCTTTGACACGGTGGAGGATCTTCGTTGGCAGGGACCGCGCCGCATCTTCGAGGAGCAATGTCGTCGCATGAAGGCTCCCGAGCTGTTCGACCGCGCTATGTCCGCTGGAGCGAAGCGAACGCGTGATTCGTGATTCGTGACGTGTGACTCGGATCGGGCGAAGAGCGTCACGAATCATGAATCACGAATCACGCATCACGAAGCACGCATCACGGATCACGAACCACGCATCACGCATGAAGCTACCTACGAGAATGTCGAGTTATCGTCGCTGGTTCGCCTCCGAGCTGTCTGCTGGCCGCCGGATGCGCCGGAAGACGAAGATACTCGTTGCGATAGCAATCTTCCTGATCTCTTTTGCGACAAAGTCGCTACATGCAGTTGATCTGGCGCCGGTCATGTACACGTCAGAAGAGCCGCTGGGATCGGTCGCTGATGCTTACGATACGGTTGCGTCTTCCATCTTGCAGGGAGAAGGGTTGCTGGGCCCCAGCTACGACGATCCTCGAAAGACCGCCCCGCTTGCCCGAGCGCCGGGTTATCCCATCTATCTCAGCGCCATCTACTCACTCTTTGGAAGAGATTACTTTAGGGTGCAACTCGTTCAGAACGCGCTTAATTCAATCTCGCCAATCTTGATATTTCTGATCGCCGGCAACCTCCTGAGTTGGCGAGTCGGAGCGATATCAGGGCTGCTTTCCGCTGTGTCGCATCACTTGTCGCACATGTCCAACTGGATCCTCCCCGATTCGATCAGTGCTCTGTTCTTACTCGCAGCAGTCTACCTTCTGGTTATTGCCAGGCGTGCTCCATACTCGTATTGGCTGTATCTGCTGGCCGGTGCGATGATCGGCCTTTCAGCATGGCTGAGATCTCTCACGCTGCTGTTCGGAGTGTTTGTGATCGCAATGTTAGCGATCACATCGACCAGGCGCTGGCAAGTAGTGCGGCGTGCGATCGCGATGTCGCTGGTCTCTTTCCTTGTGATAGCGCCGATTACAATTAAGAACTATTTGCGGTATGGCCACTTCGTGCCAATAAACATCCAGATGGGTCTCGTGTTATGGGTTGGCATAGCCGATGCGAGTGGCGATCGATTCGGAGCCGTGCCCGACGATAACGAAGTCGCGCGCCAGGAAGCCACTATTTATGGCAATCCGGAGTATGGAAAGGACTGGTCGTCGCCGGACGGCATAGAGCGCGATCGCGACCGAATCAAGAAGAGCCTCAGGATCATCCGTGACCATCCTGTATGGTATGCCGGGGTGATGCTCGATCGCATGGGAGAGATGCTTAAGTACTCCGCACATGCGCCTCTGGTTTACGGAAGGAAAACGGATGCGGCTGCTGAATCACGCGCCCAGACCCGTGAAGCGTGGCAGTCGCTCACTGGGGCGCCGCCCAGTCTCATTGGAGAGAAGCTGTCGTGGCTTCGATTGCCGATCAGGGCGGTTCAGCGAATCGTAAAAGAGACGATGCTCGGCTTCATACTGCTCGGAATGGCTTTGATGTTTCTGGTAAGTTGGCGCAGGAGTCTGTTTCTCTTGATCGTGCCCCTCTACCATCTATTGTTTCAGTCTTTCATGCACACTGAGTTTCGTTATGGGTTACCCATGCACTATTTCCTGTTTGTCTTTGCGGCGGTCGTTTGGGCGCTGATACTCACATTCCTTTGGAATGGCTTGAGGAAAGCACTTTCCTCTCAGCCGTCTAAGACGTGAGCGCGGTCACGTGTGTTCTCACGGTCTCTCCCAGCGTCTCAAGGTTGTAGCCGCCTTCGAGCATTGATACCACGCGCCCGGTGGCAAATCGCTCGGCTATGTCCATCACTTCCTTGGTCATCTCCCGGAAGTCGCTGTCCTCGAGCATCAAGCCGCCAAGCGGGTCTCCACGTCTCGAATCGAATCCCGCCGAAATGATGATGAGGTCGGGCGGGAAATCACGTTCAATCACTTTCAAAGCTTCGGTGAAGGCCTGCCGATGAGATCGCGCCGAACTCCCAGCCGCCAGCGGTATGTTGAGAGTTGTGCCCTCGCCCTCGCCTTCGCCTCTCTCCGTCGATGCCCCGGTGCCCGGATAGTACGGGTACTGGTGAGTGGAGAAGTAAAAGACCGACCCATCCTTATAGAAGATGTCCTGGGTTCCGTTCCCGTGGTGTACGTCCCAATCGATTATCAACACCCGCTCGGCTCCGTACCGTGCCTGTGCGTATCGAGCGCCGATTGCGGCGTTGTTCAGCAGGCAGAAGCCCATCGCACGGTTGGCTGTAGCATGATGTCCGGGAGGCCGGACGAATGCGAAAGCGTTGTCGGCCTCGCCGCTGAAGACTTGATCGACCGCAGTGATTGCAGCACCCGCCGCTAATCGCGCGACTTCGAAGGAGTCGCTGCTCAAGGCTGTATCCAGATCGACGAACGCGACCCCGCGTTCACAAAGGCTTTTGAGCTGCTTTACGAGGCGGGCGCTATGACACCGAGTGATGTCCTCATCAGACGCAGCAATAGGTTGAAGCTTCTTCGCCCGCGCCCATAACAATTCATCGCCTTCCAGTGCTGCGAGTATGGCCTTCAGTCGGAGCGGGCTTTCGGGATGGCGGCCTGTGTCGTGTTTCAGATACGCGGGGTCATAGATCAAAGCAGTAGTCATAGCCGGATTATAGTGGCCGCATCTGTTTGTTTAAAGCTCCGGTGGAGGGCATTCCTCCTTTTTCGTTCATCGTTGCGCGTTTCCCGATTGACGCCGGCATGCGGGCGACTTAGAAGCGGATCACAAACAACAAGACCCCAGGACGAGAAAAGGAATCGATCTGGCTGCATCAGCCAACAGTGAAGTTGTCCTTCGAGGGAACCGCAAAAAAAGAGGTGCGCCCGTCGCGAGCGCACCGATTCATTAAGAGGAGGGTCACCACTTACTCACAAAGCGACAGAACCGGTCAGATTCTTCGCTCGGCAGTAAGTGTCGAGTAACGTCAAAAGGTTTCTTGCTACCCCACACATAACTACCAATCGGTGTGCCACACCGGAAGAGGACGCTCAAACGCACCGTTTAAGGCCCTTATTGGTCCCGACGATGCAACCGCGCGGTGCGTCGTTGTTCGGTTGTGGGACCTGGCTGTGCGCTATCGACACTGTGGGGAGTGCTGAGTCCTGAGTGCTGAGTCCTGAGTGCTGAGTGCTGAGTGGGGCAACTCAAGCGACCGCTATCCACAAGCATTCCGCGCCTCTTGGACCGAACCACTCAGCACTCAGCACTCAGAACTCAGCACTCAGCACTCAGGACTCAGGACTCAGCCCTTCTCAATTCCCATCCTTATTCAGTTTGATGTCTATCTTGGAGTCCGCAGCGCGAGGGTCTCTCATCAGTATCATCCCAAGCGCCCAGGTCGCTTGTCTTCGCACCTGCTTATCGTCATCCTTCATCGCGGCGTTGAGAGCTTCGACTGCCCGGTGGTCGCCTTTTAGTCCAAGCGCCCAGGCCGCCTGGCTTCGAACATTCGCATCGCCATCCTTCAGTGCGCCCGTCAGAGAGTCGACGGCTCTCTTATCACCCTTCAAACCCAACGCCCACGCCGCCTGACTGCGCACCCTTGCGCTCTGATCGCGGAGTGCAGACATGAGAGGCTCGACGGAGTTGCTATCGCCCTTCAGTCCCAGGGCCCATGCTGCCTGTGAGCGAACCTGATCGTTGACGTCGGTCAAAGCTGTGCTGAGCGGTTCCACCGAGCGCTTGTCGCCCTGAAGTCCCAACGCCCACGACGCCTGCTCGCGCACTTGCCAGTCTCCATCCTTGAGCGCGGTAACAAGAGGCTCCACGACTCGCTGGTCGTGCTTCAACCCAAGCCCCCACGCAGCCTGGCTTCTTACTTGCCAGCTTGCATCTCGGAGCGAGTCGATAAGAGGCTCGACCGTGTGAGGGTTCTTTATCAAGCCGAGTGCGAAGGCCGAATTCTTTCGCGCATGCAAGTCCGGCTGTCGCAGGTTGTTGATCAGCGGCTCGATCGCCTCGTCGCCTATCTCCGCGAGCGCAAGGGCTGCTTGTTTGCCTGGAGAGTTGTCTTCGACGTTGCCATCCCCGCGCCTCCACGATCCCTCTCTTTCGCAATCGATCGATCCGACTGGAGTATCGTCTGCGAGCATTTTCACGAGCGCGGGAATCGCGGCTGCCGCACTCTTGCCGGCCGACCGCAACGCACAGGCTGCAGCCGCTCTCACCCTTGGATCCGCGGAGTCGAGGGCGCGGATCTTTTCCGTCAGATCGACCTGCACGTCGCTCTTCTCGCGTTGATCCACCGGGATTGTGGGCGGAGTTATGCGCGACCCGGCAACTGTCGAGGCATACAAGGCCGCCGACAAAGAGCCAATCAGAGTCAGAGTAGCAGTCATTACGAGTTTTTTCATACAAGACTCCTCCCTGCCCTGCGGCAGGCGACTATATTGAGAGTTATTCAAGGCGGCCTGCGAGGCGAAAATGCCTGCCGGCTCGCGCTGTCGAGAAGTGGGTGTTACTTAGGCGGATCGGTGCGGACGCTCTTGCGTGGCACGCGGACGCTGGTTGTGGTCGTGACATCCGTCGCGACGCCGGTGACAATGCGAGCGCGCGTAGTCGCAGTCACTTTCCGCTTAATGCGAGCCGCGGTCGCAGCCGTAACATGGACGTTTGCGGCAGCGCTGACATTCGTTCCATCGTTGTCGTTATCATTGTCGTTATCATTGTCCTTTTCGTTATCGGCGCCCCTGGCCTCGCCGGATCTCATCAGGATCATGCCGAGCGCCCATGCCGCCTGCCGGCGGACATGTTGGTCCGCGTCCTTCATCGCCGCGCTCAAGGCGTCCGCCGCTCGACGATCTCCCTTCATTCCAAGCGACCATGCCGCCTGCGCCCGGACTTGATTGCTCTGGTCGGTGAGCGCGGCCATTAGACCCTCGGCAGCGCGACTGTCTCCCTTAAGGCCGAGCGCCCATGCAGCCTGTGAGCGCACATCGTCGTCCTGGTCTTTCAACGCTGCCATCAACGGTTCAACAGCGCTCTTATCCCCCTTGAGTCCGAGTGCCCAGGCCGCCTGTGCACGGACGTGGCTACTCTGGTCCTTGAGCGCGGCTGCCAGAGCTTGTGTGGCGCGACTGTCTGCCCTCAGGCCGAGCGCCCAGGCCGCCTGCGAGCGAACATTCTCGTCCGCGTCTTTCAGTGCAGCGATCAATGGTTCAACAGCGCTCTTGTCGCCCTTCAGACCCAGCGCCCAGGCTGCTTGTGAACGAACGTGACTGCTCTCATCTGTCAAAGCCGTGACCAGCAACGCTATTGCGCTGTCATCACCATTCAATCCGAGAGCCCAGGCTGCCTGTGCCCTAATTTGGGGATCCTTGTCCTTCAACGCTGACTTGAACTCCTCTCCTGCCGACTTGTCGTGAAGAAGGTGTGCAAGTGCCATCAACGCCTGGTGCCGAACCTGAGCGTCCTCGTCTTTCAACGCGTTGCGCAAGGCTTCGATAGCGCGAGCCTTTTCGCTTTCGCCTTGAAGTGCAAGAGCAGGGCCGGGCGAAGGACCTGGTGAAGGACTGGGCGAAGGACTGGGTGAAGGACTGTCGTCCCCGGCCAATGGTGTCACGGCTATTTCGCCTTCATTAGCCGATTGCCCGGCTTCTTGAGGTGGGTTCACTTCGCCGTCGACGGCCCGCGGTGATCCGCCTGGTTGCGCAGACATGCGGGCCAGGATCTTCTCCACCTGACCGGAGTCGCCTGGTATTTGAGCGGGTTGAGGATTTGACGCAGGAGTCTCGAACCGAACCGAGTCGTTCGCTCGGGCAGTCAATCGTAGAGCTCCGAGCGCCAGGGCGACCCCAATAACTGCGATTGTGATGAGTAGCGATTTGGCTCGATTGGGGCGGAGGCGGCTGACGCTTGGGTCAAGGATTGCGAGCAGCCGGCCTTCCAATTGAGATCGCTTTGCTATCGCTACAGCGGCGAAGGTCGAGCATCTGGCACTTCCGAAGGATCGCGCGAGATCCAGCAGGTGGTCGGCATACTCAGACGGCCTCGTGCCCGATTCGAGCACACAGTCGTCACACGCGCGCTCGCGTTCGATTCGAAGCTGTCTGGCGGCAAGCCAAACGGCCGGATTGAACCAGTAGAGCGCGCACACAAGGTTGGCCAGCATCTGCGTCAGACAGTCCTTGCGTTTGACGTGCGCCAGTTCGTGTTTCAGTACGACCTGCCTGCGGTTGTGCGACCAATCAACGGTGTCCATAGGCATAAGCACCGCCGGTCTCAGAGCGCCACAAGTCAGGGGCATCGCAACCCGTTTGCTCTCGAGTAACCTGACCGGTTGATCCAATCCGAGGTTCTTCGAAAGGTTCTCCGCGAGATCGGCCCAGGTCGCATCCGTGAGCGGATCCGCGTTTCGCGTCAACCACCAAACACGAGCAGTCCCGATCAACAGTCGGACCAGAACCCCGAATGTTCCCACCAGCCAAATTGCAAGCAACAGAGCGCTCCAATTCACGGAGGCCGGAGGCCCTTCGGGACTGCTTTCGCCCAGTTCGGTTGCGCCGACCTTCGAAGCAGCAGCCGGACTAAACGCTTCCACCATTGTCGGTGCGGAGTGACCTGCGCTCCGACTCTGAACGGAGTGGCGGGCAGGAGTGTCCGCTTCGGCTGTGACAACAGAGATTGTGTCGGTAGAGACCGTGTCGGTTACGGGCGCTGATGAGCTGAGGTCGCCTTGAACACTGGGCGTTGAGAATATCGAGATTTGCCACGCCGGCAGCAACACGTAGAGGAAGGGAAGGGCCAGCAGGCTGGCGATGGATAAGCTCAATACCAGATGACGAGTGGCTGCCGAGGCGCGCCGCAGTCCGACTACCAACAGGCCGGCTGCAAGGATGATAGCCGTCCCCTTGATTGCGAAGTCGAGCAACAGACCCAACCAGGGTGCCCAGTTGTTTGAAAGTGAGGTAGGTTCGAATGTGAGTGTCATCAGCGGCCTTCCTTTCTTGCGTCATCGATGAGCTTGGCTAGCCGTTTCAGCTCTTCATCAGAGAGCTTGGATCGAGAGATGTTCAAAAGCGCGGCCACAGCCTCTTCGGCAGAATCGTCGAAGAAGGTCTGAAGCATCTGTGTGAGGGCGGATTGCCGGGCGCGCTCCCGAGAAAGAGTCGGAGAGTAGACATATCTAAGTCCATCCTGAGCGTGCTTGATGTACCCCTTCTCTTCCAGAAGACGGAGCATTGCCCTCACTGCCGAATACCCTGGCGGGCTGGGCATGCCCTCAAGGACTTCGGCGGCCGTGGCCTGTCCCAACTTGTAGATCACATCCATGATCTGGCGTTCACGCCTGCTGAGGTGTTCGTGCGACTGAGACTGCTTGGTCATGCCTGACATCCCTTCCACCCTGCGTTCTGTCCCCGTGCTTCCGGGGGCCATCCCCCAATTCAAGGTGCTAAAAAATTAGCATCAACCGACTGCGCCTGTCAAGAAAAAAATGCTAAATTTTTAGCACGTTGTCATTTTTAACGACTGGGGGTTGGATCCGGTTCCGGAAAAGGGAAAGGGAAATGCGAAATTCGAAGTGCGAAATTCAAAATGCCAGGCATTTTGATCGCATTTCGCACTCGCCCTTCACATTTCGAATTTCGAATTTCGAATTTCGCATTTCCGCTGCAGCCGACTAAACAATTGCGCAGTCGGGGGGTTATTGATATATTTGGCGCACTGAAGGTAACTTCCGTGAACGATGCTGAGCACACTCTGAAGCTCGACCTTAATGAGGTGCGACGATCCGGCGCAAAGCGACCGGTCCTGGTCGTATTGCAGGGGCAATCGATCGGACTGACCTTGCTCCTCGAGAAAGAGTACACGGTCATAGGGCGCGGCTCACAGGGCGACATCGTGCTGAGAGACGACATAGCCTCTCGCCAGCATGCAGAAGTAGCGCGCATGGAAGCCGGCGCCGACTGCCTCGAGTATTACATCAGGGATCTCGGCTCCACCAACGGAACGTTTTTGAATGGCACTCGGCTGGTTTCGCAACAGCTCCTGCAAGACGGGGACAAGGTCAAGATTGGCACTCATCTCTTGAAATTCGCGCTCCTTGATGAGTTTGAAGCGGAGTTCCAGGAGAAGCTTCATCAGATGACTCAGCGAGACGAACTGACCGGACTCAGATCGCGCAGGAGTCTCTTTGTCGAAATAGATCGCGAAGTCACTCAGGCTGGGCAAAGGAGCGAGTCGCAGCCCATCTCAGTCCTTATGATGGACCTGGACTTCTTCAAGAGGGTCAATGATGGCCGCGGCCATCTGGTCGGCAGCCAGACAATCAAGGAAGTCGGCCATATCATCCGGAAGGCCATTGGTAGCGCCGACCGGGCTGCGCGCTATGGGGGCGAGGAGTACCTTGCTTTCGTCCCAGGCTCTAAAGAAGAAGGAATAGAAGTCGCTGAGAGAATCAGACTCGCGGTAGAAGCCTATCCCTTCCCGGCATCCACTTCCGACTCGAGTCAGACGATGCGTATCACCATCAGCATGGGCGTCGCCTCCTTCCCGGAGGATGGGCTGACTGCGCTTGAGCTGATACTCAGAGCGGATCAAGCTCTCTACAGGGCGAAGCTCACCGGTCGCAACCGCACCTGCACTTACGACGCAAACATCGACACCCCGGATGCGGCTCAACACGCCCTGGACGCCTTTGCCATAATTCAAGGTCCCGCCGACGCTCAATGACTGGAGGACGTATGAAAGCTGCAACCATCCTTCTACTTCTGATGGCGCTATCCGGCTTTGCTCAAGATCCGACCGCCGACAGGCGCGTATCACTGGATGAGGAATTCACCATCAAGAACGGCGAACAGGTGACTGTCGAGGGTCAAAGGTTGACTCTGAAGTTCAGCTCGGTGTTCCACGATTCGCGGTGCCCCACCAGCGTCAAATGCGTGTGGGCGGGCAACGGAGCCATCGTCGTTGAAGTGAGCAGGAAGAAAAAGAAAGCGGTCCAGGCGATGCTCAACACCCTCCTCGATCCCAAGGGCATTGAGTACAAGGCCTACAACATAAAGCTGGTAGCGTTAAATCCCTACCCGAAAACGCCCGGTGAGATCGATCCCTCCCAGTATGAAGCCGTTATGATAGTCAGCAAGCGGCAATAGCAAAAGAGAATTTCGAATTGCGAATTTCGAATTGCGAATTTCAATCTTCGAAATTCGAAATTCGCAATTCGAAATTCCTCTTTCCCTCTGCTTGACAGGATATGCCTTTTGAATAGAATACTGGGCGTAACATCGCTTCCGCTCAGCCTCTGTTGCAGCTGGTACCGTCCGAGTGTGCGCGATTGCCAGATGAATGACAAGAGTTAGCGACCTTTATCAGGTCAAAGGAGAGCTTATGAGAGACAGACGGACTCTGGTAGGTCTAGTTTTGGTTCTGGCCCTGGCTTGCTTGTCGTTCAAGTGTGGCGGCGGCCAGGCAAGCGATGATCCGGTAAGGAAGGCCGCTAAAGCTGCAGACACTATTGCGGGGTCAATCACTGAGATGATCAAGCTCAAGCGTCAACTGGCCCAGCAAAAGACCATCACACCCGACGAAGAGCTTGCGCTTACGAATGCACTACTCAAAGCGAATACCGCCGACAAGGCTTTTCTTGCCGCAACGAAACAGTTAAGAGGCACGCCTACCTCGGCCGACAAGTCAAACCTGGCGACCTTGTTTTCGACTGTTTCAGCCGCTGTTAACGAGATTGATGCGGGTGTCCTGGGTGTTAAGAATCCAGACGCCAAGACCAAGTTGACAACGATCCTCAACTCCATCAAGGCGTCATTGGCGGTAATCTCGTCGCTCACGCAGTAGACTCAAATGGGATAAGAGTAACGAGGGCAAGTCTCCATAGTGAACGATAATTGGAGGTGACACCATTGAACTTTGTAGATTTGATTCAAGGGCTTTTGCCGCTGGTTTCGCAGGTGGTTCCCGGAACAGCACAAGCCACCTTGCTGGCCTCGGCCGCTATCAACATCATCAAACTCATCCAATCGCAAAGCAATATGACTACGGATGAGATTCTACAACGTGCCGGGACCACACTCGATGAAAATGAGAAGATGCTGATTGCGGACCTGGCACGGCTGCAAGGCGGAGGAACATAAGAATCGTTTCGCGTTTGTCGTTTCGCGTTTTCGCATTCAGAATCCGAACCAAACTTGGCAAAGAGAAACGCGAAACGCCGAACGCAAGACGCGAAACGCAGGCTGACTGTTACGTTAAGCGACGGGAAGAGTCTCTCTCACTTTTGCCAGCAAGCTGTCGAAGTCCAGCGGTTTCTCGATAAAACCATTGGCTCCAGCCTCCATTGCCTCGTCCAGAGTTTGCCTGCCATAGGCACTCATCACGAGAATGGGCGTTCCGTTAAGACCAAAGTCTTGTCGGATGCGCTTTATCATCTCTATGCCGTTCATTCTCGGCATCTGGACGTCGGTGACTATGAGGTCGGGTTGAACACTGGTTGCCGTGCTGAAACCGGCAACCCCATCTATCGCGTGTTCGACTTCATAGCCCTCCAGTTTCAATAGACGACAGAGAGTGAACGAGGTGTCGTGATTGTCTTCTACTACCAGTATTCTTCTACTCATATAAGTTCAAAACCCCGAAGCATCGATGGATTTTCACGCTCCTAACAGAGCGGTTCTCAACTGGGCTTCCTGGTCGGTGCCCACCAGCGCGACGACAACATCGCCCTCAGTGAGACGGGTGTCGCCTCTTGGCACTACAGTGGTCCTGCCACGCAGGATCGCTATGATATTGCTGGCCGTGGGCAGGGAAACATCACGGAGCATACGACCGGTGGCGGGGGAACCTGGATCAAGAGGATATTCCAGGATTTGAAAAGCGCCCTCCTGAAGGCTGAGCAGCGTCTTGATGCGAACTGTGGGCAATTCACGTTCAATGACTTGCTGAATGATAGCTGTGGAGCTGACTGTGGAGTCGACTCCCAGCACGGCCATCACGGCCTCGTTCTTGGGATTTGAGGCGCGGGCGATAGTCTTCGGCACCCCGAAGACCTTCCTGGCCAGCTGGCAGGCGATCAGGTTGTCCTGGTCACTACCGGTCGCCGCGACGAATACTCGCGCACGGGCAGCTCCGGCAGCTTCAAGCACGTCGTGAGTCGAGGCGTCACCAACGAATACTAAGCAGTCCAGCTTGTTGGACAGCGCAGCCGCTCTGCCGGTGTCCTGCTCGATGACCGCGACTTCATGGCCGCTTTCGTAGAGTTCGCGAGCCAGATTCACACCGACCTTGCCGCCGCCTGCGATCAGGATACAACGCGACTCGTCAGTGGCAACGTATCGCGGTCGAGGGGGGACCTTGAGCGGTGCCTCGGGCATGTGTTCGGCAGTCGGCTGATCGGCAATGGTCTCCACGTGCTCGACGATCAGTTTGACTGCAAACAAAGTCGGGCAGACAACGGTAAGCTTCGGGTCTTCCTGTGTTGCCTCGGCGTGGCTGGGTTCGTAGACGCGGGCTATCGCGTGCGGCACGTGAAAATGGCTGCGCGCCACCTGAGCCGCCATGAGATTGACGTTGTCGTCGCGGGTCACAGCGAGGAGCATATCGGCCTCGCCCATTCCTGCTTCCCGCTGGACGTCCACGTCTATGCCGTTGCCCTGAATGAGCGCTACGCCTTCAAGTTGAGACGCTCGACTGAGTCTGGTGCCCTCTTTGTCTATCAGCGAGATTTCGTGGCCGCGCTCTACAAGCTTTCCCACTGTGCGCGACCCCACCCTGCCATATCCGATCACCACTATTCGCATTAGTCCTTTTATAACCCCGTATCAAGAATCTAGATAAAATCAGAGAGTGAGCCGGAAAAGACAAAAGGTCAAGGGGAAGGATCCAGGATCTAGGATCTAGGATCTAGGATCTAGGATCCACCCTCGATCCTAGAGATCCTAGATCCTAGATCCTAAATCCTATCCCTTCACCAGGTACGCCTCTGGATCCGGTCTCACCGGACGCGAAAACCAAAGCGGTCTGCGCAACCCACCGGGGCCCGGAGCAGGCCGCGCCATATCAAGCCACTTGCGATATATCTCATGGGATCGCACGGTGTCAACGACAACGTCTCCATACTTGTCCTCGGCGGAAGCCCGCTCGACACGTACAGCCTGATGCCAGCAGTGCATACCGCTCACCGGATCAGGGTGAACCGGAAACGTGAGATTCTGGTGCACTCCGCCCTCCTGCCAGAAGATGCGCTCCGAGTCGGGATCGTCACTCTTGAATGGCTTCACCCCTTCCAACTGGCGCAGACGCCACCGGCCTTCCCCGAGCTCTTCGATATCTACAAGAGCAGAAGCCCAGCGATCAGTCCCTTGCTCCTGTTTCAATCGCCACCGGCCCAGATGATGCGAGCACGCTACAACTCCGGGCTTGATCCCCTCTGTCGCCCACACCCGTACGATGAAATGGCCGATCTCCGTGCTCACGCGCGCGAGGTCACCCGTCTCGAGCCCAAAGGTCTCTGCGTCCCTGGGGTTTATCCACAAAGGATTTGTATGCGAGATTTCGTAGAGCCACTTGGCGTTTCCAGACCTGGTGTGAATGAGAGTTGGCAGCCGAAACGTCGGCACCAGAATGAACTCCCCTTTCGAACGATCCAGGTTGCGCCAGTGGACGTGGCTTCGCACGTAACCCGGCAGGGTGTGCTCGGGCCACTTCCAGTCCGACATCGTTTTCGAATAGAACTCGAGCTTGCGCGAAGGTGTAGTGAAGCCACGCAAGGGTTCTCCCTCGATCATCACGCCGATCGCTTGCTCGCCGCTTGCGTCTGCCTTCACGATTCGCCCGGTTTGGGCTTCGATGCGCGCGCCTTCAATCTCGCTTTCCGACAAGCGGCTCCGATGCTGATCGTAGATGTCAGTCTTAACTGAAAAGGCGCCATGTCTCCGCATGAATTCGAGCGGCGAGACGTTCTCTCTGGCCGCCCTTTCCGGAAGGCCAGGCACGCTGTTTTCGAAGATCCAGCGATAGTACTCCTCGATTGTGATCTTCTCGCCGGGCCTGTATGGCGACTCAAAGTGCTTTCGAATGCCCAGCTCACCTGTCGGATCGATCCGCCACGATAGCTCGATCCAGAACTCATCTTCCTCCCAGACCTCTCCCGGATTTGCCTCGTAGCTGAATTCGATCTTTTCACCTGCCCGTTCGCGCAACACACGGCGGACCGGTTGCCGGAAAGATATCCACTGTCCGGCGTGTGTCTCCTGACTCATCAGGTCGTGCCGCTCGGCTCCCATGCCCATGGGCAGGACGTAATCGGCGAACCAGGCTGTCTCGCTCCACACCGGAGTGAGGGCGGCATGCAGCCCGATCTTCGATTCATCCCTGAGCACCTCCACCCAGCTCATGCCGTCGGGATTGGTCCACACGGGGTTGTAGACGCGAGTGAAGTAGGCGTCGACCCGGCCGCGTCCGTCCTTGAGAAAGTGAGGGAGCAGAAAGCTCAACTCGTGATGTGCGAGTGGATACTCGAGGGGGAAGAGAATCTCGCTCCAAACCTTTTGCGGCTCGGGCCTGGAGAATGGCGCGCCGACAAACTTGTTCCAGACGTTCGGCGAGACCCCTCCTTCGGCGCCAACGCTGCCCGTCAGAACGTTCAAGAAGAAGAGAGCGCGCGCCACTTGCCACCCGCCGAGATTTCCCGAGGCCGCGCTTCGCCATACGTGCGAAGCGAAGGCAGAGCCGGCGCGAGCGATCTCTCTCGCGACTTCCACGACCGTGTCCGCCGGCACACCGCACTCGCTTTCGGCGAATTCGGGAGTGTAATTGGCGTAGACCTCTTTGATCGCTTCGATGAACTTCTCAAAAGAGCAGGGAAGTTGCGGACGTTCGCTCAACATGAACTCGTCCCAGTTCACCCAGCGGCGTACGAACTCGCTATTGAAGCTGCCGTCGCGCAGTATTACCGAGGCCATCGCAATCAACAGTGCGGCCTCGGTTCCGGGCCAGGGCGAAAGCCAGAAATCGGCTCTGGAAGCTGTGTTCGACAGCCGGGGATCTACGACCGCAAGCTTCGCGCCGGCCATCTTGCCCTCCACTATTCGTTGCGCGTGCGGATTGAAGTAGTGGCCCGTCTCGAGATGCGAGCTCAACAGGAGGATAAATCGCGCATTCGCGAAATCGGGTGAGGGCCGATCGGCGCCTTGCCACAGTGCGTAGCCCACTCTCGCCGAGGAAGAGCAGATGTTAGTGTGCGAGTTGTGGCCGTCGACTCCCCAGGCTTGCAGTACTCGATCCATGTAGCCGTCGTGTCCGGGCCGGCCCACGTGATAGACGACTTCGTCGCGCCGGTTATCGATTAACGCCTGCCGAATGCGAGAGGCAAAAGTATCGAGCACTTCATCCCAGGTAGTTCGATGCCAGTGCCCTTCACCTCGTGCCCCCACGCGTTTGAGTGGATAGAGAATGCGTTCGGGGTCATGGATCTGATTGAGTGTGGCGGGACCTTTAGCGCAGTTGCGGCCACGCGAACCGGGATGGTGGGGGTTGCCTTCGAGCTTCTTTATCTCGCCACTTTCCTTGTCCACATAGGCGAGGAGCCCGCACGCGGCTTCACAGTTGAAGCAGGTGGTTGGGACCAGTGAGTAACGCCGCTCGACTCTCTTAGGCCAGCTCTTGGGGTCGTATTCAACCCAGTCGTCCCATCGCTCATAGGGCGGATAGCTGGAGAGTCGCTCTGCAATCGCTGGTTCGCGGATCTCCTCACCCCGCTGCCCCTGCCCCTGCCCCTCCTCCGAATCTGGCATCTATTCCAATTTTCCTCTCGTTAGTTCCGCTGCTAGCAACGGCGTTTCCAGCCTTCCTCTTAGTTTCCAAGCTATATCATAGTCAGGGGCCGGGGGCCAGGGATCAGGGTCGGGCAGCAGCATTAGGGCCAGGCGCGTGCCTTAAACTGCACCTGGCCCAGGACGCCGCCCCATGGTCCCTGACCGCCGACCCCCGGCCCCTGACCCCTGCTCCGATCGACGAATCTTTAGATGAAATTTAGGAGTCTTTAAAGATTTAAAAGGTGCTCGATGTTTATATTACCGTCGGTTTAGAAACTCGAGCGATAAGGAGAGAGAAACCGGCATGACACAGCAGACAACTTACGAGGACGGCAGATTCAGGGGGCGGCGGAGCGGCAGGAACGCCGTTGTACTCGGCGGTAGTATGGCCGGCCTATTGGCCGCACGCGTGCTTACGGAATTTTTCGATCATGTCACGCTCATTGAACGCGATGCCTTGCCGGAAAGCGCCGAGAATCGAAAAGGAGTGCCCCAGGGCCGCCACCTGCACGCGCTTCTCACAAAGGGAGAGCAGATCATATCGCGGCTGTTTCCCGGTCTGCCGCGCGAACTACAAGACGGCGGCGCGATCAGATGCGACATACCGGGCGACGTCCTGTGGTATCAGTATGGCGGCTACAAGCTTCGATTTGAGAGTGGCATCACGGTGCTCTCGATGAGCAGGCCCTTCCTCGAATCAGGGGTGCGCCGCCGCGTGCTGGCCCTTCATAACCTGCGCTGCATAGACCAGTGCGACGTCAAGGGTCTGGTTGCGACGTCCGATCACCGCCGGGTCACGGGGGTGACGATTCAACGGCGTGAATCGCCGGAGGAGGTAATCAACGCAGACCTGGTCGTCGATGCGACAGGCCGAGGGTCGCAATCGCCGAGGTGGCTCGAAGCTCTTGGCTACCCGCGGCCCGAAGAGACGGCTGTCCAGGTCGGAGTAGGGTACACGACCCGGATCTACCGGCAACGACCGGGATGTCTGGAGGGCGCTAAGGCTGTGTTCACGATGCCGACTCCGCCGCTCGAGACACGGGGAGGCGTGCTGTTCCCTATGGAGGGAGGCCGCTGGATTGTGACGCTCGCAGGCTGGCTCGGCGACCACGCGCCGGCCGAAGAAAAGGGCTTCCTTGAATTTGCCCGAACGTTCGCAGCACTCGACATTCACGACGTCATCAGCCGAGCCGAGCCGATCACCGACTTTGTCACGCACAAGCTGCCGTCAAACCTGCGGCGCCACTACGAGAAGATGAAGAGCTTTCCGGCGGGATATCTGGTGATCGGCGACGCGATTTGCAGTTTTAACCCGGTTTATGGCCAGGGAATGACGGTCAGTGCAATGGGCGCTGAAGCGCTCGAGCACTGCCTCGAGATCGCGATGGCGCGTGATGATCTGGATATGATCGCGCCGAACTTTTTCAAGAGGACCGCGAAGGCAGTGGACCATGCCTGGACCATGGCAGTGGGCGAAGACCTCCGCTATCCGCAGGTTGAGGGCCCGAGGCCTGTAGGGACCGACCTCATCAATTGGTACTTAGGAAAAGTGCATAGAGCAACACTGCGCGACAAAGAGATCTCGCGCCTGTTTTTCAGAATAATGACAATGACGCATCCACCAGCCGAGATCTTCAAGCCGGGGGCGCTGCTTCGTGTGCTAAGAGACGGTCTGAGGCAGCCCTCTGCCTCGAAGACCGGGCGTATAATTCCGGCACGAAGTTGAAGCCCAATCGGGCAAAGAATTCCTCAGCGAAGGTGCATTCAAACCGAGACGAGCTGCCAGAAAGGGTGCGGGGCCACGAACTACACGAATCGACACGAATTATTCGTGATCATTCGTGCAATTCGTGGCCTCGTCCGTGATGGCTTAATGACCGTCTCGTCTCTTCTCAATCCTATACAGATGAGTCCGGGTTCGGAGATAAAAGGCATTGTTGGCAATTGCCGGTGAAGACAGGAAGCCCTCATCGAGCTGATTCTCCGCCAACAGCTCGAAGTTCCTGCCGGAGCGGATCACCGATGTCTTGCCGTCTTCGCTGAAGAGCCAGACACGGCCTTCCGCATAGACCGGTGACGCCGAATACTCACCCCCGATCCGTTTTTGCCAGATCACCTCCCCGCTCTTCGCCTCGATGCAGCTCGCGATCCCGGTGTCATTGATCATAAAGATGAGGTCGTCAACCAGAAGAATTGAGGGCTTGTTCGATACGCCTCGTTTGAGCTTCCAGGCCACGTGGGTATCAGTGATAAGCCCGTTGCCGCCGGTGCGTACGGCGAACAACTGGCCGGTCGAGAATCCGGTCGGATAAAAGATCATCCCGTGGCCGATGACGGGACGCGTGCTCGCCGAATGCTGCGATCGTTCTTCCACCCGCCAGAGTTCCTGGCCGTTGAAAGGGTTGTAGGAATAAGCGGCTTTGGATCCCAGGCTAATCAACTCCCACCGTCCATTGATCATCGTGACCTGGGGCGTGGCAAAGCCCTTGCGGAAGTCACCGTCGGCAGCCGGCTTTCCATTGGCCTCCAGATCCTGAAAGTCGATCGAACGCTTCGTCCGCCAGACTGTCTTGCCGGTGCGCTTGTCCAGCGCTATGACGAATTGCTGATCGCTGCCGTCAAAGTTCATGATCATCAGGTCTTGAAAGACGATGGGCGACGAGCCGGCTCCCCGGAAATGATTGCACTCGATATCGCGCCGTTCCCACAACACTCGAAAGCTCTTCGTGTCAATGCAGGCTGTGCCGGCGGAACCGAACGTGACGTAAACACGCCCTGGTTCAATGACCGGAGTAGGCGACGCATAAGAGTTGAAAGGATGGGCATATTGAGGGTCGGCAACGTCAAAGAGTTTCAGGTCCTGGATGATCCGTCCGGTGTTGCGATCAAGACAAAGGGCATAGAGCTTGCGGCCGTCCGGCGTCGCAGTCGTCAGCCATACTTGACTCCCGTAGATTACAGGTGAGGACCAACCCCGGCCATGAATCGGAGTCTTCCAGACGACGTTCTTCGTCTCGCTCCAATTCAGCGGCAGATCGCGGGCATCGGAGTGACCATTTCCCTCGGGCCCCCGGAACTGGGGCCAATCATCCCCGCCTTGCGCGATCACGCAATGAAGGACCAGGAGGATCGCCGGGATAGTACGCCTCATCTTGATCTCAATTCCCCTTTTCAGTCAGTCGAATACTGAACCTGGCTACACTCCCACACTCTGAGAGAAGGGGAGAAGGGGAGAAGGTCCGACCGCTGTCTCTCTCATTCTCCCACACTCCCATACTCCCATACTCCCACAGTCCCATTCTCCCATTCTCCCACACTCCCACTCCCCCATTCTCCCACTCTTACTTCCCCGCCCTGGATCCCGCTTCGAACTTCGCCTGCATCTCTTTGTAGATTCGCGCGGCGAGTCCATCAGGATAGGTCTGATATGGACGGAAGAGATCTCCGTGATCTCGCTCCGGCACTATTTCGCAGACCGCATCGCTACCCTTCTGTTTCAAGAAATCGCAAAGCAAAACCACCGCCTCGTTAAGATGAAACGTGTCCGCGCCGCCGCATATCACGTTGATCTTACCGCGCAGCTTCGGTCCGAGGGTCGCCCAGTTCTGCTCGAGAATAAGTCGAATGTCATACTTCTGCCAGGCGCGCAGTACTTCCTGATTCAGCTCGCCGGTCTGGCGATTGAACATCTTCATCGGCCGGCCGTCCTCCCCGCGGGGGCTCCAGACCCACTCGAACGATGCGAACTGGCCGCCGTACTCGCCCACCACTTCTTCCTGTTGGGCAAACTCCTGAGTTGTGACCAACTCCTTTCCGCCCATTCGCACGAGGTTCTTCGGCTTGCCGTCTCGGGTCCGGTAAGCGTTGTCTGTCGATCCCGGCGTCGCGTCGATGCCGGTGAAGTTGTGAAGATCGACGGGATCAGGAGCTGTGGACCACGTGCCGCCGAAAAAGTCGGGATAGGTGACCTGCAGCCAGAGAGTGCTCCAGCCTCCAGAGGAATGACCGGTCAAGAAGCGGGCGTAGGGTTTAGCTATGAGCCTGAATTGCTTTTCGAGATGGGGGATGAGCTCCTGAGTGAGCGCGCGGCCCCAGGGACCATTGTTAACCGAATCGGCGAACTCGTGATGGCCCGTCGGAAATGAGCCGTCGAGGAAAACGTGAACCATCTCGGCCTGTTTGCCGTCGCTCATACGTTGAGTGAGCCCGCCGGCCTGTCTCCAGGCGCCTGTGTGGTTGCCGCCGAAGCCATGGACCTGATAGACGGTGGCATAAGATCGGCGAGGGTCTTTGGCGTAGCCAGGCGGCAACACCACACCCGCGCGCATCGTAATCGGGCGGCCCCAGAAGTCAGAGAGCATCTTGCTCTGAAACTCCACAAGCTTGACGCTTTCTGTGTCGGCAGGTTTTGAACGCACCGGAGTGCGACGCGTTAGCGAGAGTTGAATCGGCGCGGCGTTTCCCTGATTCACGTTCTCAACTTTGATCACCTCACTGGTCAGGTCGCCCTCGTCCTGAGCGTGATACGCGTATGTGTGGTCGGTATCAAGCAGCGCCATGAACTGATAGGCGCCGGGCTTGGCCTGGGAGAAAGGCAGCGGGTAAGCAAGGCGATCCGGATTGAAGTCAATTGTGCCGCCAGCCGCAAAGGTGGGGATCTCCATCGCGGCGACCCATGTGCTGCCGGGAACGAATCCTATGGTGAGAGTCTGTTGCTCGCGCTGTGAGTCGGTCATCAACACCATCAGGCGACCGGCGGACGGGCCCAGCTCTTTGGCGAGAGTGATTCGAAATCGCAGCGGTGTCGAACCGGCAGGAGTTTGGGCAGGCGCTTGAGATGGCGATAACAGCGCGACAATGAGAGCTGAAATGAGTCCGATCGATGTACGTCGTCGCATAGTTCACCTCGTATGATTTTGTAAGGGCGTGTGCCAGCGAGCCTCGTTTATGGATCTGTCCTGCGTATCCCGGCCTAAACCACAACGCTCGTCGGCTATATTTTCACTACCAGCTTGCCTTGATTGCTTCCCTCGAACAGTTTGTTCAACCCGTGCGGCGCCTGATCGAGACCCTCGACCATGTCCACGCGGTATTTTAGCCGGCCCTCCGCAAGCCACTTCCCAAGATCCGCGAACGCCTCCTGAGCCCGGGGAGTGTAGTCGAGCACGATAAATCCTTCGATGCGAGCTCGGCGAACAAGAATGTTGGCGAAGTTGTATGGCCCAGGCACCCTCTCCTTCGCATTGTACTGCGAGATCAACCCGCACAACGCAATGCGCGCCTTTAGATTGATCACGCTCAGCACTGCATCGAGTATTTCGCCGCCTACGTTTTCAAAGTAGACATCGACTCCGGCAGGGCAGTGTTTCTTTAACCCTTCAAGAACCGATCCGGCTTTGTAGTCGATGGCAGCATCGAAACCGAGATCATCGGTGAGCCATCGGCATTTTGCTTCGCCGCCGGCGATCCCGACGACGCGGCATCCTTTGATCTTGCCGATCTGCCCGACCAGCGACCCAGTCGCGCCACCCGCTGCTGATACAACCAGCGTTTCGCCGGCCTTCGGCTTTCCGATGTCCAACAGACCGAAATAGGCGGTCATCCCAATGTGGCCGAAGACCGCAAAGTAAGCGGGCAGCGGAATCGATGGATTGTCAGGCAGCTTTGTGAGACCTGTGCCGTTCGAAATTGCGTAGTCTTGCCAGCCGAACATGCCCTGAACATGACTGCCTTCGGGAAAGGTCGGATTGCGTGACTGTTCCACTACGCCGATCGTTATGCCGCGCATCACTTCGCCAATCCCTACGGGCGGAAGATAGGTGGCCTCTGCATTCATCCACCCCCGGTTCGTCGGATCCAGAGACAGGTAGAGATTGCGCACCAGCAGTTCACCCTCCGATGGCGAGGGCGCGGGTTCCTCGGTCCACTTAAAATCCGAGTCTTTGATAAAGCCTTCGGGCCGCGCCGCAAGCCGCCACTGTCGATTCAACCTGGTTGTCATTTGTTGGAAGCCCCCTTTGTTGGTTGAGTATCACACTCAGATTGGAGTAGTCCAGAAGATTTCTTTTCGAAGGATCTCGCTCGATGCTGACAGGATGCAGTAGCCAGGGACACACTGCCTCTCTCGACAGGTCGTTCACTTCACCGCTACCGCGAGTGTGTCGTGATGCATGGCGATGAGCGTTCTCAGGTAGGGGCCGATTCGCGCGGCGCCTTCAAACCCCGCAGCCCTGGCAGCCGCCTCCTGGTCGTTTTCGGAGATGTCCGCGCTCTCGGCGTAGTGTTTCAGATTTCGATAGAACCCTAGTGTGAACAGATCCCAGGCCGCTCCCTGGTCGCGAACGAAGATGAAGTTCTCGGGCCGTTTGAGCGCTCGTAGATACGCATTCTCCATCTCGCGCTCCCGGTAGAGCTCGGCGTGTTTGCCCGGCAGCGCCTGGAATATTTCCAGATGAAAGAAGCCGGCCCTGGGGTAAGCCTCCCGCAGTTTTTCCAGCGCTGGGCCGTATACGAACAGATCCTCTTGCCACGCGACCAGTCCTTTGAACTTGCCCGCGAATGCCTGCTCGGACTGCCTTCTCTTTGTTTCGCGGTCGGCGCGATAGTATTCGCCGTAGCTCCCCATAGGAAACAAGAGCATCAGGTCCCACTTGTCGCCCTGGCTGTGTCTAATCCACAGAGGAGGTTCGTCTCCGATCGGCTGATAAGTAGAGAGTCTGGCTTTGTAGTGATCGATCAGATCGGGCAGCTTGCCGGGAGCGGCCTGCACGAACCTCGCGTCATAAAGATAGGCGTTCTGGGCCGAGGCGGCACTTGATGCGAAGACTGTAAACGCAAAGAGTAGAAGAACAGATCGCATTTGTTAATCCTTTTTTCAGTATCGCTCTTGCGCCTCAATGGATCACGTCGCCAACCGTGGGGTCGCTCACATACCTTGCGAGATCCAAAGATCGCAATACCTCATCCCATACCGGCCGCAGCAGCTCAGCATCGTCTGCCCAGAAGTCAAAGGTGATCAGGCACTGGATGTTTGACTCGCGACCCAGGCATATCCGGGAGAAGGCCTTGCGCTTTTCCTTGGGATCCACGAATTGGACTTCAGCCCATGCCAGCTCGAGATGCCCCCGCTGCTCTTCAACAATCTTCCCCGTCTGTTCGACCTCTCGTTCGTCACTGTCGAGGACCTGATGTACAAGCTCAGATAGACGCAACGCGCTCCAATCAATCGGGGGCAGTCTCATGAAAGACACAGCCAGCCTGCAATCGTCATCCGGAGGCTGTTTGTCATGAAAGTTAATCGAGTCGTC
>DASYSA010000029.1:0-6622 GCA_036003885.1 Blastocatellia bacterium | reverse complement strand
GCAACCGAAGAGCCTGCGTGCCTCCATGGCGCGTGACCGGTCGCTGTCATATTCATGATAGAGCGTCCATGATACCCGTGCCTCAAGGCGACAATGTCGGTGTTGCCTGTATAAATGCGCGCCAGCACCATCGCGGTCTCGTCGGCTTCGGTTCCGCTGTTGGTGAAGAAGCTCTTCTTCAAGCGGCCCGGAGTTATCTGCGCAAGCTTCTGGGCGAGGTCGGCCTGCGGTCGATTAATGTACAGAGTGGAGGTGTGAGCGATGGCGGCTACCTGGCTGCTTATCGCTTCGACGACTTCAGGCCGCGCGTGACCCACCGAAGTCGTGAGCACGCCGCCGAAGCAATCGAGATATCGCGTGCCTTCCGAATCCCAGACGTGCATACCTTCGCCCCGTTCGAGAACCAGCGGCTGCTCATATAATGTCGCAACGCATGGCCAGAGGTACTCCTTCTGTTTTGCAATGAGGTCGGCGGCGGAAGCTGTTTCGGTGACGTTAGCAGTCATACAGGTCCTCCCAGGTCTCCGCATCGAAGCGGCGGGACTTATTAGAACAACGGACAGAATGAACGTCAACAGGGCAGGGGTCAGGTGCCAGGTGTGAGGTGTCAGGTGTCAGGTGTCAGGTCTGAACAGGGTCAGGTGTCAGGTGCCAGGTGTGAGGTGTGAGGTGTGAGGTGTGAGGTATCAGGTTGTGAGTTCCCAGGTGCAATGACAGGCCAGGGCCAAGTGGTAGGTGTCTTTCCAACGATGAGGAACCTCGCCGCTGGCACGACACCTGACACCTGACACCTGGCCCCTGACACCTATGTTAGAACGAGTAGCGCAAAGAGAACTGGAGATTACGCTCACTGCTCTTCGTCGTCACCTTTCCAAAGTTCGCACTGGTCGGATCAATGGTCGGGTTGTTCCAATTCGGATGGTTGACCCAGTTGAAAGCCTCGAACCTGAATTGGAACTTGTGCCCCTCCTTAAGGAAGAAATCCTTGAAGATGGCCATGTTGTGGTTCTGGAAGCCGGGACCATAGAGGAAGTTGCGAATCCTCTGCTGGTTGAACGTACCGGCGCCAGGCCGTACAAAGATGGAAGTGCCATCCGGGTTCTTCGTCTGGAACCAGAAGTTCTGATCCGAGCTGGTTTGAGAGAATTTTTTATCGCTGACGCTCGGATTGCCCTGCACGACCCAGAACTGAGAGCCGCTGCCTGGTCCCACGCCGGCGAAGTCATCGCCGGTTCTGATTGAAAGCGGCGTTCCAGTCTGGAACTGTGACGTAGCAGCAATCCTCCACCCGCCCAGAACTTTGCCGGACAGACTGGAGTGCTCCCGGAAGAAAGGAAACTCATAGATACCATTGATCACTGCCACGTGACGCCTATCGAAATCCGACGGCCCCCAAAGAGCGTGGGCATCGAAGGCATTCGGAATCACATCGCGCTGAGCCGATCCGTCGTCGTTTGACTTGGAGTATGTGTATGCGAACCCAAAGCTCAGTCCTTTCGTAAATCGGCGCGTAGCCCCGATCTGAAGACCGTGATAAATGGAGCTTGCGTCGTTGTTCGTTACACGAATGACGCCGAACCCCTTAAACGGCCGCAGAAAATCCGGATTGATCCCTGTGTTTGCCTGCACTGTGCCCGGCTGGAGTTGATTGATGTTGCGTTCTCGCTGCGCGTGCAATCCTCGCCGGCCCACATAGCCAACTTCGAGAACAGTGTTGAACCCAAGCTCACGCTCAACAGTGAAGCTCCAGTGCCACGCCTCTGGATTCCTGAAGATCGGATCCTGAGTCGTGATGACCAGGGGGAAGACATTCCCCGCGGTCCCGCCTGGGTTGTCAACCGATCCGCGGGTAATCGACGCAGTCGGCTGCAGTGGCGGATTGCCTCCGAGGAAGACTGAGTCGCTAACACCCAGGCGAGTGAGGAATCGACCCGCGCCCGCCCGAAAGACCGTCTTATCGTTTATCGAGTAGGCGATGCCGACCCGCGGCTGGAAGTCGCGCTTGTGAATCGTGGAGTATTGCTTGGGAACGCCGCGGAACAGGAAGTCGAATTCCCCGGAGTCGGCAATTGTCACACGGCCGCTGGCCGCCTTGGTGAAATGATCACCTGGAATTATCACGCCATTGTAGCGGGCTTGTAGATTTCCCCTCGTGATAAACCCGGTTCTCGGATCCTGTGTAACGGCAATCGAGGGATCATAGAACCTCGCGTCGAAAACGACCATGTTCTCCCAGAGACTGTAGTACGGTTGAATGATCGAGTGACGGAGGCCCAACTCGAGTCGCAGATTCGGTTTCACCTTCCAGGAATCCTGGACGAACCACTCGAACATGTGGCCACGGTAGGGAGTAAACGAGCGGACTCCCAGTTCGGCGTAGGTATCGAACAGTCCAAGCGCGGCGTTGCCGATCGCCTGTCCGGTCGCATTAGGAGTTGAATTCGCGAAGACGAAGCGACCGTTCTGGTTGTTGGTGCCGCCCGGAGTTCCGGCCACATTAATCTGGTCGAAATCGTTCTGACCGGCCCTTTCGAAATACCCGCCAAACTTCAGCGTGTGGTTGCCCCGGATGTTTGTCATGTTATCCGAAAACTGGTAGATCGGGCCTGTTGATTGTGACGGATATGGGCCGCCATCTACGCGGCTGAAGGGGCTGAGCCCGTCAACCGTTGGGACCTTGTCAGGAATCTCTTTCCGATCCGGAAACAGATAAGGATAGGTGATCCCATAACGACTCCGCTTGTACAGGTCGGTCTGCGCGATGCTGATGAATACCTGATCGCGGCTCGCCGCCACCAGCGCTTCGTTGATCCACTTCGGAGAAATAGACCAGACCCAGTTCAGGGAAGTCGTCTGATTCGGGCGATCGAAGATTCGAGGCGCGACGCCAGGATCAGCGTTGAAGGGGAAGGGGGCAAGTTCAAGGAAGTGATAGAACTGCGCCCGCCACCGGATGGAGTGATTCTGCGTCGGATAGAAGTCGATCGAGATAGTGTCCTTGCGTTGGTCCTGCTTCTCAGGCCGTTCCGCGAACCAGTTGGTTGTTCCCGGGCCATTGAAGTTCGGTTCGGGGAAAGACCTAAGTAGTCCAAGCCCGTTCGCGCTGAGTCGATTCGCTGGAATCATGTTGTTGGCGAACGGCTGCCCGGTCTGGGGATCTCTGATCGTTACGGCAGCGGGAAAGAACTTGTTCGGACCAAGAAGTTCGCTGAAATCCCCGTTGCGCATTTTGAGAGTTGGAACGGTGAGGGTCTGAGTTACTGCTCGCCGTCGCCGCACCCATTCCTGTCCCCACAACCAGAAGATCTTATCGCGCCCCTTGTTGTAGTCCGTGAACGGAAGCACGACCGGGCCGCTGAGGCTGTAGCCGAACTGATTGAAGCGGAACGGCTCAGGCCGGCAATGTGTATCCGCATAGAAGTCCTCGCAAGGTCTGTTTCCGGGATTGGTACGCTTGCGAGTCCAGCTATTCGCATCGAACGCCGAGTTTCGCATGAACTCATAGAACGTGCCATGAAGATCGTGGCTGCCGCTCTTGGTCACTATTCGGATCTGTCCGCCATTTGAACGGCCGAATTCAGAACCGTACGTTGCCGTCAGAATCTGAACTTCCTGGGTGGAGTCCACGTCCGCGACCCCGATGCTGGTGCCGTTCGATCGCGTACGAACCGCTACAGCGCCGTCAAATGTGATCAGGTTATCCTGTGCGCGAGAACCGTTTATGTTCAACCCTCCATTGGTCAATGAGAAGCTGAAACCTCCAAGGGCGCCGCCGCTGACACCGGGCTTGAGCAACGCGAGAAACACGGGGTTGCGACCATTCAACAGAACATTCTGAATCTGGCTGCTGTCAACCAACTTTCCTACCGTAGCGGTCTCGGTTTGCACGGTACCTGATTGTGCGACGACCGAGATTACCTCGCTGACCTGGCCGACTTCCATAGCGATATCGACGGTCGCGGCGATACTAGGATCAACCTTTTTGTCAGAGACGGTGAAACGCTTGAAACCGGGATGCTCCGCCGAAACGGAGTAGACATCCGGCGGCAGACTTGAGACAACATAGTAGCCCTGATCATTGGTTACGGCTGATCGTTCAGCACTCTTGGTCTGACTCTTCACAACAACCTTCACGCCGGGAAGCACTCCCCCGGCGGAGTCTTTTACGAATCCTGAGATCTGAGCATTGTCGGATTGCGCAAGAACCGCGATCGAGGCGCAGGACAGAATCCCGATCAACAGCAGCGCCGTTGGTATCGTTCGTGCGAGCTTTCGTATTTCGCTATTCATTTTTTCCATCCTCCCAAAAGCTGAGTAAGCGATTACGGGTAGATCCCCAAAGTTGAAGTTTGCGAACTCATCCCCCATCAACTGAATTCTTTTTGCTCTACTTGATTCGTCTGTATGACGCGCTCGTCACAGATAACCCGCTCCCCTTGTTAGATCGGCGGCAGAACCGCATGTAGGAAACTACCCTGAAGCTCCCCTCGAACCGGCGAGCGGATGCGCATGACACAGTCGCTCTGACAGAACGCGCGCCCATCATACTCCTCCTTCGAAAATCTTGCAGCTAAATTGTTCGCAAAACGTCCAAATTCGAACGTCGTTGCCGGATAGGGTTCCTATCCTTTCATAGCAAGCCTATTACGCCGATGAAAGAATGATGAAATTTTTATGAAATGAGCACCACTGGGTGGTTGACCAACACAGAAAGGAGTTCCTTGGAGTCACCGACGTTTGACCGGAGCTACCAGCGCATCAATCTGCTGATAGTTGCGACCGCTGCCGGATCGTCGGGGAACATCACGGGCAGCTCCTTCGTTCGCATCGTTCGGTCGCCAACTCGCTTCACCATAACCTTCACCGGGCAACCGCACGCGCTGTATATGAAAGTGACTTCCCGTTCTTCGCCGTCTCTCCACGCGTCACGCACCAGGACGTTCAACTCCTTCGCCCGCGCGTCGAGAACCGAAGGCGGATTGTTCGAGCCATCAACGGTGAAGCCCTTGCCGCCTGCGCCCGCATCGACAAGGATCAACAGGTTCTTCGGGGCGGCCGGCATACTGGTTGGGCTGATTCGCGTTTGCCAGAGCACTTCCCCTGTTCGCTTGAAGACGAGCGAACCAAGCCCGGGCTTTTCACTGCTCACGTGCATGGAGATGTGAAGCTTTCCCTCTGGCGTAGGCTCGCCGTAGGCGTCGAGAACAGCGAAGGTTCGACCAGCTCCATCATCCGGCAGGTAGCGCCGTTCGATCTCGTTCAAAGCCTGGGCGATGGTCGGCACTTTCGGACCGAAGTCGAGATCTCGGGTCACCATCACCGCCTTGGCGACTTCCATTGTCTCGGACGGCTCGCCGGCTGGCTGCGGCGCCGAGGCTGGTTTGGACGGCACGGGTGACCCCGTCCCGCTTGAAGAGGATCGATCCGTCGTCTTGCTGGTGCCTCGGCCGGTGAAAGACACGTAGACCAGAACGGCGACGACGCCAACGATAGCCCCGGCGATTGCCGCCCACCTCAAAGCCCCTCTGCGTTCGGTGTTGCTTCCCTTTCTGACTCGACTCTTCGACATAACTCGTTTGCAATGCGGACCGAATGTTGAACTCCACGCGATCGCGAAGAATCATATCAATCAGCTCGATCAGGCACAACGGGCCCCGGCGGCGAATAGATGAAGCCTGTCGCCAGTGCTATAATGACCCTTCATCAAAAGAGTGTGACGATTATGAGTACGGCGGCTCAACCAAACGAGACGAATCTGTTTGTAATCAAAACAGTAAGATGAAGCTGGTAGTGACCTCGGATTGCCACGGCAGGCTCGAGAGCGCCGACCTTCCACCCGGCGATGTGCTGATCCTGGCCGGTGACCTTTTCTCGAATCGCTTCGCGCATCCCGAAACAGATGCGGCTTCTCAGTTCAAGGACTTGCTGGAGCTGGACGACTTCTGCGGGCGACAGGACTATGAGCATGTTCTGTTGATAGCCGGCAATCACGATTGGGTCTTTGAGAGAAACAGGCAGGCGGCTCGACAGTTGAAGAACGTCGTCTACCTCGAAGACAGCGGCGTCATAATCGACGGCATCAGATTCTACGGTTCTCCTCACCAGCCGGAGTTCTTCAACTGGGCCTTCAACCTCCCGCGAAGCGGTTCGGAATTGGCGCGCGTCTGGAGCCTCATCCCAGACGACACCGAAGTGCTGATCACGCACGGCCCCCCGGCCGGAATTCTCGACCAGCCCTTCGGAAAGGGCGAGCATTACGGCTGTGAACTGCTGCTAAAAAGGGTTGAACAGGTCCGGCCCAGACTACATGTGTTCGGGCACATCCACGGCTCATACGGCCAGACCAGGGTTGGCGAAACGCTGTTCGTGAATGCTTCGTTGTGTGACGAGCACTATCAACCGGTGAACAGACCACACGTCATTGAGATCTAGTCGCCGGTCATTGGTCACTCGTCACTTGCCACGTGGCACAAATCACTTGGTACCGACGATCACCGGCTGATAGTAGCGGTCATCCACCCGTTGCACGCGCTCAAATCCCGCCCTGGTCATCAGCGACATCAACGTGTTGATTCCAACGGCATAATACCGCGTGCGCATCACTCGACTGACACACTCCGAG
>DASYSA010000028.1:0-22991 GCA_036003885.1 Blastocatellia bacterium | reverse complement strand
GATACGTGACCGATCCTCGTTGATCTTCACCAGATGAAGCTGATCTACCACGCATTGATAGCGCAATGACTCGCGTTCCGCCTCGCGCAAGGCTTGTGAGCAAAGCTCAGCATCGTCAAACGAGCCAAGCGTGACATGAGGGACGTACGGCAGGTCCGTCCTGAGATACGGAGCCAACATCCCCGTGTATAACCGATCGTGCAAATGGATGATCTCCGCTCTTCCTTCCTGAAGCACGAGGAACAGGTAGTGGTCGGCGGACTGTTCCAGTCCTGCAATGTGAATCGGGAACTGCCGGCAACCACTCAAGACATTCTCTATGTGTGAAACGAGACTTGATTCGCCGATCAAAGAGGGCACCGGAAACATTAGAGTAATGTGAGGGGCGATAAGATCAGCTTGAGGGTCGTACTTTCGCCTCAACAGATCGATGTGCTGGGTGTCAACCGGCGGATAGTGTACCAGCGCATAAACCATACTTGCACGAATCTCGCTGGAGGCCCTCTTCACTTCTGCAGTCCGGGATCAGGGGCTCGAGAGTTTGAGCACTCGATGATTCTCGCTGTCTGAGATGTACAACGCACCGGAGTGGTGCAAGAAGATCCCATGAGGGCGATTCAATTGTGTCCGGAGTGGATCATCAGCAACGAGCCGGTCTCCCTTCTCGCCCGTACCCGCGATGACCACAATCGAGCCGTCTTTCGGACGATACTTCTTGATCAGGTGGTTCTCGGTATCGGAGATGATCACATCATCGTGACGGTCGACGCGGAGGTCTTTGGGACCATTCAGGTTTCCCGATCTTGCGGCTCCGAAACCGGCGCCTATGACTGTTCGGATCTTGCCCTGTCTATCGAGCACACGGAGCGCATTGCCGCCCCTTTCGAGGACGTAGACGTTCCCTTTGGAATCTACGGCGGTAGCGCGCGGGTCAAGCAGCGGACTGTTGATTGCAGATGCTCCGTCGGCCGGAACTCCTTCCTGCCCATTTCCAGCGATGGTTGTTACAGTGCCGGTTTTCAAATCCAGAACCCTGATTCGTCTGTTACGAAGGTCGGTTATATAGAGCTTGTCATTCGCCTGATTCAGATCCAACGCGTAAAGCTGATTGAAGGTCGCATTCCTCGCCGGCCCGCCGTCACCGGAATAGCCGGCCTGTCCCGAGCCGGCCACAGTCGCAGATTGCCCGGTCTTCAAATCAATCTTCACAACGCGATGGTTCAGGGTGTCCGCGATGTACATCTGCTGGTCTTTACTGATCACCAGTCCATGAGGGTCGTGGAATTTCACTTGGGCGGCAGTCGATCCTTCGGGCTCCGGCGACGTGTTTTCTCTGCCTGCAAACCGACTGATGTTTCTCCTGAGGTCTACCTTTGTAATCCTCTGCCCCGCGTGTTCGCAGATGTACCAGTTGTCCTGTTTGTCGAAGGCGACGCCGAATGGTTCCATCAGCCGCGCTCCGTTAGCGGTTCCATCAGGCGGACCTCCGCAACCGGCAACGCACTCGATTCTTGAGGGCTGTTGTGGCGCATGGAGAAGGATACGCAGGACTCCTTCATCCACTGCAAGAAGCGGGACGAGCGGCGCGGAATTCGCGATCCGGCGCGCGAATTCCCTTCGAGTCAGATAGGCTGTTGGCGAGAGATGTTTAATCGTTGTAGCGCCTCCTTGTGTTGCTTTCGCAAGCATAACAACATCGAAACCCTGACGGGCGAACTGCATGAGGCGCGTCCGAGCGCACGTGCCTGCTCCTGGATCCGGGCCTACACTTCCTTCGCCCCTTTCAATAGTTCCGCGATGTCTTTGATCCCGACGCCCGGCCCGCTGGGCACCGACATCTTACCGCTCTTTACCTTGATCGGAGGATCGAACCAGTTGGCGTACTTCTCAAAGCCGAGTTTGTATTCCTGATACTGACCGATATCCGGCACACACGAAGCGAAATGCAACATGTAGACGAAGCCGAAGCCACCCGAGATGTGTGTGATCGTAGGCATCTTCGCTACCTGTGCCATCCGCGCAACTCTGATCGACCGGATCATACCGCCGTAATAGTAGAGATCCGGTTGCACTATGTCGACGCCTCGATTGGCGATCATCCACCGAAATCGCCAGTCGCTGTATTCCTGTTCTCCGGCTGCGACCGGGATGGTCAAGGTGTCGGTCACGACCTTGGTCTCCTCTAGATGATCGAACTGGCAAGGCTCCTCGAAGTATACCGCTTTGATCTCCTCCAACATCCGCCCCACCTTTATGGCGTGCTGAGGATCGTATGAGCTGTTGGAGTCTGCATGAATGTCAATCGAATCCCCAAGCGTCTTCCTCGCTAACGGAATCAGCTTCTCCGTCCGCCCCGGCATCGCGTCTGCGTTCCGGCTCATCCGTCCGCCCACGCGGAATTTCACAGCCTTCGCTCCTGACTCCGCGAGAAGTTTCTGCAGGTACTCCACTTCCTGTTCAGGCGTGCTGTCGCGGCGCCCGCTGGCCACATAGAACGCGGCGTCCTGCCGCACAATGTCTCCGACCAGCGCGCCGATTGGCTTACGCGCGATACGGCCCAACATGTC
Source organism: Blastocatellia bacterium (assembly GCA_036003885.1). Taxonomy (GTDB): domain Bacteria; phylum Acidobacteriota; class Blastocatellia; order UBA7656; family UBA7656; genus DASYSA01. Next base: position 20,424 of record DASYSA010000028.1, on the reverse strand, counting down.
CAGGATCGCGAACTCCACCCATGCTTGCGGGCACCAAAGTGCGAGTCCGTACAGCTTGTAGTTGTCGCGCGCGCGGTAAAACTCCCACAACAGGTTCTCCAGATCGCGCGCGTCCTTGTTTACAAAGGAGGGGATCACCAACTGCTTCAGGATCTTGTCGAGGTACTCGGCCCGCGGCGGGTTTGTTAGTGAAACGCCTTCCGCGCCATCCCGGGATCGCACGTGGACAATATACTCGTCACCCTTCTTCAGCAACTTGATTGACTCGATGATCACCGATGACTTCAGGTCGTCCAGCTTCAGCACCGGCGCCGCCGCCGCCCGATCAAGATCGTGCACGTCTGGGGGCTGCGGATCCCGCTTTCTTCACATGATCCTTCCGTTGGTTTGTTGAATTCATCCCAACGGCTGACGCTGCAAGAGCGCTGGCCAGAAAACTACGTCGATCGACTCGCATGCTTCGGTCCCTCCGAGATGAGGATTTAGGATCTGGGATTATCTGGGATCTAGGATCTCTGGGATCTAGGATCTCTGAGATCTAGGATCTAGGATTATCCAGGATCCAGGATCTGGGTAACAAGTGCGACGGCGTCGGGTAACAGGTATATGTGCTGTGTAACCAACGTCGTTGCACTTCTGGGTGTACCTAAGGCCGTGGCACTTGAGAGCTAGATCCTAAATCCTAGATCCCAGATCCTAGATTATCCCAGATCCTAAATCCTAGTTCCTGGATCCTTCCTGACACTGGCAACTGTTGTTCGTTATGTTCGTGTCCCGGATCTGGCAGACAGTAACACCTGGCGGGGAAGAATACGAAGCTGTTCCAAACCTCGTCCCACGGTCCACCTTAATCAACACCCTCCGCGTACCGGTGTTGCGCTCAATCGTTACCAGATTGCCTCTCACCGACACGGTTCCCATCCCGCTGGAGACCACCACTTCAGTTGTGGTCGAGCGAACGGCGACTACGCCGCGCCCGAGGTTCTCCATAAGCGACGCTGAAGGACCGGTGACTGTCCCATCATCATCGAGATGTCCATCTGTGCGGCAATTCAAATGGGATTCTGTTCAGATGGCTATTGGAATGAACGGCCGGCCTCAAACGAGGCGCCCGAATGGACAGGTCCTCAACCCTCGGTAGCCCAACATGTGAAGACGGATGCTTGTGCGGCTACTCGAGGTCGAACTGTTGCACCAGGCGTTTTGGTGCTCTCGCTCTCCACGCGAGGACCAGCGCGGTGTGCAGAGTGCTCTTCTTCGCCGCCTTGAGCTGCACGCTCGTACAGCCCGCGCGTCCCCATGCTCCTTTGACAGGCGCGAAGACTTTGGGCTCGGACTGAACGAACGCCTCCTGTTGTTCCGGCGTCAGCCTTACCATTGCCCAACCCGGTTCCGGCCAGAGCGTAGCGAAGATCTTTCCACCCACGCGAAAGTCCGGATGACACATATGCGAGACCTCTGAGGTTTCCGGAAGACTGAGAGCCAGGCGCCGAAATTGTTCCTCAGTCATAGCATTCCTTTCTCAACAGCAGCGTTCGCTGGAGTCTATCACAGATCCACACAAGCAGAATATGTGTGTCTTCATCCGCAGATTGCGCAGATGACACAGATGAAGGACCTGACCAGAACAATTGACAATTCATTACAATTCATTCGTGTTATCTGGGAAATCTGCGACATCTGCGGATCGCCCTTTCTCGACCTCGCCGTGTCCTCTTGAACTGGATACTTATGCTGTAGTATCACTTCTTCGTACGCTTGAGCCACCTGAGTAACCATCTTTGCGCTTGATCGGAAATCAAGCACACAACCCTTCGGCAGGAGTTCGCGATGCCTCTACCTCGAACCAGACTTATCGCCATCAGACTTGTCTCGACCGCGCTTGTCGTCGCGGGCGCAGCGACGGCGGGCCAGATAAAGAATGCGATTCCGGAGATCGCTCGTCCTCTGCCTTTGTCCGCGGTGCGCTTGACCGGCGGACCACTCAAGCGTGCGGAAGACCTGGACGCGGATTACCTGCTCAAGCTCGAACCTGATCGCATGCTGGCCTACTATCGCAAGCTCGCCGGGCTCGCGCCCAGGGCGGAAGGATATGGCGGCTGGGACGGAGACGGCAGAAACCTGACCGGACATATTGGCGGTCACTACCTGTCGGCCGTGAGCTTGATGTACGCCGCCACCGGCGATCCACGATTCAAGGAGCGGGCCGACTACATCGTCTGGGAATTGAAAGAGGTCCAGGACAAGAACGGCGACGGGTACGTCGGCGCTCTCGCGAATTGCCGGGAGCAGTTCGCCGAAGTAGCCAGGGGCAACATTCGATCCAGCAGCTTCGATCTGAACGGCCTCTGGTCTCCGTGGTATACGCTGCATAAGACGTACGCCGGGCTACGCGACGCTTATCGATACGCCGGCAATCGAACAGCGCTTGATCTCGAGGCTAAGTTTGCGGGCTGGGCCGAAGGACTTCTTGGGAAAATGGATGACGCCCAGATTCAAAAGATGCTCAACACTGAGTTCGGCGGGATGAACGAGGTTCTGGCCGACCTCTACGCCGATACCGGTGACAAGCGCTGGCTCGATCTCTCACACCGCTTTGACCACCGCGCCGTGCTTGACCCTCTTGCGCACCAGCAGGACAACTTGCCGGGACTGCATGGAAACACCCAGGTGCCGAAGCTCCTCGGCTATCTGGCTCGATATCAATACACAGGCGACAAGACTGACGGAGACGGGGCCCGGTTCTTTTGGGATGCGGTGGTCGATCACCACAGCTTCGCGACCGGCGGTCACGGTAAGGACGAATACTTTGGTCCGCCCGACAAACTCACCGACCGAATCGACGGACGCACCGCCGAGACGTGCAACGTTTACAACATGCTCAAGATGACGCGCAAATTGTTCGCGCTTCGTCCCGACATCAAATATGCCGAGTTTGAAGAACGCGCGCTCTTCAACCACATTCTGGGCTCTATCGATCCGGAAGATGGCCGGACATGCTATATGGTGCCGGTAGGACGCGGCGTGCGACACGAGTACCAGGACATGCTCCGCGGCTTCACTTGCTGCGTGGGCTCGGGCATGGAGAGCCACGCCTTGCACGGCGATGGGATTTACTACGAATCCGCCGACCGGCTGTGGGTGAACCTGTACGTGCCCTCGACCGCCCGATGGGAAGCGGCGGGCACAGACGTGGCAATGGATACGAATTTTCCTGAGGGCGAGTCGGCGACGCTGAAGCTTACGCTCAAAACGCCGAGGGAGTTCACGCTTGCTCTGCGCCGTCCCTCATGGGCAGGGGCGGCATTCACGGTCAAGATCAACGGCCAATCCGTGAGTGACCTGTCAAAGCCCGGTTCCTACGTGGAACTGAAACGGAAATGGAAGAGCGGAGATACGGTAACCGTGACTCTGCCGAAGACGCTGCGGCTCGAGCCGCTGCCTGACAACGCGCGTGTAGCCGCGATCATGTGGGGGCCGTTGGTCATGGCGGGTGACCTCGGGCCGGAACCCGCCACAGGAGGCGGCGGCGGGAGCCGGCGATCCGCGCAGCCCGTGAGTGTGCCTTCTCTGGTGGCGGCTGAACGGCCGCCGGCGGACTGGCTCAAACCGGTGGCTGGCAAACCCGGCAACTTTCGAAGTGAGAACGTCGGGCGCGACAGCGATGTGGAACTCGTGCCCTTCTACCGCCTGCACCGGCGCATCTATTCGGTGTATTGGGATCTGTTCACGCCCGCGGAATGGGAAAAGAAGGCCGGTGAGGTAGCCGCCCAGCGGGAACGACTGCGCAAACGCGAGGCCGCTACGGTGAGCTTTTTACAGCAGCCTGGTGAGACGCTCCTGGAACGAGACTTCAACCAGCAGGGCGAAGACACATCGTCAGTTCGAGTACAGGGAACACCAGGTCGCCGCGCCGGCAAATGGTTTTCGTACGACTTGCCTGTCGAGCCTGAGCACCCAATGACCTTGATAGTAACCTACCACGATGAGGAGCGGGCGACCCGGACCTTCGAGATCATGGTCGGTGGTGTGCGAGTGGGACAGCAGAGTATCGAGCGACATCGCCCTGGGAATGGCTCCCGCGGCTTCTTTGACGTCGAGTACGCGATTCCGGCGGACCTGGTGAAGGCCAAGCAGAAAGTGACGGTGAGATTCCAGGCTACGGGAGGCAACGAGACGGCAGCGGTCTTTGGGATACGTATGATTCGGTCGGACGCCGCCCGGTAGAAGCGCTCACGTGAGGCTCTATAACGAAGGGGTCATCCGCTAATTTCGCAAATAGACGCTAATCAGGAAGCCAGAAACAAAGGGTCTCCCTCAACAATCTCGATCACGATGCTTGTTAGGCCTTAATCCCGCGTTGTTCGCGCACGTTTGGTGCAAGAACCCCTGAAACAAATTTGCAATATTTTATATGTCTGCGGTGGTCAGACGGCCTTGAATGATGAATGCATTAGTGTCCCGTGTTCGATTTTAGTGCTGAAATATTTACGGGGTGGACATGAAACTTTTACTTAACCGGAGCGGGAACTCGTGGCCGTATCGCCCATCCCGTGCGTTCCTGGCCGAACTGCGGCTTTAGGGTAGATGGCATACTGCTTGCGCACCTTAGCTCAAATACTACAACTAAGGAGTAACGAAACATGAGAAAGGGTGTGTTTGTGTGCTTTGTGTTGTTTACTACGGCTGTGCTCGCCAGCGCGATGTTGAATCAAGAGCAGACTCAGAAACCCGATAAGGTGCACAACGGGCAGGCCGTTTCGATTGATGCAGCCCAAAACTTGATAGTCATCAAGGATGATGCCGGCGCAGAGATTAAGATTTTGGTAAGCCCCGCCACCAAGATCACCAGAGAGGGCAAGAGTGCAACTCTCGCGGACCTGAAGGAGGGTGACAAGATTACGTCTGAATGCGACGAATCAGCTGACGGCTGCAAAGCAAAATCGGTGAATGCCACCGCAAGTAAGGAAAAACCGAGCCAATAGGGCTGGCTTTGAGTGCCTAGTGCCTCAAAGAGGATGACAAAGGAGCCGGAAGCTTCCGGCTCCTTTGGTTCTTATCGTGATTTCAGTGAGAGGGGTGAGCAGGACACCCTGTCGAAGCTGATGTTCTTACGGTTGTAAGAACTGAATCGGCATTTCGGCCATTCAGCTGACGCCCGGATGCTTCCAGGGTCCGCGATACTGTCTCGCAAGTAGTCGATTCGCTTCTTCGTCACCCACCACTTTTTGCTTCGCCGAATCCCAGAGCATCGTTCGGCCGAGCTTCGCCGAGATGTTGGCCACTATGCAACTCGCAGTCGAGATGTGTCCTTCCTCTATATCCGCCACCGGCTTGCCGCGCGACGCGATCGCCGCGAGCAAATCCTGAAAGTGATGCCTCACCGCGGGAGCGACGTGACGCTCGAGATCCACTTCTGTTTTGTCTTCGGGATACTGCTCCAGCTCGTAGGTGACGTCGCGGTGGACCGGCTGGCCCTGGACAGGAATGAAGTCGTAACTGAAAACGCTTGCCTTGAGCGTGCCCTTGTCGCCGTAGATCGTCGCTCCCCACGGATAATTCGGATCATTGGGCTGGCCCCACGATCGGTGCTGCCACACAACTCTCAAGTCGTCGAATTCGAAAGTCGCCAACTGGGTGTCAGGAGTGTTTGCCTTGCTGTTCTTGTCGATCAGGATTCCGCTTGTCGAGGATATTCGCTTAGGCCATCCGAGCCCGAGCATCCATCGAACCATGTCGAGCATGTGAACGCACATGTCTCCCAGGATGCCGTTGCTGTACTCCATGAACGCCCGCCATCCACGAGGATGAACCAGCGAGTTGTATGGCCGCATTGGCGCCGGTCCGGTCCACATTTCGTAATCGAGATAGTCTGGCGGCGCGGTGTCGGGCGGATTCTCTTTCGCCCTCATCTGGTAGTAGCAGTAGACCTCGACCAGTCCGACCTTGCCAAGTTTGCCTTCGCGAATGATGCGGTCGCGGGCTTCGACGAGGTGCGGCGTACTGCGGCGCTGCAGTCCCACCTGCACGACGCGCTTGTGTTTGCGAGCGGCGGCGACCATGGCCTGGCCCTCGATCACATCGACGCTGATGGGCTTCTGGAGATACACGTCCGCGCCCGCTTCGACAGCGGCGATCAGCGGCAGAGCGTGCCAGTGATCGGGCGTAGCAATCAGCACTATGTCGAGATCTTTCTCATTGAGCATCGGCCGGTAGTCGGCGAAGGTACGAGGCTTCTTTTTCGAAGCCTGCCGCGTGGCAATCATATCGGCGGCAGCGGCGACCATCCTGCGGTCGACGTCGCAGATGGAGACGACTTCGACGGGGGCGATCTGAATCAGCCGGAACAGGTCAATCTTGCCGTACCAGCCGGAACCGATCAGACCGACACGCGTTTTTGGCTGGAGCAATCCGGAGGCTAAGGCGCGCGCGGAAATCATCGCCCCAGCGCTTGTCTTCAGGAATTCTCTACGTTTCATGTCAGTGCCTCAAAGGAGAATTGAACGGATGTGAAACAGAGTTGATGCGAGAGAACGCGGCGATATTACGCCTGCGCGCCGGATCGGGCAAGGGGCTATCAGTGCTTATCCGGCTCTCTGCGCAGCGGCTCGAACACGCGAGTGGTGTCCTCGGTAACGCTTACGATGGAATCATTGGGCGCACTGATCTGCGCAGAAATTGGCACCGTGAGTTTTGGCCTCGCTCCCGCTGCAGCATCGCTCGACTCCAAATAGGTTTTGAAGATAGGTGATAACAGGCGGCTGAGCAGCACCAGCGCCGTAGACATCATCAACAAGCTCATGATCGTAAGCGCGGTCAAAAACCACAATGGGAATCCGCTCTGCAAGAGAGGGGGTATTCGCTCAAGGACCACCGCGATCCCACCCAAAGGCACTCCCATCATCATTGCAATTCCAAATGCGACAATCCAAACTAGCCCTTTCGGTTTGCGAGTGGATGCCAAAGACTCAATCGGATTCAGATTCGCTCCGCAGCGTTTGCAGTATTGCAAACCCTGAATCGACTCAGCGCCGCACGATGAGCAGTACATGGTGTCGTTACTCCTCGTCGTCATACGAAACACCAACGCGGCTTGTTCGTCAAGAGGCTGGCGACTTGGCCTTGCCGGGATCTGACAGTGCCTTTAGCGTGTGCCGGAGGTGACCCGAGCTTCGCGTATCGCTCACGCCCGGCGTTCACCCAACGCGGCGTCTTTCCTCCCGGCTGAATTACTCCACCCTAGTAATCTTCAGTTGGTATTCGTGCAGCGCGCCAAGCCTGCGCGCTCGCTCAGCCATTTCGTCAATCAGCGAGTCGAATGGCGAGACCACTATTTTGCGCGAGAAGCCAGAGACGGAGTGACGGGGTCAGGCACTCGATTCTGCGATTTTGATGTCATCCGTCGCTGGAATCGAGGAATCGAGTGCCTGACCCCGTCAAGAAAGGTAGAATCGAGGAATCGAGGTGCCTGACCCTCGATTCTGCGACTCCAGCGGCTTCGCTGGCGAGGACAAACTAGATAACTCGCTTCAGCTCGAAGAGCACAAGACCTCGACAGAGTGGATGACAGCCTTTGCGTTAGCCTGTCCGCAAATCAGGCACACGGGGGAGACGTTAACTTCCACTAACATCGTGCTGACAATCACCTTGTTTGCCCGCAGCTTCTGGCATAAAGCTTGCCATCTGAGTTCTCGAGCAGTGACCAGAAGACAATCGGAAAGGAGGAGATGTTTATGCGTAGCAAAAGACTGATCACGTTTGTGATTCTTTCGGCGACACTTGTAATGCAGTTGGCCGTGGTTCAGGCACACGCCGTCTACGCCGCTAACCAGGTGACGCCGAGCAAAGGTCTTATCAAAGAGATTCGTCACGAGCTTGTGACCCTGCCGTATTATGGCCTGTTTGATTGGTTGGAGGGGGAAATGCGCCCGGACGGAACGTTGATCCTGCGCGGAGAGGTTGTCCGGCCCAGTACCAGGAAGGACGCGGAATCACGCGTGAAAGACATAGAGGGCGTGGACAAGGTGGTCAATGAGATCGAGGTCCTGCCACTCTCGCCCAGCGATGATAGGGTTCGGGCGGCAATCTACCGCGCGTTGTTCAACGCGAACTCGCCGCTATTTCGTTATGCGACGCGCGCGGTTCCGCCGATACACATCATTGTGAAGAATGGCAGGGTGGCTCTCAAAGGGGTGGTGGCAACTCAGCAGGAGAGCCAAATAGCCTTTATGAAGGCGCGGTCAGTACCGGGAGTATTCGAGGTAAAGAACGAACTGCGCGTCGAGAGTGAAGCTTCGCATTAAGCGCGGGGGTCGAGGCCTGAGACAGGAGCTGACGTTGCAAAGGCCGGCGGACGGGCACAACGGCTGCTGTTCTCGTCAGTGGACCGCGAACCGTTCTGGTTGGAATCCAGTGTGCGGGGAGTATTTGCTGCAGGCGACCATGCGCGACGGATTGGTGAAGTGAATGGCGGCCGGTGCTGCGAAGGCGCCACTACGGCACAGCTCATTCGTCAGTATCCTGCGACCTTGAAGATACGCTTTAGTCGCACGCCCAGGAGTTCGCAACTTCACAGGTTGAACAGGCCGAAATCGAGATATATAGTTGGCGTCCACATGGCTCGACAGGTCCGACCTGCGAGCCGCTTACTATGAACTCCTGGGGGCGGTCTAGGCAATGGCAGAGGATGTCCTGGAGACGCTGAATCGTGACGAAGATCTGGCTCAACAGCTTGACCCGGAGCCGCGCTGGCCCGCCTTCATTGCGGCGCTTGCTGTGGGCGGACTTTATACAGCATTACCCGAGGAGCTCACGTTCGGCCCGCGATGGCTCATCCCTTCTATTATGATCGCGCTGCTGATTCCAACCGTCATTTCTCATTGGACGGGCAATCACCGGCTCAACGTGATCTTCGGCTTCTCAGTGAGCGGGGTCCTGACCCTTGGCTTAATCCTCTCTTTGATCCTGCTCATCCACGCACTGCCCGCGCACAAGGAGTCACCGGAGTCGCTGTTACTCTCGGCGGCTTCACTCTGGATCACCAATATTCTGGTCTTCGCGTTGTGGTACTGGCGGCTGGACGCCGGCGGGCCGCATCAACGGGACAAACGTCCCGGACACTCTGAGGGAGCCTTCCTCTTTCCGCAGATGACGATGGGTGCAGACGCGCTCAGAGACGCCGGCCAGGAGAACTGGTCGCCCAATTTTGTTGACTACTTATTTCTCGCCTTCAACACCAACACCGCCTTTTCCCCGACCGACGTGCCCGTGCTGGCCAGGTGGGCAAAAGTGTTGATGATGCTGCAATCGATGCTCTCGCTGTTGATCATCGCGCTGCTGGCCGCGCGAGCAGTCAATATTCTCTGAGGGGCTTTGTCGCCTGAGAATCTTTTCTGCGTATTGGGCTTTTGTCCGGATTTGACGTCAGCAGATGCGGTCAATAGCAACCGCAGTCCACACCCGTTGGAAATCAAAGAACAAACCCTGTGAGAAAGTTCACTGCCGGTGTGTGAACATCTTTGCAGTGCGCTTTCACTGATTGCGCTAAGCTGTCCGCGTTCAGGAAGCGAAAGGCGCGCAAAACGACTGCGCTCTAACATCGAGCAGGAGAAGATTATGGGATTTATGAGCAATCGAAAACGAAGTAATCAGCACGCGGCAATTGCGTTGTTGGCGATGTTGTCCCTGGCAGTGCCGTATGCCCACAGCGAAACGCAGAGAGCAGCCGATTTGCCAATCGGGAGCGTCGACTGTCAGACCGAAAAGTTCGGGTTCTTTAGAGGACCAGACATTGGCGATATTACCGGCATCGATATCGGATGCCCGGATGTCATCAATGCGATCAGGGCAGCCATTCAGAACGGTCACAATCCCCTCACCAGCCGGCACCTTTACTACCTCAGCGAACTCGCGCCGTTTCTGGGCAGGAATTACGAGAGGTTGCCGTGCTTCCTGAAAGCAGTTAAGGGGACCGAGTTCGGCGCAGCCACTCTGGTCATCGACGAGCCTGTGACGCTGTCCGAGCCACTGGTGATTCCGTCACGCTACACTCTCGCGGGCACTGGCATTGATGGCGAGGGCGCCCTAAGATTCACCGGACTTGCAAATGGCGTGTCGGCCATTCGCTTCGATAGCCTGGCCACCAACATTACCATCCGCGATATTGCCATAGGCCGGCTTGATGGCGGGACAAACGTTGGAATCGACGTGTCTCGTGCCAACAAGGTGTTTGTCAGGGATGTGATTGTGACGGGCTTTTTCGCTGGAATATATGGAAGCCGTCCGGGCACGAGCGCGCTCTCCGTTTACATTGACCGAGCGAGCGTTTTCGGAAACGACTACAACATCGTAATGCATCAAAACGCCTTTCACTGGCGGATTCGCGATTGCATTCTGAATCAGGCGCGATGCGTGGGTCTGCGCATCTTCGGCTCGCAGGACGACCCGGTACCGCCTGCCAATGGGCAACCCGTCTGGGGCAATGATTATGTGATTGCAGGCTGCCGGTTCGAGAGCTGTGGAAGCATCGGCGCATTGATCGGCGCTGATGCCGCAATGCTGATGAACAACCGTTTCGAGCAGAATGGCGGAGTCGGCGGAGTAGGCATTAAAATTCTGTCGACCGCCTCTCACACCAGACTGGTTTCGAATCTGTTGGCATCAAACCAGCTCGTCGTCCACCCCGCGGCCGTCGATACCCAGGCGTGGGGCAACATCTTCGTGGATTGAACCCATCCCGCAACGACACTGCTGAATGGGATTTCCGATGCGCCGCCGGTAGTCGCGTTCGTCTACCGGCGGCGCATTACTACCTGGTGCGGCTTGTAGTATAACTGGTTACCATCGTTCACCGCTTCGTACGGCTCACACTCAGTAAAATTTTGCGAGCTACCGGCGACTGAGGATTGGCTTTGAGCAGTTCGGCAAACTCGCGCTTTGCTTCCTCGCGAAGCCCTGCCTCGGCATAGACAACGCCCATCACCAAATGAGAATTTGAGTAATCCTTTTTGACCCGCACGATTTCATCGACTTTTGATTGCTCCAGCACTCTGAATTTGGCTTTCGGCCCGGCCGGAGGCGGGGCGACTACCTCCTTGCCATCTTTGATCGCTCTCACCTGCCAGATGCAGGTCCCGCCTCGCGGGAGTGCGGAAGTCGCCGTCCACTCATTCGCCGTTACTACATCGCTGGTCGCTATCCTGGTGAGGTGGGAATTGTAAACGGTAACAGTGTAGCCTGTCGCGCCTTCCAGCCTGCTCCAGCGGAACGTTGGACGGTCTGTTTCGATCACAATCCCTACAGGCGCGAGCAACTTGAACTCAGGGTATTCCCCACCCATAAGCGTTCCTGAGTGGCTCCCCGCAATGGCTGCCGGCAGGTTGACGCGCTCCTTTTGCAGGGCCTCACGCACAGCCCGCTCATACTGCGGCTGCGCATTCAACCCCGAAAGATTGCCGCTCTTGTCCAGAGTGACGCGCCCGGGGCCATCGTTAAGCGCGACGAGCGCCTCGCCCTCGGCCGCCTGCTTCAGGTGCCCAACCTCGTCGCGCAGCGCCGCTATTTCGCTTTGCAGCCTCTCGGACTCCGCAGCTTTCTCCTTGAGCGCTTCGTTGTTGGTTTCAAGTTCGGCTACTCTTGCCCGCAGTCTGGTAGTCTCCCTCCTTAGAGGGAGGCTGACCAGAATCACCAGGAGTGCGGCGCAGGCAAGCGCGGCGGCCGCCTGTGCTGGAATGCGAAACGCGGGTCGTTGCCATAGCGCGGGGGGCCTCGCTCGAGAGGCCCGTTTTCTCTCGGGCGCGTACTCTTTCGCGGGCGATGCCATTCTGGAACGGACTTCGCGGAGGTCGTTCAACTCGATTTCGCATTGAGAGCATAGACCGAGATGAGACTCAGCTATCTCCCGATCTATATCACTCAGTTCCTCGTCCACGAGCTTAGCCAGCTGATCGTAGGAGAGATGAGTGACTTCGCCCTGCGCCGCTTCATCAAAGGCTCTTGCCGCAGACCCCGTCTTTTCGCTCATCTTTTGCCAGTCAATCAAACGGCCGTGGCAAGGATCGCACAGCGCAAGGTGAGCGTCGGCCGCAAGCAAATCGGCAGGCGGCATCCTGCGACTGCGGTAGCGGACAATGTCGTCCTCTGAGAGATGGGTCGCTCCCTTATCCATCTTTCACCAATCCGATTTGTGTGAAGCGGAGGTTCTCCCCTCTACTTCTTTGAGATGATAGTCGCCGTTGGGTCTTACCACTTCCATAATATTTCTTTTTCCTCGTTACGCCGTTCCCAGGCGTCGCAACAGGCGCTCTCGAGCGCATTTCCGAAGATTAGAGACCTGTTGGCGGGTAGCGCCAAGCCTTCCGGCAATAACTGCATCTTCAAGGGGCAGCTCGTTCCACAGCGCTGCCAGTTCTTGAGCCGGCATCTCCAGCGCGTCGGCTATCTCCTGGATCGAAGCTATTTTCAACAGCGGGAGCATCGCAATGGCTGATCCTCCCTGGTCGTCTCTGAGATTCAACAAGAGCGCCGCTCGCTGCCTTACAGGCAGTTTCACCATCTCACTCCAGACCTGTTTGATCCTCGCTCGCTGATCAAGGGTGGCGTCGAGCCTTTCGACCGGGTCCGGGGACAACTGAGGAAGACTGTCTAATTCAGGTGCATCCCATTCCCCTTCCGGCTGAGCGTCGCGAACGCCCCAGACGTCCGCCATGGCGTTGACCAGATCGTCGATCTCAAGTGGATAGCCCGCGAACTCACAGACCCCCGCGATCTGATCGGCGGGCTTCATATGCTCGATCCCCTTCCCTTCGGATTTCTGCAGGAGGAAGGCATTCATCTCACGTCCATCCTGATCGAGTCGTAGCGGCCCAGGTCTCTCCTCGTGGCGCCACGATGCAAGACCGCAAAGCATCGTTCCCTCTTCAGCCTCCCAGAGCGCCAGTCCCGGCTGATGCGTTAGAATGTACTTGACCTTATTCTTGAGACTTGATCGCCTGGGATACTTCTTTCGCAGGTATGCATCTGAGGCGTTATAGGCCATTACAGCGACGTAGCTGCGCAAGCTCTCTATGGGATTGTCTTCGGGAGAAGACTTATGGTCGCGAAGCAGACGAATCAGTTTGAGGATGACTTCGCCGGAAACGTCTTCAGCCTCCTGCCCATCTCGGCCCGAGTACCAGCGCCAGGAAGATGCCCGGAGCTTGAAGCCTACAATGTTTGTTATCAGAGGCAGGGCTTGATGGCAGATCAACTGCTCGAGAAGGGCTTCGGATTCCGTTTCACAGGGCGCATTTATGAAGCGAAGCAAGAGGTCATCAATCTGCCGTTCTGCACCCTCCCTGTTCACCCGCGGTCCCCCTGCCTGTCAGAGATAGATTAGCGGCCCGAGTATATCGCAGGATTTCATGGGTAGACATTTCCGTCCAGCCCGATCTCGTAAAATGACAGGCTGATGACCCTTTAGGACTTCCTGAATAATCTCCGTGCCGGCGACGGATTTTGCACCCAATAGATTGCATGCAGTTGACGAATGTGGATCGAGCGGCTGATTATTAGGTTATGTCGTCTCTATATCTCAGGATTCTTGCAATCTTCCCCGTCGTCATCACGCTTGCGTGCAACGTCGCTACTGCTACCGTCGCGATCCCGGATCCGCTGATAGACGCGCCGCTGGCTTCGGCGAAAGGCGAGCAGACCGCCGTTGTCGCTGGGGGGTGCTTCTGGGGCATCGAAGCCGTGTTCGAACACGTCAAAGGAGTCATTGACGTGAAGTCCGGATACGCCGGTGGAACAGCTGGTACGGCTCAATACGAGATGGTCTCGTCGGGTAGAACCGGTCACGCCGAATCAGTTCGCGTAAAGTACGATCCGTCGCAGATCTCGTATGGGAAGCTCCTCAAGGTGTTTTTCTCGGTTGCGCATGACCCCACGCAGCTGAATCGGCAGGGACCCGACCACGGCACCCAATACCGCTCGGCTATCTTTTGCTCCGACGAAGAGCAGAAGCGTATTGCAAAAGCCTACATTGACCAGCTCAACGAGGCGAAGGTTTTCGGGCGCCCTATTGTAACCGAGGTCGTCACCACGAGTTCTTTCTATCCGGCAGAGGCCTATCATCAGGACTACGCCCGCAATCACCCGGATGACTCGTACATTATGGTAAACGACCTTCCCAAGGTTGCTAACCTTCGCAAGCAGTTTCCGGATCTCTATAAAAAGTAGAGTCCCCTCCGTTCCTCCCTGCTGATCCGTGTGCTGGTTAGCCCGCTTCGTCGATTATTTCAGTGGGCTACCGGTCAGCTCGCTGGAGTCGCAAGCGAAATGGAGGAGCGAGAAGAAGTCTGGCTTACCTCTCCAGACAGGGTCGCACGGGTGAGAATGGTTGAAGGAATAGCCTCCAGAAACTGAGACACCGTCGAGAATGAGCCTGATGCATAACCTTCGTGAGGGTTCAGAGGGCAGGTGAAATAGAGGTGTTCCTTTGCGCGGGTCGCCGCAACGTAGAGCAGTCGCTTCTCCTCCTCCAAATCTTCAAACACATCATAGGCGCGAAACGACGGGAACCAGCCATCCAGCATCCAGATCACGAACAGCGCATTCCACTCCAGCCCTTTTGCGGAATGCACGGTGGAAAGCGTGACATAACCCTGTCCGCGGGCCACTGACTCTGCAAGCGCCGTTTCGATCGGGTCAAGAGTCACGTCGGATAATAGCTCTTCACTGTCCTTATACCTTTTTGCGATAGTGATCAGGTGTTCCAACTCGCGCTGCCGGCGCGGGTGGTCGTCGAAGTTCGCTTGCATGATCGGGCGATAGAAGCGCTCGATGGCTGCGATCTGCCCGCGCGGCGTCTTCTGTTCGTGTGTGGTCTGCAGCAAGTGCGCGAGCCGGATCAACTGATCCATGTAAGCGGCCCGCCCTGGAAATTGTTTTAGCTTCTTGAACAGCCCGCTCTTCGCTTTAGGAGTTCGGAATTCTCTCTTCTCTACGCCCAGGTAGTCGAGAATCTGTCCGACCGTCACCTCACCTACGTTGTTGACGAGCTTGAGCGTTCGATACCAGGAGATGGTGTCCGATGGATTGATGACCACGCGCAGAAACGCGAGCACATCCTTGATGTGGGCCGACTCGGCGAACTTAATCCCGCCAAACTTGCGAAACGGAATTCCATGTTTCGCCAGTTCGATCTCCAGATCGAAAGAGTGGGAGCTGGCTCGAAACAAGACCGCGATCTCACTCAGCGGCACGCCTTCTTCCCGGAATTCGTCTATTCGCTGCGCTACGAAGCGCGATTGCTCGTTCTCGTCGTTCGCGGTGATAAGCATGGGCGGCGGCCCTTCCGTCGCCTGCGAGAACAGGCGTTTGCCAAAACCTTCCGTGGTATCGCCTATGAGGGTGTTTGCGACGTCGAGAATCGGCTGCGTGCTACGGAAATTCTCTTCGAGCTTTATGATTTGGGCCTTTGGGAAGAGCCCCGGAAACTCGAACATGTTTTTGCAGCTGGCGCCGCGGAAGGAATATATCGACTGGCATTCATCTCCGACCACGGCCACGTTGTCGTGGGAACTTGCAATCAGCCGGACAATTTGCGCCTGAAGCTTGTTGGTGTCCTGGTATTCATCGACCATGACGTAGCGATACTGATCTGAAAGCTTGTCGCGCAATTCCTCGCTGTTCTCGAGAGCATCGCGCGCGCGAACAAGCAAGTCATCATAAGTAAGCAAGTGACGCTCGCGTTTGTACTGATCAAACGCGCTGAACAGTTCCTGCAGCGCTGCCTGTTCGTGAGCAAACTGTGGATATTGCTGCTCCAATAACTGTTCGAGAGTAACAAGCTTGTTGACGGTCATGCTGAAGATGGTGCCGATCGTGCGTTTGCGCGGGAAGTGGCGCTCTTTTCCGGTAAGGCCCATCTGGCGGCGCAGCAGATCGATCAGATCTTCGGTGTCGCTCTGATCCAGAACGGTGAACGAGCGGGCAACTCCGGAGAGCTCCGGGTACTTTCGTAATATTGAGTGAGCAACGGAATGGAATGTTCCGCCCGAGACGCGCTGGCAGCGCTCATCGGCAAGCGCTGCGGCGCGGGCCAGCATGCTTGCAGCCGAGCGCCGTGTGAAGGTCAGCAGGAGGACCGATTCCGGACGAACGCCCATCTCTACCAGCCTCGCTACCCGATAGACCAGCGTCCGGGTCTTTCCCGTGCCCGCGCCTGCGACGATCAACAGAGGGCCGTCGATCTGTGTGACCGCCTGGTATTGAGCTGTGTTCAGAGCTTTTTCGTAATCGATCTTCACCGCGCGTTGGGCGGTGGTGGTTACGGGCTTCACAACGAGCCTTGTCTTTTTGGGTGCCGCTGTCGTCTTACCCAGTTCGAGGTTGCGCTTGAGTTCCCTGATTTCGTTGGCGAGCTCCTTGATCGCCTGATAGCGCTCCTTCGGCTGCTTGGCGAGGGCGCGGGTTACGATTCGATGCAGATCGCGGGGTAGAGTTGAGCTGACGACATGCGGCGGCCTCGGTTCTTCATGCAGGATTGCATGCATCGTGTCCACATCATTCTCGCCGGCAAAGGGGCGCTGTCCGGCCGCCATTTCGTAAAGCACAATCCCAAAGGAAAAGACATCGCTGCGGTGATCGACCCGGCGACCGAGTATCTGCTCGGGCGACATATAATTGGGCGTTCCCATGACGGTCCCGGTCTGCGTGTTCACGTGGACCACCGTCTTTTCCGCGCTATCCGCAGCGCGGGGTTTGTCGCCGACTATGAGCTTCGCGAGGCCGAAGTCGAGGATCTTGGCATATCCGTCGCGTGTGATCATCAGGTTCTCCGGCTTGAGATCACGATGCACGATGCCATGTTCGTGTGCCTTGGACAGGCCTTCTGCAACCTGTATGGCGATTTCCAGGGCAGTTGAGATCGATAGCGACCGCGCCGCGATCTTCTGCCGCAGCGTCTGGCCCTGGATGTACTCCATAGCTATGTATGGCTTGGAGTCGACTTCGCCGATCTCGTAGATGGTCAAAATGTGGGGATGATTCAAGGCTGAGGCCGCGCGAGCCTCCTGAAGAAATCGGCGGCGGCGATCTTCATTTGAAACGGCGTCCGGAGGCAGTAGCTTGAGCGCCACGATGCGGTCGAGCTTCTCATCGTGCGCCTTGTAGACCGCGCCCATCCCACCCGCACCGAGCAATTCCAGAATGCGATAGTGCGCTATGAGTTTGTTTTTCGCAATGGCCTTCATACCGGAATACGCCCATTAGAATACCCGCATTCCCATGGTTTGTCAGATGTTTGTCATTTGTCATTTGTCCTTTGTCATTTGTCCTTTGCCATTCGCTACTGGTAATCAGTGGTTGGTCCTCTTTTGTGATCGTTCGGCGATTAGCACGTGACAAATGACAAATGACGAGTGACGAGTGACAAATGACAAATGACAAATGACGAGTGACAAATGACAGAATTAGATGAGTGCGGCGAGCCGCTTCGGCGCAACCAGCAAATAGCTGCCGACGACCAGTTCGGCTACTTCGTCCCAGTCAACGGCGCCCACATCCAGCCGAAGCGCGACCCAACCCCTGGGTCCAATATACGAGGGCAGGTAGAACCTCGCGGGTTGAGCGGCGGCTAGCGCTACGTTGTCGCCGGGCAACGCCTTGCAGGTAACCGCAACAATGCCGTCGCCATGATGGTCGTTCAGGAAGTAGGCGAAGGTTCTTTTCCTGACCAGGAAGCCCGCGTGTTCGCCGTTGTACTGCCGTACGGCCTCCGGCAGCGCGAGGCAGATCTTCGTGAGGCGGACGAGGCGACGATCTTCCGAGGGAGGTTTTGTCTTCTCAGGAGGGGTCTTCATCAATATGCGAGGTTGTAACGAAGAATTGTCTTCGAACGAAAGATTATCATCACGGGACGCGCCGGGATCCTTGCATCCGCCTCTTCAGCTCTCACTTCAGCAGGCCTGATAGCCAGTGCATGATGTTAAGCGCGAGTTGACGATTATCGAGGCCCGGCCGGTTCATTCCAAACTTCATTTTCTCAGGCCCTACCAGTTGAGCCGACAACATGGCAGCCTCTCCCAGCACCACAGCGCGCCCCTTGCCTAACTTGAATGCAATGCCCTGGGCTCGGCCCGCCGCCGAAGCTCGCGTTGGTTCAACGCCCTGACCCCGTAGAGTCAGATCCACAGCGGTGTCTGCCAGCTTCATAAACGCTACGCTGCCTTCCGGGCCTTTCAACGACTGGCCGGTGAACGCGATGATGTTCGAAATCTTCTCACTGGCGTTGCGTCCTCGAGTGATCGGATGATCCGCGAGTAACTTGTTAGCGGGAGTGTAGGTAATGGAGCCTTCGTTGTCTCCATCGTGGTTGGCGGGGTCGGCCGTGTAACCCTTACTCATACCGACGCCGAAGCGCATGCCCAGCTTCTCGTTCGCGGCTCCCGCCGGCGCGTGGTCGGCGATCAACAGCAGGTGTCCGCCTGCACGGACCCAGTCGCGAACGGCGTCGCATTCCTCATCAGTAAAGGCGGAATTGCTGGCGGCGGGACTTCCCATCAACGGGGCGCCGAGCGCGTTCGAGATGACCAGCACGTCGATGCCTTTAAGCGTATCCAGGGCGAACTTCTGTTTGCCGGGCGTGACCTGATAGCCATCGCTGGTGATCAGGTCGGCAAACGGTTTGTAACGCCCGCCGGCCGTGTGAAAGTTGTTGTGCGCTTCGTCCAGTAGCACCCTCGGATGCTTGGTTGTGTAGGCAGGTTTAGTGACTTTGGTGTCGAAGTCGGGGTCGGCAACCTGTTGCGCGAATCCTCCGATCACTAATCCTACGACCCATGCGGCCGCGAAGAATCTAAGAGTCATCGAACGCGTTTTCATTTTTCACTTTTACGAAGGTTCCATGCACTTGTTCCAAAAATAAAACGGTCTGTTTTCGGATCGCAATGGCGCGATAGCCGCCGGTGAGGCGGTTAGCAAAGAGTTGCCCATCGGGGAGTAAAGCATCGCTACGCGTGGGTTGGCAAGAGTCCAGCGGTGCTGCGATACCGGCCTTGAGTTCAGCAAGCGTGTCAAAGGTGATCCGCGAATAGCACCGAACGTAGAGGTCACCGGAACCGAACCCTCCCGAGCGTACAGTGATGCAGAACCTCAACGGCGATGTGCGCAATAGATGTCTTTGTCCCCCTTGCTGTCTCCTCGATCGCCCATCCAGCAGATCTCCTTGCCGTCCACGCGAATGGTGGGCAGCCCTCCAAAGCACGTCGCGCAGTTTATGGTATCGAGATAGATAGGGGCACCCCAGGGCTCGCGCTTGTTCTTGCGTTGCGACACGTAGATGTGGTTGATGGCGCCGGGGGCGAATGGGTTGTCACTCCCGGCTGCGAAGAACATAGTGTGCCCATCCGGGGTGAGTGCCGGTCCGTAGGCATGACCGTCGGAGTTGATCGGGGGATCGACCAGCACCCTCGGACCGAAGGGTTCATCCGTGGAATTCCTTGTCGACACGTAGATTTTGAACACGAAGTCCGAGGTCACTCCGGCGAAGTAGGCGGTGAGCTCGTCTGGGCTTACGCTGATCGAACCCTCGAAAAGGGGCGTGTTGACGCCAGGCCCGAGATTCACGGCCTCACCCCACGGGTCATTAATGGAGGCTCGGTGGGAAACCCAGAGGTCCGGCCACGGCGGGCTGAATGGGCCGGGCCGATTCGAGCCGAAATAAAGGGCCAGGCCGTCGGGCGAGATGGATGGCGTGATGTCGAAGAAGGGGCTTGAGATCGGAGGCGGGACACGTTCGGGCGCGTCCCAGTCGGCATGGACCGAAGCGCGCCGGCTCACGTAGATGTCTTGATCTCCCGGGCCGCCGAGGGCGCCGGGACGGTCAGACACGAAGTAGAGCTCGAGACCGTCGGCTGAGAGCGACGGTCCACCCTCGAACCCTGGAGAGTTGATCAGAGAGCTGAGGTGTACGGGTGAATCGTAGCAGTAGGGCTTCCCAGCGGCGCAGTCGGATTGAGTGACCGTGCAGTCGGATTGAGTGACCGCTGCCATTGCCATGATCGCGATCAGGATTAAAGCTAGTAAGACTTTTCTCGCGATTCCACGTTTAGACTCTATCTTCGGTTGGTTCAGAGAACCGCTGTTATATGTGTGCCTCTGATTCTTCATGGCTTTCTCCTTATTTGTGTGATTCGCTCCTTTCGCATTCTGTCCCCACTTGATCGCGGCGGACGCTGAAGCGCGCCCTGTCCGCGAGCGGGCTCATCGGCCAGCCGGGCTCTACCTTGCGACCTGTCACCCGCCCGCCGGAGCTATTCGGGTTCTGGAGGAGCGCTCATGACAAAGTTCGTCTTGCAGGTAACGCCCGCGATGGTGGTGCCTAGGAGAAGCACCGCCGCGGACGATACAATCAGTTTCGTTGATGTTCTGCGAGTTTTCATG
>DASYSA010000027.1:0-5205 GCA_036003885.1 Blastocatellia bacterium | reverse complement strand
GCGGAGACATTAACAACCAGGCTCGCCAGCCTCAAGGTATTAACCGTGCGGCCATCCAGTGCTGTCCTAAAGTACGCCACTTCTGAGAAAGAGACAGTTGTAGCTGGTCAAGAACTGAAAGTGGACTCGGTGTTGGAGGGGAGCATACGGAGATTGGGTGAGCGACTAAGAGTTACGGTGCGGTTGGTCAGTGTTTCGGATGTTTCATTGCTATGGGCGGATAACTTCGACGAGAATTTTACGGATATATTCAGAGTCGAAGACTCTATCTCCACCAAGGTGGCGGCGGCGCTGGCGTTGAAGCTCTCCGGCGAAGAGCAAAGGCGTTTGATAAAGCGCTACACGGATAATGCCGAAGCTTATCAGCTTTATTTGAAAGGCCGTTTTTTTTGGAACAAGAGAACCGGGGAAGGATTCAAGCTTGGCATCGCGCAGTTCAAGCAAGCGGTCGAAAAAGATCCGTCGTACGCGCTTGCTTACGCCGGGTTGGCAGATTCCTACACCGGTCTGACGTTCTATAATTTTGCTGCCCCCAACGAAACGATGCCAAAGGCTAGAGAGGCTGCGACCAATGCGCTGGCAATAGACAGTACACTTGCCGAAGCGCATGCCTCGCTGGCTCACGTCAAAGTGAATTACGATTGGGAATGGTCGGATGCGGAAAAAGAGTTTAGGCTCAGCATAGAACTCAAACCGGATTATGCTACCGCTCATCAATGGTATGCCATCCATTATCTAACGCCTACGGGACAGTTCGAAGAAGCCATACAGGAAATGAAACGAGCGCTGGACCTTGAGCCGACATCGCTGGTGATGAATACCTTTTTGGGGGCAACGCTCTACTTCGCGGGGCGTTATGACGATGCAATCGAACAATGTCGGAAGACGATAGAGATGGACTCAAACTTCGCCGTGGCGCATTGGCACCTTGGGCTCGCTTATGAACAAAAGGGAATGTTTGACGACGCCATTGCAGAGCTTCAAAAGGCGATAACTCTTTCAGGGAGCAGTCCGCTGATGATCGCAGCCCTCGGTCACGCCTATGCAAAAGCAGGCAAGAGCAACGAGGCAAACAGAATACTGAACGAATTGCAGAAGCTTTCCGCGGTTCGCTATGTGTCGTCGTATGAGATCGCGGCGATTTATGTTGCCCTTGGTCAGATGGAGCCAGCGTTTCAGCGGTTGGAAAGGTCGTACAAGGAGCGATCCTTCCACCTGGTTAACCTGAAAATACGGCCAGAGTTCGCGCCCTTGCGCCCGGATCCTCGTTTCCATGATCTGGTGCGGCGAATCGGTTTGCCCCAATGAGACGCCGACCCTGGACATTCCGAGGATCGAGGATCTAGGATTTAGGATCATCTAGGATCTAGGATCTAGGGTTTAGGATTATCTAGGATCTAGGGTTCAGGATCTAGAGGGCTCGCCTTCTAGTTCCAAGATTCAAATCCTAAATCATCTAGATCCCAGATCCTAAGTCCTAATCCCAGAACCTAGATCCTAAATCCTAGATCCTACATTGGGGCTTCAATCTTGATACCGGGATCGTACTCATAGGTTAGTACGCTGTCGATGGCGTACGGAGACTCACTCTTACTCGCATACTTAAGTGGCAAGCCCTCCGCTACACTGATCCATATTTTTTGCTGGCCCTTTATCTCCGTCTCGCCGATCTTCACCGTGCCCGACATCTCATATAACTGCGCCGCTTTTCCATCGGCTGCGTCGCGCCCGATATACGTGATGATCAGGGCACCCGATTCGATCTGTTGAAGTATCAGTTTGCCGACGCCCCCGCTTACGTTTCGTTTGTCGGCCCGGCTTGACTGCGACCATTTCCCATTTAACTTGGTATATTGGACGTCACCGATGGTAATCGATTCGTATTCGTCGAGCATCGCGTGAAAGCGATCTGGCGGGACAACTTCCAGGACTCTCGAAAATGTCTGACTGCCACCTTGCCCCGACATCGTTGTCGTCTCACGCAACCGATAAGGTTTAGTGGCTTGCAGTCGGTATGCGTTGATCACGTCTCCTTTTGGGTCGGTCCCGGCGCTGAGGCCAGCTGTGGGCGATCCACCGCCCGAGTTGGAGTTGCTTCCAGGGGAGACGCGGGAAGTACTACATGCAGCTAAGGTCGCAGCAAGGAGAATCAAACTGGTCGTCCTACAAATCGACATGATGATCACCTCAACGTTGAAGTTCTTAACAGCATACGATCCCGATCGCTACCACTTACGCCTCATTGGCCGTCAGGATGCCTGATCGCTCGTAGCCGGTCGAGTGAGTGGGACGGCGCGCCCCGAGTCTGCTTCACGCCCTGTTATCACGACTCGAATCCCACGGTTCGGAGCAATTGCTTGAATCGCGAGTCCTCGCGAACGCCGTCCAGTCGCGGATCCACGGTCAAATAGATCATCCACCCAGCGTGCTCATCGCAGGCCCGGCTAAGCCAGTTGATCGCCGACTCGTTCTCGCCCAGGCCGAGATTGATTATTGCCAGGTCATACGGCGACGAGTATCTGTATGACGTCTCGTCGCTCAGCTCTTCGAGGATTCGCAAGGCCTCAGCCCGACGGCCCGCGCGTGCGTAGGCATGGCCCATCGACGCACGTGCCTCGAGAGCGCCGCCGGAAAGCGCAAGGGCGGTTGTGTACTCAGTGATTGCCTCTTCGTACATCTGCTTTTGCTCATAGGCGGCCGCGAGCCAGAAGTGAGCGCGATCGAAGTCAGAATCCATCTCGAGGGTCTGCCGGTACTGATCAATGGCCCGGTCGTAGTCTCGCGCGAAATAGTGGATTACGCCGATGTCGATGTTTATTGGGAGCGAAAGCGGCTCGAGCTTCAATGCCTGGTTCATCTCGACGCTTGCTTCCTGCATCCGGCCTTGAAACGCCAAATAGAAGGCGCGTAGCTGACGCCCGTAGGCATAGTTCGGGTTCAACTCCATCACGCGATCGAACTCCCGACGCGCCTGTGCCCACTCGTAGCAATGCATGTGAAGGTGCGCCAGTGCAGCACGCGCCTCGGCGAGCGAGCCGTCGATATCAAGCGCCTTCATCGCCGCCTGTTTCGCCTTTGAAAAAGCAATCTTCGGCTGAATCGCCGTGAGTCCGACGTCACCCAGAAGTGTGTAGGAGTCCGCCAGCCCCGCGTAAGCCAGTGGATAATCCGGGTCAAGATCAATTGCGCGCTGGAAACAGCCTATGCTCCTCTCGATCCCTTCTGCTGTTCGCTTGTTCCAGTGGTAACGGCCTTTGAGATAGAGCTCGTAGGCCTCACTGTTGTCGGTGAACCGCCTGGTGAGCAACCTTCGTTCTTCGCGAGTCAGCCCTAACACCAGCGCTTTCGCCATCTGCCCGGAAATCGAGTCTTCCACCGAAAACAGGTCGGTGAACATCTCATCGAATTTGCCGGCCCAAAGCGACACCTCGGTACTCACGCTCACAAGCTGAACTGTAACTCTGACACGGTCACCGGACCTTTGAATCGCTCCGTCGAGCACGGCTTCGACGCCCAGCTCTCGCCCGGCCGAAACTGTATCGTGATCTCGCCCAACGTACTTCAGCACCGCGCTGGTGGGCCTGACCGCAATCTGCCGAATGTTGCTCAAGCGGGTAATCAATGCGTCAGCCAATCCGAGGCCAAGGTGTTCCCCGGTCGCGTCCATGCCGAGCAGCTTAAAGGGCAAAACAGCAATCGACCGAACGTCGGCCTCCGTTTCCTCCTCGACGACTGTTCGTAGCCGGGTACGCCGCTGAAGGATCAGCGCCGGCTCATCTGGTGGTCCGATCTCTCTGACAACCGCGCAAAAGCGATAGCCGGACTTTGGAACGGTCTCGATGTATTTCTGGCCGTTTGGCAATTCTCCGATAGCCTTTCTCAGGTCGGAGACGTTGCGAGCCAGCGTCGCCTCCTCGACAAACGTGTCGGGCCACAGGCGGGACATCAACTCATCTTTAGCGACCAGCCGGCCGGAGTTTTCCACGAGAACAAGCAGGGTGTCGAAGACTTTTGGCGAAAGAGGCACGGGTTTGCCATTTCGGAGCAACCGTCGC
This sequence comes from Blastocatellia bacterium, assembly GCA_036003885.1. Taxonomy (GTDB): domain Bacteria; phylum Acidobacteriota; class Blastocatellia; order UBA7656; family UBA7656; genus DASYSA01. Next base: position 1,150 of record DASYSA010000027.1, on the reverse strand, counting down.
TCCGCTACGTCCAAACGGAACGACCCGAACTCGTAAGAAGTCAATTGCGGTTTGGTCATAGGTAAAACAGTGCGTGATGCGTGATCCGTGATGCGTGACCGGCAATCACCACGCTGATCACGCATCACGCATCATTCCTCACGGATCACGCATCACGCATCACTCATCATTCCTCTCGCATCATTCCTCACTGAAGCCGACTCGACGAAGCATCTCCGTGAATCGCGAGTCGGAGCGAAGGCTATCCAGGGCTGGATCTACCTTTAGCCAGATCAGCCGCGCATCACGTCTGGCGTATGCCTCTTCAAGACAGTCGAACGCTTCCTCATCATTGCCGAGCCCTGCCTGAATCAATGCAATGCGATAGGGCGAAAAGTATCTCCGCTTTGACAACTCATTCAGCTGCTCGATGACGGCCAGCGCATCGCTCCTTTCGCCCGAAACCGCGTATGCGTGGCCAATCAGCACCACCGAAAGAGCGCCCTTCCCGGAAAGAGCCATCGCGGTACGGCACTCCGCCAGAGCTTGTTCGTGCATCCCCTTCTGAGTGTAAGTCAGACCGAGAAGATGATGCGGGATCCAGAAATCGGGTTCCATATCTATCGCGTGTTGAAGTTGTTCTACAGCCTCGTCGTACCGTCGCGAGTAGTAGAGCATGAATCCCACATCTGCGCTGTGGACGACGGAGAGGGGATCAAGCTCTTGCGCACGGAATGCCTCTGCAATGGCCTCATCAAATCGCCCCATCGCCGCCAGATACTCAGCGTACCACTGATGGGCGGCCGCATAACCCGGGTTTGAGTCCACGGCTGTTCTGAAGGCTCTCTCAGAGTCTTCCCAATGCCAGGTGTGGAGCAGCGCGTGGCCTAACGACGCGTGTGCCTCAGCCAGCGAGGGTTCGATCTGCAGCGCCTGTTTCGCCGCAGCCTTCGCCTTTGGAAAGCCCTCCAATGGCGCCATCGCTTCCCATGTCACCAGCAGAGTGTAGGAATCAGCTAACCCCGCGTAGGCGGTCGCATATCCAGGATCTATGGCAATGGCTTGCTGAAAATGTTCGACGCCCCGCTTCAACCATCTGGTGGTCCGCTTGTTCAAGTAATACCGGGCCTTCAGGTATTCCTGATAGGCGCCCGCGTTCTCCGTGTACCGC
>DASYSA010000026.1:0-7778 GCA_036003885.1 Blastocatellia bacterium | reverse complement strand
CACGGAAGAGGGGCTGTCTCGCTTTGACGGTTACAAGTTTACGAACTATACCACGGCTCAGGCACTGCCCAGCCGACAAGTGCTCGATCTGTTGGAGACACGCGCCGGCGTTTACTGGGTAGCAACTGGCGAAGGTCTATGCCGTTTCAATCCCAATGGCGTGCCGCGACCGCAAGAGAGCACAACCCGGAACAAGAATGATGCGGCCGCCGCCAAACCGCTATTTGCGATCTACCGTCCAGATGGAGTTGTGCCTGCGGAGGTAAGCGTCCTTTTTGAAGATCACGCTGGCAGGGTCTGGCTTGGGACGCCGGCGGGGCTGTTTCGTTTAGAAGCATCAGGCGACGGAGTCCAGTTTCATTTTGTAGATTTGGGGATGCCTGCCCGGTCGGGTGGCGATAGACACGTCCTGGCAATCGCTGAAGACCAGCAGGGCGCCTTATGGGTCGGGGTGCACTCAAGCGGACTCTATCGCTATTGGGTCAATGGACGCGTGGAACGTTACACTGTTCGCGATGGATTGCCTTCTGACGGCGTTCGTTCGTTGCTCGTTGACCGTGCGGGACGTGTGTGGGTGGGCACACCGAACGGACTATGCCAACTCGTGCAATACCCCGCACCTGATCGTCCGGTTGTCGCTCGTGTGTACACAGAGAGAGACGGACTTGCTTCGGGCTGGATTTACACGATGTTTCAATCACCGGACGGGCGCCTTTGGGTTGGCAGCAATGGTTTGAATGAATTTATCTCAGAAGCAAACGGCACCGGCCAGTCCTTTCGCCATTACACGAACGCCAATGGCGTAAGCGGTCAGGAAGTATGGGCGCTGACAGAAGATCGTAACGGCAATCTCTGGCTCGGCACAAAAAATGGCGGCGCGATCAAACTGGCGCGTAATGGATTCACCACTTTCGGCGTAGCTGATGGATTAGGCGAGAGCGGGGTTAATACGATTTTTGAAGATCAGGCAGGTGAACTCTGTATCATCAGTGGTGAAAAAGGCAAACCATGTGTCCAGCGATTTGAGGGCAAAGAACTAATCACCGCCGCTCCACGTTATCCGCCGAGTATCACCGTATTCGGCTGGGGCTGGAATCAATTTGGTTTGCAAGATAAGAGAGGCGAGTGGTGGTTTCCTACGGGACAGGGCCTGTGTCGTTTTCCTAAAGTCACATTCGAGCAACTCGCGCACGTGGCGCCCGAGGCCGTCTATACGATCAAAGATGGCTTAGTCAGCGGCGATGTGTTTCGACTCTTCGAAGATTCGCGAGGTGACATCTGGATTTCGACAGATTCTCCTGTGAAGAACGGCCTGTCGCGTTGGGAGCGAACCACCGAAACAATGCGTGACTATTCTCAAGACATTGAATCCGCAGCGGCGAATCCGTCCGGTACTTTGGTAACCTCCTTTGCTGAAGATGCTGTGGGGAATCTCTGGATTGGTCATGACGGTGGTGGTCTCATTCGATACACGGCGGGACACTTTTCGTTCTTCACAAAGGCGGACGGAGCGCCGACCGGATGGATTCGGGCCATCTATCTGGACCACGCTGATCGGCTCTGGGTCGCATCAGGCCAGGGCGGCTTGAGCCGCATCGACGATCCACAGGCGGAGCATCCGCGTTTTATCACGTACACCACAGTCGAAGGTCTATCCAGCGATCAGGTCAACTGCGTCACCGAAAACCAATGGGGCCACATTTACGCCGGCACGGGGCGCGGAGTAGATCGTCTTGACCCCGCGACCGGACACATCAAACACTACACTAGCGCTGATGGGCTTATTAGCGGTGAAGTGTTGACCGCTTTTCGTGATCGTCAGGGTGCTCTGTGGTTCGGTAGCGGCAAAGGACTCTCGCGTTTTGAGCCCGCGCCGGATTTGCCGCCACCGCCACCGCCCATTCTCATCGACGGCCTGAAAATCGGCAGTGATTCGCAGCGCCTCTCCGCATTGGGTGAGACGGAGATACCGATGCTGGAACTCGCGCCTGACCGGAATCAGATTCAGATCGAATTCGTCGGGCTCAGCTTCGGGAGCGGTGAAACGCTGCGCTACGAATACAAACTTGAAGCTGCGGATAAAGACTGGAGCGCACCTGCCGAGACTCGCACGGTCAACTTCTCGAATCTTGCGCCCGGCTCCTACCGTTTCCTGGTAAAAGCCGTCACCGCGGAAGGAATCGAAAGCGCCACCCCTGCTGTTTTCCCTTTCACCATCCTGCGCCCTTTCTGGCAGCGATGGTGGTTTCTGACGTTGGCGGCCATCCTGGCAGGACTGGCCGTGTACGCAGCCTATGGCTACCGCGTCGCCCAGCTTCTCGAGCTGGAGCGGGTACGAACGCGTATCGCCACCGACCTGCACGACGATATCGGCGCGAGCCTGTCACGCATGGCTATCTTGAGCGAAGTTGTCAAGCGCCAGGTCGGAAGTGCTCAGGTCTCCGTTCCGATGCTGACGGAGATAGCCGATTCGGCGCGCGGCCTCGTCAGCTCCATGAGGGACATCGTATGGTCGATTGACCCGAGGCGCGACGATCTGAACAGTCTAATTTCAAGAGTCAGGCAATTCGCTTACGACGTGCTCGAGCCACAAGGAGTCAAGTGCGAGTTTGAAGTCCCCTCTCAAGTTGGCGGAGTCAGACTAGGCCCGGACGAGCGGCGACATTTGTTTCTGATTTTCAAAGAGGCCATAAACAACATTTCGCGACACGCCGAATGCAGCTCAGTTCTTGTCAGGCTTGCGATTGAACACAGCAAGCTTAAGGCAGAAGTTCGAGACGATGGTCGCGGTTTCATGCCTCCAGGCGTCGAGCCATCAGCCGCCAATGGCGGCGAAGGGCATGGGTTGAACAACATGCGGGCGCGAGCTGCCCAACTTGGGGGAAGCCTGACCATTCACTCATCGCGTGCCCTGGGAACAACGCTGGAGCTGATAGTCCCTCTGAGGAGGCGATAGCATACCTATGCTATTGTTTGGGTCGTCGAGAATAGGCTAACATCCCGCACACTAACGCACTCGAGCTGAGATGCAACAAGAACAGGAGAACCCACAAAGTTGGGCTTGAAGACAGACACTCAGGCAAACGAGCCCATTCGAGTGGTGATCGTCGAAGACGACCGGCCGACGCGTGAAGGGCTAAGCTTGTTGATCAGCGGGACGCCCGGCTACCGCTGCATCGCCACGCATCGCTCGGTTGAGGACGCCTTGAGATCTATCGTAAGCGAAGCGCCGGACGTCTTGCTGCTCGATATCAATCTGCCGGGGATGCCCGGGTCGGAAGGCGTCAGAGCGTTGAAACAGAAACGTCCGTCGATGGAAATCCTGATGCTGACTGTTTACGCCGAGCAAGACAAAGTCTTTGAATCCATCTGCAACGGCGCGTGCGGCTACTTGTTGAAAGAGACGCCGCCAGCCAGGCTGCTCGAAGCAATCAGCGAAGCTCACTGCGGTGGGGCTCCGATGTCTCCCGAAATCGCGCGAAAAGTCGTTACGCAATTCCAGAAGACCGGTCCGGCGGAAAAGCTTGACGGCCAACTCACGCCGCAAGAAGTTCGTTTGCTGAGGTTGTTGTCCGAAGGATACAGCTACCAGGGGTCCGCCGACCGCCTCAACATAAGCATTAACACTGTGCGCGACTACATTCGCACCATCTACGAAAAACTGCACGTCCATTCCAAATCAGAAGCCGTGACCAAGGCGCTCCGCAGCAGAATCATTTAGGCTCAGCATAGTCCCGCCGCCACCAAAAAAACACATAACCGTGCTATGCCGCGCGCGGCAAAGGCGCAGTATGCTCACCCGCGGATGAACAGCGCCTCAGAGAACACGATGTTTGAATGACCTTTGTTTGACACGCTCCGCACTTGGAATACCTCTGTGGGTGCTTCTTGCGATCAACGAAATCGCTTTCGCAGTGGGAGCAGAGCCGCACCACTCACCGCACACTCCTCACCTGGTCCGGCCTTTTGAATTGTATAAGGAGCATCGTTATGAAGATCAGAATCAACTTGAACACAACCTGTCTATTGTTAGCAATGTTATCGGTTTCGGTTTCAGGATACGCGCGAGCCCAGGAACCGAGTGCCGGCGCGGGTAACGCGAATGTGACGCCCGCGGGGACCGAGTTTCGATTGTCGGACTTCCTGGCTCGAGTTGCCCGCGGCAACGGGCGCCACACGGCGGAGGCCCGGTCCGGCTCCCTGCCTGCTTCGAGCGGGTCCGCGAAAGCATCCGGGCCATTCTTCAACATCGCGCCGGCGGCCGCAACGGGTGCGAGCTTACCGGTCACTGGAAGTGGGACGTTGGGAAGACTCACAAAGTGGGCCGGCTTCACGAGCAGCAACTCGGTCATTGGCGATACGACCATCTTCGAAGACAAGTACGGAAAGGTCGGCATAGGCACAGACACGCCAACATCGAGGCTCTCTGTTGCGGGCATAATCGAATCCCTGAGCGGAGGCATCAAGTTCCCGGATGGTACCGAGCAGACGACGTCGGCTGCGGGGTCGCTTTTTTCGGTAGCACACGATTCAACTCTGATGGGAGTCGGCACGAGCGGCTCGCCGCTTCGAGTTGCCGTTCCGCTCACACTAACTGGCTCGTCTTCTTTTATCGTGAGCGCCGTCAACACCAAGACAGGGCTTGATTGCCTGCAGGAGGGGTGTGACGGCATCAGGGGCACCAGCTCCGATAGTAATGGAGTTTCTGGTTTAGGTGATACAGGTGTCTTCGGTCAAGGCAGCACAAAAGGCATTGAAGGCAGGGGGGGTGATCACCCATTCTTTGGCGGCGACGGCGGCAGATTTGATGGTGGCAGGGGAGATCAAGACGGGGGAGCTGGACTGACGACATTTGGTGGCCCTGGCCATAAAGGTGGCCACGGCATTGTCGCGTTGGGTGGGAATGATACGGCCGTGTTACAGGGCCAGTTCTCAGGGGGAACTGGCGTACTTGCAGAAGGCGGCGGCGGCAACGGATCGGGTGAGTCCGGTGGAGTGGGAATTGAGGTGTTTGGCGGCGACGCAATAAAGGGCGCAACCAAGGGGCTGGCTGGCAAATTCCACGGCGATGTAATTGTCACGGGTAATCTTTCAAAAGGCGGTGGCTCGTTCAAGATAGATCACCCCCTCGACCCCGAAAACAAGTACCTTTATCACTCCTTCGTAGAATCGCCCGATATGATGAACATCTACAACGGCAATGTAACGACCGACGAGAACGGCGATGCAGTGGTCGCGCTGCCTGATTGGTTCGAAGCCCTGAACCGAGATTTCCGCTATCAGCTCACAGTCGTCGGCCAGTTCGCTCAGGCAATCGTCGCCAGCGAAGTCAAGAACAATCGCTTCGCCATCAAAACGAGCATCCCAAACGTTAGAGTCTCGTGGCAGGTGACCGGCATTCGCCAGGACGCCTTTGCGAACAAGCACCGCATCCCAGTCGAACAGGACAAACCGGAGAAAGAGCGCGGCTACTACGTCCATCCCGATGCGTTCGGCCAGCCCGAAGAGAGGTCGGTCGACTGGGCGCAACACCCCGAATTGGTGCAACGACTCAAGCAGACCCGAATCGAGAGCGAACGGACACGTCCGAAAGCCGAGAACCAGTAACCCCATCAGCACAGCAAACAGAAGAAAGACAATATATGACGCACTGCCTTGTCGGTGCGCCGGGTTCGAGAAGGTGTGCGGCCTCACATGCAGATCGGTGTTAGGCGGTGAAATCGAAAGGAGTTAGACGTGACTAGGAAAGCAACGACCTCTCTTGTCGCGATGATCCTGTTCGCTAGCTTGAATGTGACCTATACCTGGTCACAAACGAGAACAAGCAGCGGCCAAAGCGTCGAGCAAAAATCGTGTTTGTCGCCGGCACCGGCAATTGAGCCCGGTAATCCAAACACCAGCGACACAAGTCGCGCTGAGCACCTCTTAACAAATCTGCTGGCGCGGACTGATCCCGCGGGGCGCAAAGGTCTCTCGCTCATGACAGATAGCCGAGCTGCTGGTGAGAAAACTTCATTCAGTATAGCGCCGTTCGGAGCGGGTCCCAGCCTGCCGGTGACCGGAAGCGGGACGCTTGGCCGCCTGACAAAGTGGGCCGGCTTCACGAGCAGTAATTCGGTCATCGGCGATACAACCATCTTCGAAGACAAGTCCGGCAATGTGGGTGTCGGCACTGACTCGCCGACGTCGAGGCTCTCCGTTGCGGGGATCATCCAATCCCTGGGCGGCGGCATCAAGTTTCCTGACGGCTCGGTTCAGACGAGCTCGGCGGCCGGAGCGCTCTTCTCAGTAGTTCACGATGCCACGCTTGAGGGTGCGGGCACGGCCCTTTCGCCGCTCCAGGTAGCATCTCCGCTGGAGGTTCGAGACCGAGACAACCCTGCACAGCAACCCTTTCAAGCAAAAGTAAGGTGCTCAACCACTCTTGCAGGTTGTGGCGAGTCCGTTGCGACGCCGACAGGACAGCGAGTGGTGGTCGAGTTCGTGACGATTGGCGCGTTTATGCCAGTGGGTGAGGTGGCACAATGTGGTGTTAGTACCACTGCGGGCGGTCGATTCGTTTTTCATGATCTCCCATTGTCCCCGCCCGCCGTAACTATCGGCAATTCAGGAGGGTTCACCTCCTTCGCCCAGGGCGTCCGAATATATGCTGATCCTGGGTCCGGTGTTAGCTTTTCTTGCGTTCGAAGCGGCTTCGGCGGAGGGAGTGTAACGTTCTTATTTTCCATCTCCGGTTATCTTGTGGATCTGCCATAGCTTATTGTCGCTGAACGCAGCCACACACTTTGCCTCTATGCTTAGGACTTTAGCGAGTTACCTAGTCTTCAAGGCTGTGCAATGAGAACAGACACCACCCGGTGCCGCGAGCAAAACTATCACAATAGACAGAGATCGGCAGTATGTGTTGTTACTGACTGACTCTGAGCAAAGCAGTGATTCTGCTAAAGGAGAGATTCTTATGGACACCAGATTCAAGCCGCACGCGACTCTTGTGTTGGTTGCAATGTTGACGACTTCAGGATACGCGCAGGCCCAGGAACCGAATGCTGGCGCGAGCAACCAGAATGTCCCGTCGGCGAGGGCGGAGTTCCGCGTGTTGGACTTTCTGGCTCGAGTGCGCGACAAGAGACGCACCTTACCAGAGGCCGGCCCTGGTTTTGGCTCGGCTTCGAGCATTGGCGCGCGGGGCAATGGTGGTCCGTTTGGTATCACACCGGCCGGGACAACTACAGGCCCGAGCTTGCCGGTGACGGGAGGCGGAACGCTTGGCCGTTTGACCAAATGGACCAGCTTCACGAGCAGCAATTCGGTCATCGGCGATACGACCATCTTTGAAGACAAGTACGGCAACGTCGGCGTCGGCACTGACTCGCCAACATCGAAGTTCACCGTCAACGGGATGATTCAAACGCTTGGCGGGATCAAGTTTCCTGATGGCTCGGTGCAAACTTCATCAGCCGCGGGATCGCTGTTCACGGTCGCGCATGATGCGACGCTCATAGGCAACGGCACTGTTGCTTCGCCCCTGCAGGTGGCCTCACCGCTCGAGATTCGCGACCGGGACAATCCGGCAAGACAGCCCTTTCAGGCGTCCGTTGCCTGTTCAAACAGTGGGACTGATTGTATTTCTGTGATCACTACAGTGCCGGCCGGAAAACGCTTGGTAATCGAGTACGTCTCGATGATTGCGGGCATACCGGCCGGTGAGATTGCAATACTCCAGATTCAGACGCTTGCGGGCGGGGTAGTCCAATTCCATTCCCTGAACCCGTCCACAC
>DASYSA010000025.1:0-7270 GCA_036003885.1 Blastocatellia bacterium | reverse complement strand
GAGCAACTCGAAGGCGCACGCGAGTTGATGGTTCAGGACGAGTTTGAAGAGATCATCTTGCTCAGATTGCGCGGGGCACTCGCCGCGATTGGTGAAGTGACAGGCGAGACTTTGACCGAGGACATATTGAATCAGATCTTTTCGACTTTCTGCATAGGAAAGTAGAGCGTCAACCTCGGAGGTCAGAAGCGTCAAGGGGCGGGGCCACGAATTACACGAATTGCGCGAATGATCACGAATATTCGTGTCGATTCGTGCAATTCGTGGCTCCGCCCTTCAGTTCACTATCAAGCTTAAGTCCCACTCTCAACTTCACCCTGGAATCCGATGTCACCGAACCAATGGTGGATAAATCCGTCGAGATTCTGTACGCTCTTTGTTTGTTTCCGCGGAGAGAAGAGTAGTCGACCGGTGTAAGAGGTCTGGGAGGCAGCCGGCTACATCGCCTGGGGCACCGCAAACATGAGCAACACTGTTTTCGACGTCATCGTTATCGGAGCGGGGCACGCAGGCTGCGAGGCTGCGCACATCGCCGCGCGCATCGGCGCCCGTACTGCGCTCGTCACCATCGACTCAAACTCGATCGGGCAGATGAGCTGCAATCCAGCCATCGGAGGGATCGCCAAGGGTCATCTCGTTCGCGAAATCGACGCGCTTGGCGGAATCATGGGCCAGATCATTGATGCCACCGGTATACAGTTCCGATTGCTCAATCGCAGCCGCGGTCCGGCCGTTCAATCGCCGCGCGCCCAGGCTGACCGCAACCTCTATCGAACCGAAATGAGCCGGCGGCTGTCGCTGACGGAGAACTTGACCATCGTGGAAGGCGAAGTCGCCGAGATCACGACTCTCGGCTCAGCCGTCGCCGGCGTCGAACTCGCCGACGGAACAGAGATAGAAGCCCGCGCGGTTGTGCTTACGACCGGAACTTTTTTGAACGGGTTAATTCATGTCGGCAAGCGGACATTTCAGGCGGGCCGCAGCGGCGAGCCTGCCTCGATCAAGCTGGCCGCGTGCGTTCGAGCGATGGGTTTCAAGACCGGCAGGCTCAAGACCGGCACTCCTCCGCGACTGGATGGGCGTACGATCGACTTCTCGAAGTTTGAGCGCCAGCCCGGCGACCATCGTCCAGTGCCGTTTTCGTTCAAGACCGATGAGATCAATCGGCCGCAAATCGAATGCTTCATCGGCTACACCAACGAGGCGGTTCACGACGTCATCCGCCGCAATCTGGACAAGTCCCCTCTTTACAGCGGTGAGATCAAAGGCATAGGCCCGCGCTACTGCCCCTCCATCGAAGACAAGGTTGTCAAGTTCAGCGAGAAGCCGCGGCATCAGATATTCCTCGAACCCGAGGGCTACAAGACTTACGAAATCTACCCCAACGGCATCTCGACGAGCCTCGCCGAAGAGGTGCAACAGGAGTTCGTTCGGACCATTGCGGGCCTCGAGAATGTGAAGATGCTCAGACCCGGGTACGCCGTCGAGTATGACTTTGTCGACCCGCGCGAGCTCTACGCCACGCTCGAGACCAAGCAGGTGCGAGGGCTGTTTCATGCGGGGCAGATCAACGGCACCTCAGGCTACGAAGAAGCGGCAGGACAGGGAATCGTCGCCGGCATCAACGCGGCGCTTGGCGCGCTTGGCCGCGAGGACGCAGTTCTCGACCGCAGCGGGAGCTACATTGGGGTGATGATCGATGACCTGGTTACAAAGGGCGCCGATGAACCCTATCGCATGTTCACCTCCCGCGCGGAGATGAGACTGTCGCTGCGTTATGACAATGCAGATCAGCGACTCACGCCGCTCGGCTATGAAATAGGCTCGGTGGACGATATCGACTATGAGGCATTCATCGAACGCCAGAAGAACGTCGCGAGCGTCAAGGCTCTTCTGTGCCAGCGCAAGGTGAACGACCTTAGTCCGGAGGTTCTCCAGAACCTGGCGCTGGAGGGATCGACTGATAGTTTCAGCGGAAAGCGGCTCGACTACCTGGCGAGGCGACCCGACTGCAGCGCCGAGAAACTGGTCGCGATAGTGCGGGCGGCAGTCGGCGGGGCTGCCACGGATCGCGACATAGTTGTTGCGCTGAACGACATCAGATATTCCGGGTACCTGAAGGAGCAGGAGTCTCTTGCGCGCAAGCGCGGTCGCTATGATGAGCTTCCGATACCGAGCAGTATGGATTTCTCCGGAATCTCAGGCTTGTCGAATGAGGCGGTGCAAAAACTCAGCGCCGTGCGACCTCGCACGATCGGGCAGGCCGCGAGAATACCCGGGATTACTCCAGCGGCGGTTTCGATCCTGCTGGTTGAAACACTTCGGGGATAGTCATTTGTCAGTTGTCCGTAGTTTCCGTTCTCATAAGCCACTCGCCTTTGGTACGACTAACCCTGACCACGGACAACTGACCACTGACAACCTGTTAAATCAGAGGCTCCAGCCCTTGCGGTACTCGCGTTGAAGGTACTGGTTTGCCTCAGTTGGGCTGGTGACCTTTCCCGCCTCGCCGTCGTAGTGAATCTTCTTGCCCTGGCCCGTCCGCAACGCCACGATCCCCAGCAGCATCGTCTCTGTGAGTCGCGCCGAGTATTCAAAAGGACTCGACGATTTCCCCTGCCCCTTGGCTGCCAGCGCCCAGTTCAACCGGTGTTTCGGCTCGCCGCGCTCATTGGCCGCGATGCGCGGATAGCTCTTCGGCACCTTCTGCGCGACTTCCATCAACGATGCGGGGAAGAGACGAGGGTTGTTGCCATAGGTTTCGTGCATCAGGATGCCCTTTTCTCCAGTGAAGATCACGCCTCCGCCTCGAATCAGCGGGATATCTTCAGGCAGCACTTCCGGGCGGGCGGGCATCAGGCCGCCATCGTACCAGGTGAGCGTGACCGGCGGTTGAGCCTTTCGCGCCGCAAACTGGTAAACGACCTTGGTAGCGAGAGGATAGCTGGCCGGCTTGCCTGACTCATCAAGACCAAAGGGAGTCGAGGTTGCCTCAACGGTAGTGGGCTGGGACAGCTCCAGCGCCCAAAATGGCTGGTCCATCAGGTGTGCCGCCATATCGCCAAGTGCGCCTGTGCCCCAATCAAGCCAGCCGCGCCAGTTGAACGGATGGTAGACCGGATGATATGGAACTGACGGAGCAGGGCCGAGGAACAGGTCCCAGTCGAGGCCTGCCGGCACCGAGTAATCTCCTGCCATCGCCGTCGCCATCTCTTTTGAGATCCCTCGCTGGCTCCACCGCTGATCCTCCGGCAGACTGGCTCCCTTGGCGGGACGCGGCACTCCTTGCGGCCATATCGGACGGTTGGTCCAGACGTGCACCTCGCGAACCGGACCGATCACCCCAGCCTGTATCCACTCGTTAATGAGTCGAGTACCTTCACCGGAATGGCCATGATTGCCCATCTGCGTGATCACTTTTGTTCGGATCGCCGTTTCGCGCAGCACGCGGGCCTCGTAGACCGAGTAGGTCAGAGGCTTCTCCACGTAGACGTGCTTGCCCAATTCCATCGCGGTCTTCGCCACCACTGCGTGAAGATGGTCGGGCGTAGCGACGAGCACGGCATCAATGTCTTTCTGCTGTTCGAGCATCTTGCGGAAGTCGGTGTGGCGCTTCACCTTGCCATAGACTTCCTGCAACTTGACGTAGTCCGGGTTCGGGCTGTTTTCTCTGCCCTTGGCTCGCGAGGCAATCGACTTGTCGACGTATCCAAAATCCACGTCGCAGATTGCAACGATATTCTCGCCCCCCGCTACGAGCTCCGCCGCGTCACTCGCACCCTGGCCGCCGGTTCCTACAACAGCGATGTTGAGCCGATCACTCGGCGCCAGATATCCTGGTCCCCCGAGCACGTGGCGCGGCACGATCAAAGCCCCTAAGGTGACCCCGGCCGTTTCCGCAACGAATTTGCGTCGTGTGATCTTGTCTTGTTTCATATCTCTACCTTGTTCCATTCCTACGAACGTGTTGATGGCAAAATGGGCACAGTCGGACAGTCTTCCGTTTCCACTGATGTTGACCTGTAGCGACTCCCGAATATCTATCAGAAGCGCGCCCGCTAAGCAAGTATTGAGCGGTACGGCCCCTCTCGAGGATTGCTTACCTGACCTCGGGCGCATGCTGGAAGCGATGCGTACCCAGAGACTCAGGGAACTATGAAATTCATCGCGCCGTACAGGAGCTGGAAGCAATTATTGACCATGACTGGTTGACGGGTTATAACTCAATTTGAGTATGGCAACGAGAACGGTCCCGCCGATCGACTCCACACACAGCGTGGGCAAAAGAGAGGAACACAAGGGGCACGCCGGTTTCCTTGAATACACGGGCGTGGCGCTCGACTCACTGCGCGCCAACAAGCTGCGCTCATTTCTCACGCTGCTTGGGATCATCATCGGCATTGCTTCAATTATCGTGGTGATCTGTATCATTCAGGGTCTTGACCAATACTGGAAGCAGAAGGTGTCGAATTTCGGCCCAAATTCCTTCGTCATAACGCAGTTTGGAATCATTACCGACCCGGATAAATACTTCGAGGCGCTGCGTCGCAACCCCGAAATCCATAATGAAGACGCGGAGGCAATAAGACGCGTCTGCACCGCCTGTGAAGAGATTGGCGTGGAGGTGCACAAGGAGCTGAGCGTACGATACAAGGGGCAGACAATCGAGCAGGTCGACGTATCGGGCATCACTCCCAGCATCATAGACATAGAGCCATACAACATCGAAACCGGGCGTAACCTGCTCGAGTGGGAAGACGATCACGCGCAATTCGTCGCTTTTGTCGGCTGGGAGCTGTCCGACAAACTTTTCGGCACCGCCGATCCGACAGGCAAGCAGGTCTACATCGGGGATCACTGGTTTTCGGTTGTGGGCGTTGCCGAAAAGCGAGGGTCGGTCTTCGGTTTCTCTCGCGATAATTTTGCAAAGATACCGCTATCGACCTTTCAGAAGATCTATGGAGGCCGACGCAGCGCAAACATTTCCATCAAGGGCAAGCCTGGTCAGATGCAGCTCGCCGAGGATCAGGCGCGCCGGGCCATGCGAACGCGCCATCGCCTGGCCTACAATGCTGAAGATGATTTCGGGCTTTTGACTTCCGAAGGGGTCAACCAACTCTTCGACAAACTGACGAGCACCATCTTTGCCGTTTCGCTCTTTGTTGTCGGCGTATCCCTGGTCGTCGGCGGCATAGTGATCATGAACATCATGCTCGTATCGGTACTGGAGCGAACGAGAGAGATCGGCGTTCGCAAGGCGGTGGGTGCGCGGCAACAGGATGTGGTCAACCAGTTCCTCGTCGAGTCAGTGGTGCTTTGCTCCGTTGGCGGGCTAATTGGGGTGCTGATCGCCTATGGTCTATCGTGGTTGATTGGGCGGTTCTCGCCGTTGCCGTCGGTCTTTCCGCTATGGGCGCCGGTGCTGGCATTCCTACTCTCGACGGTGATTGGAGTCTTCTTTGGGATCTTTCCAGCGCGAAGGGCCGGCGGCCTCGACCCGATCGAAGCGTTGAGAGCGGAGTGAGAGTATGATGCGTGATGCGTGATCCGTGATCCGTGATCATGATATGAGTCACGCATCACGCATTACGCATCACGCTTACTTATGAACGTCTCGAGCATCAGAGAGAATACCAAGTTGGCGATGGACACGCTTGTGACCCATCGCTTCCGAGCGGCGCTCACCATTCTGGGCGTCTTCATCGGCGTGCTGGTGATTGTGTTGATGGCCGCCGTGCTGAACGGCTTTCGTCAAACAGTAGTAGACCAGACCGAGGGCTTCGGCACACGCAATATCTATCTCTGGCGTTATCCATTTATTCAGATGGGCCGCATGTCGACCGACGTGCTCAATCGCAAGCCGCTCACACTCGAGGATGCGAAAGCGATTGAACAGGGCGTGGACGCCGCCGAGTATGTCGCGCCCGGAATGGCCTTTAACTTCGCGCCTCCGGGCCAGCCGCCACCGATTCCTCCCGAAATTAAGTACCGCGACAGATCGATGAGCCGGCCCCAGGTTCTCGGGGGATTCCCGATAGGCGAAGTCGTGATGAACGCCACAATCAGCCAGGGGCGGTACTTTAACAACGCGGAGAACGAACATCGCGCCTACGTCTGCGTCCTCGGATTTAACATAGTTGAGGCGCTTTTTCCCGCGGAAGATCCGGTCGGGAAGACAATAAACTGTCTCGGCCAGGAGTTCACCATAGTCGGCACCCTGGCGAAACTGCGCGCCGGTCCGTTCGGCAGCGAGAACCCCGACGATAACAATTTGATCCTTCCCTACTGGACCCTTCACAAGATGCAGCCCCAACTCGACGACCATTTCATCGTGGTGCGCATGCGCGAGGGGCGGCTTAAGGAAGGCATAGAAAAGATCGAACAGGTGTTGCGGATGCGTCGGGGCGTGCCTTTGAAGGCCGAGAATGACTTTCAGTTGGAGACGTCAGATTCATTCATCAAGACCTTCGACGACATAATCGGCGGTGTGTTCATGGTTATGCTGCTCATTTCATCGATCGCATTTATTGTCGGTGGAGTTGGAGTGATGAACATAATGCTGGTAGCGGTCACCGAGCGAACCCGTGAAATAGGAATACGAAAGGCGGTGGGTGCTCGCCGCTCGGACATCGTCTGGCAGTTTCTGACTGAAGCGGTGACGCTTACAGGCTGCGGAGGAACAGCGGGCCTCTTGTTGGGCTGGTTCATTTCGTGGGGGACGTCCCAGCTTGTGCCCGACCTGTCTATGGTAATCCCGCTTTGGGCGGCGGCACTTGGCTTCGTCGGCTCAGTGGGCGTCGGAATAGTCTTCGGGTTGTGGCCTGCAATGAAGGCCTCGCGGCTCGACCCAATTACAGCATTGAGACGCGAGTGAGTCTGGAAGGATAATCTACCGGCGACGCTTCCCGCCGCATCCTGCGGCTGAAGCCGTTCCCTCTACAAAGTGCGGCACATACTCGCGAAGCCAGCCACCGAGCGATTCCGTTTCCCCATCTCCTTACGCGCTCAATAACTCGGGAACGCATAGCTCTTGTAGATCTCCGCACGCTCCTTGTCATCTTCCGCAGCCATCGCAACGCAATCGCGCATCGAGATCATTCCGAGGAAATTCCCTTCCACATCCTCGACTATCAGGTGATACACGCCCTTCTCACGCATCAACTGCATTGCCGCTCGGCATTCAGCCTCGGGGAAAACCTTGATGAGGTTTTGACTCGCGACCGACAGGGCCATTACCTCGGCCGGCAGGCAATTCTCGGCGACGACCTTA
>DASYSA010000024.1:0-7166 GCA_036003885.1 Blastocatellia bacterium | reverse complement strand
TGTTCAATTTGGAGGATAACGGTGGAGCGGCCGGGAGTCCCTAGTTACTTTTGAACGTGTTCAAAACAATTTGCGGATTGGAGTGGACGGGAGCGACGTTTTGCCTTCAGGTTAGCTGGGGCATTAGGATGGCGTCTTGATTGCCACGACGCGAATTCGCTTGTAGTCCGCGAACCACTGGCCGTCGCGATGCAAGCTGGCTCGCATCTCATTCTCAGCCCTTTCAATCACCTCGCCGCGCTTCTCCGGCGGCAAGCCGTCCAGGGTGTTATTAGCGAACATCTCAAGCCAGTTCTTCATTCCATTCGCGCCTCCCTCTAACGGAGTCGGGCGCTCGAAGTAGATGGCATAGGAGACAGTGAAGCCGTGCGACTCGAGCAAGGTCGCGTACTCGCCGATTGACGGAAAGTAGCGGAACTTTACTTCTTCAGTCACCGCACAGCCCGCCGCTTCCGCCGCGCGATAGAGCGCCCCCTTGATCTGCTGAGTGTTATCCTTTCCGCCAAACTCCGCGACGAAGCGGCCCCCCGCCTTCAGCGCTCGCGCGACACAATCCGTCACCAGATCCTGCTCTTCGATCCAGTGAAGCGCAGCATTGGAGAATACGGCATCGAACGGGTCATCGAAATGAAAGCTGGTTCCGTCGGCGATCTCGAAGCGCAGCTGGGGATAGAGGATTCTGGCTTGCTCGATCATGTCGGCCGAGATGTCTATGCCGACCACCGATGCTCCCGACGCTGCGATCTTGTTTGTGAGATGGCCAGTGCCGCATCCGAGGTCGAGAATTCGCTCGCCGTCCCTCGGCGCCAGAAGCTCGACCACTTCCTCGCCGAATCTCCACACGAAGGAATGCTTGTCGTCATACAGCGTCGCATCCCATTGCTTCTCTTGTCCTGTTCGTTGACTTTCCATTTAAGGGACTCACTCCACTTTCGAAGTTAGTCTCGCGAACGCGAAACGCGAAACGCGAAACGTGTATCTATAGCCCTCCCGCTACCTCAAGCACTTGCCCCGAAACATAATCCGACAACGGTGATGCAAAAAAGAAGACTGCTCCGGCAGCTTCCAACGCCGTACCCGGTCGCCCCATAGGGATCAGAGTCGTCGTACGATCCAACCGTTCGCTTGGGATGCCTATCGCAATCTCTTCTTCGCCTCGAACAATCGTCTCGCCTTTCTCTTTGGCTTGAGTCAGACGCGTATCGATGCGCCCGAAGGCCACGGCATTGACTTGAATGTTGAACTGACCCCATTCTTTTGCCAGCGTCCTGGTCAGCCCGATCACCCCCGCTTTACCGGAGGAGTAGTTCGCCTGACCCGCGTTTCCGCGCGTGCCGGAGGTCGAGCTTATGTTCACTATCTTTCTAGCGTGAGCCTGTCCCTCCGCAGCTTTCTCTTGTTTCGCCGTTTCGCGCAAGTATGTCGACGCCGCGCGGATGATGCGAAATGGCGCAGTCAGGTGTACGGCGAGGATCGCTTCCCACTGTTCGTCGGTCATCTTGTGAATGACCGCGTCCCAGGTGTAGCCGGCGTTGTTGACGATGATGTCGAGGCCGCCGAACTCTTTGATCGCGGCGCCGACGATCTCCTCCGGGAAAGATTTGTATGTTACGTCGCCGGGCACGCTGATCGCGGAACCGCCTGCCTCACGAATGGCTGCCACAGCCTCTTCCGCGGGTTGCGGATCGATGTCGGAAACAACGACCCGCGCTCCGTGACCGGCAAACAGCTCGGCCGCCGCCCTTCCGATGCCCCGGCCGGAGCCGGTGATGATCGCTGTCTTTCCTTCAAGCAGTCTGTCCATGCTTGCCTCCTGCTGCCAGAGATCTGACCTCTGACTTCTGACTTCTGACTTCTGACTTCTGACTTCTGACTTCTGACCTCTGCTATTTCTTGAAGATCGCTTTCGGAATCATCGCATGAACGCCCTTGTTCCCGTCCACAAGTTCGGTTATCCGCAGATCGACAGCTGCACTGGTAAGCATATATGCGTCATCGCGACTGAGATGCTTCTCAGATACCAGGAAATCGATCGTCTCTCGAATAGCCATGCGGGTCGCCTCGCTCAGGTCCTCGTGAATTCCCATCGTGATGAAGTGCGTCGGCGTCTCTGCCCTCGGCCACTTCAGCCGCATGTCCTTTCGAACGACAAACTGGAGCGTGCCGGAAAGCGAAGTCTCGAGCGCCGTTATGTCGACCTCTCCGTCGCCCTGTGCCGCGTGCCCGTCCCCAACTTCAAACAGCGCGCCCCGCACGTGAACAGGGATGAATAGAGTCGTGCCCTCCACCAGCTCTTTATTGTCCAGGTTGCCGGCATGCATCCATGGCGGACCGCTCGATATGCGGCCCGAAGCTTCCGGAGGCGCCACTCCCATGCTGCCGAAGAAGGGACGGAGTGGGATCTCGATGCCCTCCGAGAATCTCCCGATCATCTTCTTTTGATCGAGCGGAATTATCTTCATCCGAGAATAAGGAAAGTCATCAGGCAGAAATCCCGAGCCCGGGCGAAAGCCGTTATAGGCATATGGTATGGCAAGCTTGACGGACTTGATCCGCACTTCGAGCACATCTCCCGGCTCGGCGCCCTCGATGTAGACCGGGCCGGCGAGTATGTGCCCGCCCGGTCCCTTGTTGGTAACTTCCTTGTAGATGTCGCGAAGCGCCTGCTCGACTTTCTCGGGTGGCACGCCGGCGCCTTCGAGCCGCGTCGGACTCGACGTGATGAGCGTCTCCACCTCTACCGTGTCGCCCGACTTGATGCGAAGTACCGGAGGAGCACTCGCGTCGTAGTAGCCCCACGCCACGGTCTTCGGTGTGGACTTGAGCTTATGGGTCACGCCCTCACGCTGTTGAGCCAACGCGCTGAGAGTTAATGCAATGATCCCAATAGCGGCAAGGGCCGGACGAACGAGGCGCGTGCCGAGCGCTTTGGGTCTGACTTGAATGCTCATCACTCCTCCTTTTCGACTGCATCAACTCTCGCGGCGCGTTTCCAACTCGCGCAGCTCGCGATGAAGGATCTTGCCCACCGCGGTTTTTGGAAGCCCCGGCAGGATACGAATCTCGCTTGGCACTTTGAACTTCGCAAGCCCGAGCCTGCAATGCGCGACCAACTCCTCTTCGCTTGCCTCCATCCCTGGCCGCAGTGCGACGAAGGCCTTCACTCGCTCGCCGCGATATTCATCATTAATACCGATCACTCCTGCTTCCATAACGGCAGGGTGCGAGTACAATACCTCTTCGACTTCGCTTGGGTAGACGTTGAAACCTGACACGATGATCATGTCTTTCTTGCGCTGGACGATGTAGAAGTAGCCGTCCTCGTCCATGCGCGCAATATCGCCGGTGTAGAACCACGGGCCGCCTCCATTCGGGTCGGGTCTCAGGGCGCGGGCAGTCTCTTCGGGCTGGTTCCAGTAGCCCAACATCACCTGCGGCCCGCGGATGCACAACTCGCCCCTCTTGCCTGCCGCCATCTCGGTCTCGCCCGTTTCCAGGTCGACGATTTTGCACTCGGTATCCGGGAATGGGAGGCCACAGCTTTCCGGCTTGCGCAGTCCGAGTTGTGAAGTCGTGTGCGTAGTCGGAGATGTTTCGCTGAGGCCGTAACCCTGTCGGAGAACGCATCCGGTAAGGGCCTCGAACTTCTCTATCACGTCGAGGGGAAGGGGAGCCGACCCGCTGTTGAAGTACTTGATCGAGGAGAAATCGATCCCCGCCGCTCGCGGGTGATTCAGCATTGAGACGTAGAGTGTGGGCACTGCCGGAAAGAAGGTCGGCCTGTAGCGCTCGATGGCGTCGATCAAGAGATTGACGTCGAACTTTGGGATCAAAATCATCGTCGAGCCTTGAATTGCGCCGACCGCCATACCAACGGTCATTCCATAGACATGAAACAGGGGAATTACCATCAACAGGCGTTCCCCTTCGGGGGTGCTGAAGTAGCTGCGCCAGAGAATGCTTTGAATGGTGTTGGCGAACAGATTGAAGTGCGTGAGCATCGCGCCTTTTGGAGTTCCGGTAGTCCCGCCGGTATATTGCAGCGCAGCAATGTCGCGCTCGGGATCGATGTCGACTCTAAAGTGCCGGGGTGCGCTTGACTCAATTAAGGACGAGAGCCGATGAGCAGTTGCTCCAGTCCCGTGAGCGTTCAGCACGGAACCCGCTCCGGCTGCCTGTTTCACGGCAGCCAGGTTCGGAGAGTCGGCGCCGCGCTCGGAGACGTAATGCGTCGCCACCTGTTCGGGCATGTAGTGTTCGAGCGCGGTGATTATCACGTGTTCGATGTTGGTTCCGCCCAGTGCGCCGACGACACCGGCTGCCATCTGATCCATCGCAATCAATATGCGTATGCCCGAGTCTACCGCCAGTCGCTGAAACTCGCGCGGAGTATAGGTTGGATTGATGCTGACGACGGTCGCCCCGGCTCGCAGCACTGCAAAGAAGGCAATAGGGAACTGAGGACAATTCGGAAGCATGATGCCGACGCGGTCTCCCCTGGTTATGCCAAACTCGACAAGCGCGTTTGCAAGTCTCAGTGCGCGGTCCTGGAGGCTGCGAAAACTGATCTCGGCGCCAAAGAATATGGTCGCCGCGCGGTCGGGATAGTTGGCGGCTCCGATCTCCAGCGCTCTGAATAGAGGCTGCCTGGGATAGGTAGCAGTCGCCGGCACCCAAAAGTCGTAGTGCTTCAGCCAGGGCTTCCCGGCGTATGGCGATTCCGCTTGAGTCGATTCAGCCTTTGTTGCCATTTCAATGCCTGATCCAGTTTCGTGGATCCAATAATCTAACAAATACTTGTGTTTGTAAGAAAGTCAGTAAAGAAATACTATTGCCAAAGATTTTGAGTTGGCTTAGACTTCGGCCGTTCTTGGGTGAGAGATTGGTCACAGATTTCTAACCTATTCAAGTGGGTCGTTCGCCCTGCCCCTCAGACACCGACAAAAGAGAACCCGGAGACCAATACGAATGCCCACAACGAGAATCCTCAGTGTTGTCATAGCTGCGTCGATATGCGCATTTCAGCTCTACGCTTTTGCCCAGTCAACTTCGCAGAGAGCTACCGATCAGAGCACTTCAGGAAAGGCCCAGCCACAGACTGAAGGAAACAAAGACGGCAACAAGGCCGAAGAGTCTGCCGCTCGCATCCGCCGCGCAATTCCAACGCTGCCCGCTCTCATTCGAGGCAGCGATTACCTGCTCAATACGGAGGGCCAGCGCGCGACGCAAAACCAGTTAGTCACGAGCGCAAATGTGAAGGATCCGGCCATCGATGCATTTCCCCTCGCGGGAGGCTTGCCCGTCGAGGCCGCCGAGCCGGTTCAAGTGCCTGCCAATCAGTTCACAGTGGCACTCCCCAAGTTCTACGCAACGATCCCTGTGCTTGATTCGATAAGCACCGGCGACTGGCACTTCAAGGCCGGCAGTCCCGAGCTGTCACTCAGGCATGGGCCAGATGGAATGAGAGGGTTTCGTTCAGCAACCCCCGGCGTTTCAGCAACCGGTCCGCTGGCCGGCAGCAAGCTCCTGTTGTTTCAGGGATTCGAGTACAGGCTGTCGAAGACCTCGGTCCACAATCTATTCGACGAGCGGCAGGATACCAGATACCAAAGCTACGACTGGAATACTCATTTCGAAATAAAGGCTTCGCGCCGTCACAGCCTTTCAACCCGGTTGGCGCTATTCTCGCAAGAACTGGATTTCGCGGGCCTGGGCGGCTTGATTACAGTTGAGGCCACGCCGAACTACCTGATGGGCGGGGGCCAGCTGTTCTTCTCCGATGTCTACACGTCGACAGGCGGCGCAATTGTATCGAGCTCGCTAAGCGTCAGGAAGCTCCGCCTGCATGTACTGCCCCAGGGTGACAAGCCGATGGAATTCATCGAGCAGGGCGAGTTGCGGGGAAACTATTTCGATACGCTGCATCGCTCGAGCAGCCGCGGGGACTGGCGAGAGGCGGTCAGGCTGCCTGAACTGAATGAGCTGGGCCGCCATCAGTTCACCTTCGGTGCGGCGTTTGCGCGGTCGTCATTCAACTCGTCGCACTTCAGCCGCACGATAATTCTGAGGGGCGAGGACGACGACGAGCTTACGTCGATAACCAATTTCGCGGGCTCGCCATTCGAGTCGCTGGCAGTCAACGAGACCACGCTGTGGGCCGAAGACAAGTGGGCGCCGTCATCGCGAGCCTCGTTCACACTCGGTCTGAGGCATGATTGGACTACCTTGTCTCGCTCAAACGAGTGGTCCCCACGTTTAGGATTCGTGTTGCTGCCGCTCAAGAACACTGTGGTCAGGGGCGGAGTCGGAGTCTTCTACGACATAATGCCGCTGACCGCGGGCACATTTACGAGCGGACGGCAGCGTGTGGTTCAGTTTTTCACGGAAGGCGTTCCGACAGATGAGCCTCGAACTCTGAGCAACGTCACCAGTCGCGAGCACCTGAAGACATCCAGCGTGCTGGGTTGGAACTTCGAGATCGACCGGGAGGTATCGGGCGGCCTTTTCCTGCGGGCGAAGGTGGAAGAGCGGAGCGCCAGGAACGTCCTGGTGATTCGCCCCAATCTGACTGCGCCTCGGACGACTGCGATATTGCTCGCGGACGACGGAAAGTCGCGATATCGCGAACTTGAAACGACCGCGACCTACCGACTCGGTCGTTCATCGACTGTGAACTTCTCGTACATCCGCTCCACGTCGGATGGCGACCAGAACGCGTTCTCGACAGTCCTCGGAACCTTCGAGAAGTCATTCATCGGAACAAACAGGCATGCGCGCTCGCGGTCCGACACACCCAACCGATTTCTTGCATGGGGCGAGGTGCAAGGGCCCTGGAGGTTGATGCTGTCGCCCGGCCTCGACATACACAGCGGCTTTCCGTTTTCGTTTACCGACGCGAGCAACCACGTCGCACCTGAGGCCGACTTCGGTCGCTACCCTCGGTCGGCATCGCTGGATTTTGGGCTGCATCGTGATTTCGACTTGAGCGAGTTGGGCCGCAATGGCAAGGTCAGATTGGGAGTACGGATATTCAATCTCACAAATCACTTCAATCCGCGTGGAGTCGATGTGACCGAGGACGAGACGGAGAAGAGCCCGGTGCTCAGGGGATTCTTCGATAGCCCGGGCAGAACCTATCGGGCCACCCTGGTGGTCAATTTCTAGGG
>DASYSA010000023.1:0-12979 GCA_036003885.1 Blastocatellia bacterium | reverse complement strand
GAGTTCTTCGGGCGAGTGCTTAAAATATCGAGCGAAATGGGAGACACACTCGACATAGGTTTGGAGAGTCCTCGGGGAGTAGTTGCGCAGACGGAGGTCTTCGAGATACCGTTGACGTAGTTCTGTCATGGAACGGCTCCTTTCGTGAAGTGATGTAGGTTGGTACCCACATTATTCTCCACGAAGGAGCCTTATCTTTGCGCGATTATTTGAGGTTGCTTGCTGCTAAACAGCCTGGACTGAGAGAACCCAGCCTCGCTGCCTACCGCGTAGCGGTTTAGTTCAACGATACGATCAGCGGGCGCGCGCCTGAAGGGCGAGTCACTTAAACACCCCTGCGCGCGCTCCGCTGCATCGAGAGTTAGGCGCGACTCGGTTTCAGGTTAACTTCATACTGATGAAGTCAAAGAGTCCTGAGAAAGGCTATGAGTGCTTTGCGATCTTCTGCTGACAGACCAAGCCCGAACGGATGCCCTTTCACTGCCCGCGCTTTCACGCCGTAAGGTTTGTAGCCGGTGGGCACATAGTCATCGCGTATGCGGCGAGCATCGAACCAGTCTTCGAGCGCTGCTACGGAGCCATTATGCTCAAACGGTCCGCGGTACCATACGCCTCGAAGCGAGGGCACTTTGTAGTAGCCCGTTCCGCGGCGCGTCCGTAGCGCCGACGATGAATCGGTGCCGACCGACATCGGCAGTATGTCATACTTCTTGCGATGCTCTTCCGGGACTTTGAATCCTTCTGCAGGTGTAAGCTTGTTGTTTGTGTAAAGCGGCGGCGTATGGCAACCCGCGCATCCTTCGCTCTGAAATACTTTCTGTCCGCGTTCGGCCAGAGCGTCAAACTTGTTCGGATTCGGCGGAGGCTTGAGTGAATAGATGTACAGCGCCAGCGCATAAAGCTGCTCGTCGCTGTAGCGCGATTGCGTCGCCGGGTCGGGCAACTCGCGGAAGTCTTTTCCATCCGGGACGAAATCACCGTAGCGCCCGAGCAGTTGAGTGTCCTGATTGAGCGCGGCATAACGCATGAGGTCCCCGATCGAGCGATGGCGGACCAGCCCAGTGTGATCCAGATAGCGTCGGTCTTTGACCCCGATCAGGTCCGGCAACTGCGCTGCATAACGAATGCTCGTCCCCTCCCGAACGATGACTCCCGCTGGAACCGCCCCATAAGCACCCGTCATATTCTCCAAAGACATGAAGTCCTCCGCAGGATCGGGCTGGATCCAGGGGGCGCCGTGACGTACTCGGGCCTGAATGCGAAGCTGCTTGACCGATTCTTCCTTCTCTCGGTCATCGGCGAGGGCTGCTTGTCTTTGCAGCCTGAAGGCAACATTGTGGAACAACGTGGGGAAATTACCCTGCGCACCTTTGACCACTGAGCCATCAGGCATGACCCGCGTGTGACAATCTGCACAAGCATTGCTACCTATCTCGACGATTCCCTTTTTCCTGATCACGTAGCGCCTGAAGGCTACGATGCCGTCCTTGGCCACCGGCACGCTGGTCATTCTGTAGAATTCCGGATCGCGGAGGGGTGAGTTTGACAGAGGTTGGTATCCCCTCGGCGCGTCGAAGACGAGCTCCCCTGCGCGGATCCAGTCCGAGTCCGTCTTCAGCCTGGCGGCATCGAAAACGATTTCCGGCTCCTGCTGCTTGAGCCAATCCATATATCCGGGCGGTTCTTTGCCTGGAGCATAAATCGGATAGCTTTTATAGATTGGCCGCACCGGCATGTGGTAGTAGTAATCGGAACTGACATGCACCGGTGAATAAGCAGGGTCGGCCAGTGGTACTTCGAGTGAAGCGACGGCCTCATCGTCCCAGGTTTTCGGGATCTGAGCCGAGGTGCTGCTATCAGCTCTTTGTGCGCTGCTAGGGCCAACGAAGGCGTTGATGCTCACGAGCGCCAGGAAAAGAAGCATCACAAGTTTGCTTGGAGTGTCTCTCATTGAGTACCTCCTTATCGGCGATTGCTTGCATCTTCCAGAGAACTTTAGCGGTCGGTGTCTTTCAACTCAACTGGCACGCGAGGCCTAACGTTCCGCATCACCCGGCCCGCGCGTAACACTCAAAGTACCATTCAAAGATTGATCGCGGGCTCGGGTGCATGCGGAGTTAGGCGCCCATGCTCCAAGAGCACTTCGATACGCTCATGAGCTGCTTACCGGAAACTCCTCGACCAGACGGAGTATGAGCTCGACAAGAGCTCTTGCGCCCAGACGTCGCAAGAGAGCCATGAGGTGACGTGGTGACTCTCAATATGCGCCACTTCGACCTGGTGCAGCGTCGGCTTGACGCCTTGCCTTAGGACGCCGGAAACAACCGGGCCAAGCCATCGTGGTCAAGGAAGTACAGGAGGAGACCGCACCTGGAGCAGACGTACGGGTATCCGCGTGCTGAGTCCGACACAAATAGCGTGTGAAGATAAGAACCAGAATCATGCTTTACTTCGGTGCCGCCCACGAACTCCCACATCTTCGTTAGCGGCATTGCGTCATATGGACATACTCGAGTGGCATCTGATTCGTGAGACATGCTTCTCCTTTGCGATTGGTATTAGACTGCTGCTCGGTCTGAAAACGATGGTATGGGCTCGGTCTCGAAAAGCAAGAGTGTGTTGCGCAGGCGCCTAACGCCAGGCGTAACCGGGCCGCGCACATAACACTGGCCGAAGCATAAGAAACTCGCTTGCGCGGCTCCGGTTCACGCCATTGTTAGACGGACGTCGCCGAGATAGATGTATAGAAATCTTGTATATCTTTCAGGCTTACCTGCCATTCGGAGATAGCTTCTCCGTCATCGTTTTTGGTTGCACGCTCTCCAATATGAATGTATGGATTAGTAGCCTTAAAGGCTACCGTCAGGTTCTTGAATAATAATAGCCGGTTTTGGACAAGTATTGTTTTGTCTCTTCGCCATATCGGCCACCGCATGATAAATGGTGTTTTGCTTGGATCGTACATATCCACGATGAAAGCTGACTTGGTTTGTCCTGCTTTGATGCGCCCCGCTGCTTCTAGCCACTGGTGTTCATAATCGGCTTGGGCCCAATAGGAGAGAGACGACTCAAACTCCTCTGAGAAGTCGCCAAGAGTTATACGACCTCGAAGGACACGTTCATCTCGCTCGGCAGACCAATATGGTTCAGATGTGGATTTCAGATTGAACATTTGCTACTCACTACGATTCAGTCCGTCTAACGCAAGGCGTCAGTGGGCGCGGCGCAGAGTATTGAAATAACTATGAAGAGACTTGCTCGCCGCGCTCCACTGCACGCCGGAGTTAGACAAACGCTCCTACGGGACCTTGATCAGGAATAGGTCTCCGGGCTTGATCCCAAGTGGAGTTAAGCAACGTGGGCAGAGCATAGAGTTGCTCTTCATCAAGTTTGTGCCCCATTAGTGCCGCGAAGTTTACACGCATATGACGGGTGCCCCGCGCCTAACGACACTGCCGTTCAGCCGCGGGCGCACGAGTTAGCGCAGCGACCGACGCGCCCGTCCGTCTGCAACGGCGGGTTAGACGCCGCCCGCGCGACACTCGTCCGCAAGCCGACTACTTCGTGAACTGTTTCGCGACGATTCGACCTGAGCTCATGTCGAGCTCGCAGCGGTAGCAGTTCCAGGTCCAAGCGAAGAGCTTGCCGTCGACAACCTTCGCATCGTTGCAATAGGAATCGTCGGAGCTGGGCAGTTCTGCCGACCACACGGTCGCAAGACTTCCATCGATGCAGTACAGGTTCGAGAGGCTAGCCGGAAAGTGAAAGTAGTCTTCGCGGATTAGCCACCGCTCGCTTACCAATTTGAGGACCTGCACCACCTTCGTTCCGATCGGACGGCGTTGGCGTTCGCCGTGCCATAGTCCGTCGTCCCGAATCTGTATCGCAGCCACGTCGCCCCCTAGTCCGTCTAACGCCCAGCATCACCCGGCCGCGCAGCCAACCCCAAGGAGTCGACCAAGCTCCGTTGCGCGGCTCGGGTGCATGCGTTAGTTCGGCGCGCTTTACGATGATTATCCTGCGTCATCTGGTTATCACTGCATAATCAGTGACGAGTAATGGTTGGAAACCAACCGCCAGCGCCCCTGCTGTTTTATCCATACCCTGGTAAAGCGATTGTCACGGGGAACAGCTTTCCCTTTGTCTTGTCCAATCATTGTTGAGCGACCAGTCTCCACGGCGGTGTTTCCGTAGACGCGCACTTGAACATCGTCGGTGGTGATAGATTGAAATTTCAAATCACCCGACGTGAAGTCTGCAATAACCTGCGCCTTGGTTCTCAGTGTACCGCTTGGCCCTATGCCAATAAAATCATTAGCGTAGATGCGGTCAAGCACCGCAGCATCAGCACCAATTTGCGCTTGAATGCGTTCATAATCGACTTGTCTTATGACACGGTCAACGTTCCTTCTTGGAGCTCTTCGCGCGCTCTGCTTTTGCCCTAGGGCGATAGAGGCTGCTATAAGAACCAGAACGGCTATGACAAATGTTTTTCTCATGGAGAGTTGTCCTTGTAAATCATGCGGCCTGCCGCTCCTGCTCGCCGAACGCTCCGCATCAGCGTGCCGCGTAGTTTGCGGCTACGGTGCATGCGGCGAGTTAGATGGCGCCTCCAGCCTCCATCGTTATTGTGCCTGTTCGATCAGGGTCTTCAGATCTCTCAAGGTTTCCATGTCGCTTGTTTTGAGTTCAAATTCCGTCGGGCCGATTTTCATTTGAACCTTCCTGCCGGCAAGGATCTTCACGAACATATCGTAGGAGATGATCTGAGTAACGGAAATCAGAAATACTTCGCCGTTCGTATTCCCATGATCATATTTCCCTGTGTCTGAGAGCACAGACTGCCCATCGATTGCGATTTGTATTGCGCGATTGTCGGCATACGTTCTGTCTGTCGCCGAAGAGAAGAAGGTAAGAGTAATGGAGGTTGGTTTAGCAATCTGCTTCCCGGATGACTCGTAACCAGCCCGAAGCCTGATGCCATTCCGCCAGTCGCCCGACACCTGCACCGGCGACGTTTGGACGATCACCTTGTCAACGCGCTCATTGTAAGAGGCTTTTGCCTTGCCAACCTCTCGAAGAACCGGCAATGACATTGCAGCAGGCGGTGGGTTAGTCGAGATCTCAGGTTTACTCTGAGCCCACGTCGTAGCCGGACCAGCGAGAAAGGGAATGGACAACAATAGAACAACGATTCCATGTGGTTTCATCTGTCTCTCCTCTTGCCATCTAACGATTGGGATGACCGGGCCGCGCACAAGACGTTCAGCGACCGATGAGGAGCTCGCTGGCGCGGCTCCGGTCGATCCCGTTGTTGGGCGGCTGGTTGCCCCAAGCACGCTGATCATTCAGTTTCCTGCGGCACCGTATTCGAGTTCGAGCCGCCGTGCTGCAACTTCCGCCCCGTCCCGGCGGACCTGCCCCGCTAGCGTGCGCGCCCGCACCTCCACTGCCGGACGGAGTGCCTCTCGAAGTGACGCAGTCAGCGACTCCTCCGTCATGGTGGCGTGCGGGGTCATGGCCCCAAGCCCAAGTTCTGCGATACGGTTGGCCCAATAGAACTGGTCAGCGAACATCGGTGCGATCACCTGGGGAACGCCAGCGCGGGCTGCAGCGGCGGCAGTGCCTGCGCCGCCGTGGTGGACGACTGCCGCAACCCGTGGAAAGAGAAGATCGTAGCTCACATCACCTATGGCGATACAGTCGGACGCCTCGTCGATGAGGTCGAGCTCCCCCCAACCCTTCGCGATGATGATCCTACGGCCCACAGCACGGGCGGCACCGATCAGGCAGCGGCTCATATCGACTGCCGCGGGCATGCTGCCGAAACCTACAAGGATGGGGGGCTCTCCAGCTTCGAGGAATGCATTGGTATCCGCGGAAAGGGGCGTGTCATCGTTGAACACCCACGTGCCCGTTTGAAAAATCTTCCGGCCAGGAGTGGCTGGCGCCGGGGCGAGAGTGGCATCCGCAGCAAGCCAGGTGTGGTCCGTAAGGACATAGTCGA
The DNA here is from genome assembly GCA_036003885.1 of Blastocatellia bacterium. Classification (GTDB taxonomy): domain Bacteria; phylum Acidobacteriota; class Blastocatellia; order UBA7656; family UBA7656; genus DASYSA01. The sequence continues at coordinate 6,972 of DASYSA010000023.1, read as the reverse complement.
GCACGTCATCGATCGGGGCCATGCCAAGCCGGTCGCGGTTTTGGTTGATGCGCTCCAGAGCGCGTTCGTTCCAGACCTTGGCGGTGTTGCGCCACTCCTCCTCGACGCTCGCGCGCTTGGTCGCGTCCGCGCCTTGGCCCGGCGCCGGTGGTGGTGCGAGGTCAGGCGAAGGCAGAGCGACCGGGGCATAGACGGCCGCCACACAGCCAATGCCTGCGCGTTCGGCAATCGACGGCGCTGCGTACTGATGCGCGTTGGCACCGAGGATAACATCACAGCCATCGACAGCGTCACCAATGGTCTCGAACTGGTCCTTGATGAGGTCGGGCATCGATTCTCGCAGCCGACGCAGCTCCTCGGGAGTGAGCTTGGGTGTAGTGCCGGACCTTTGCGCGGGCATACGCATCTCGACTCCCATAGGTACCGCCTCAAGTCCGAGGCTCTTCGCCCGGTCGACGAAGTTCGGCGATATGCACAGCCGCACCGCGTGCCCGAGTTTCCGCAGTTCAAGTGCCAAGGCGAGCGCAGGCTCCACATCGCCCCGTGTTCCGACAGCCGCTAACAGTGCGCGCATGACCTCCTCCTTAGTCCAGCCGGTTGGCGACTGGCGTACGTGCTGTGTATGCCCCCGCTTCGTCTGTGACGAGGGTCCGCCCAACATCCCGCGTCAGCCGGTGCGCGTCGTACACTGGCCGTAGCCATACAAAATCCGCTTCGCGCACTCGGCTCACGCGATTGTTAGGCGGCTTAACAGCAAATCCAACCGACCAATACATTCGACATTTCTACACTCTCGACGTAGAAAGAGCCTCCATTGGCAATCAGGAAGTTTACATTCTTAAGCTTGACAGTGATTCTATACGCAGCCGATGGGACTTCCTTTCCTGCCTTTTGCGTAATGAAAACTGTTACTCTTCCCGAAGTCGCTTCAATATGCTGCGGTATTGGTTCACCGTTTCCTACAACATCTGAACAATACTCGCCGTGCTGCGCCTGCCCATAGTCATCGAGTTGAACTTTGAGGCTTGGCGTTTTACCTATCTCGAACGTCTTTGGGCCAGTCGTTATCCTCAGCTCCTTCTCGGAGCCATACACTGTAATTACTTTCGTTTTATCTTGAGTGTCTTTATAGACAAAGAAAAAGGCGCACCCTCCGGCCCTGCCATCAAACACAAGCGGAGTCACGCTGTTTTGTAAATTCCCTGTGCTGGCGGTTTGCAAGTTGGCTGTGCTTTGAGGCTGTCTGCAGCAGATTATGGGAGCAAGTACCACCAGAAGAATTACCGCTTGTTGTTTCATACCTGACAACCCTGGACGCCTAACGTCAGCATCACGCGGCCCGCACGACGGCCCGGATGGACGAACGACATCGAGTGTGCGGGTGCATCCGCTAGTTCGGCGGCGCCGGTCATAAGCTCGAATCTGTTAGCACGGACCACTGCTAGCGATCATGCGCCAACACCCATGGACACGTTCGTAGGTTCGCGAGCAAGTGTAGTCGCAGCCAGCGGTGGTGCTCTTGCTCGGATCACCGCAGCAAAATTCAATTTCGATGATGTCTACCATACCGTCGCCATGCAGAGCGATGGCAGCACCAACGGTGCCCGCTGTGGCGTTCGGGGGGAGCTTGCTTCGCGGGATGCGCTGAGCATTGACCGCTCGTGCCCTTGCGTGTTCGGGATAGACTACGGCGACATCAAACGGCACATCGTCGCGCCGCCCCGCGATGGGTCTCGCCTCGAAGTACGCACGGGACGTGACCGGCGCCAGCTCGATCGTCCACGTCCACGGCAGATTATCTGCGCATGGATCGGCTGCGTACTCGGCCTTTACGATTTCGAGCGATACCGGTGCCAGATCTACTCCGAGCGGGATCACAGTCATGCGCGTTCCAACAACGGGCCCCTGCTTCCAGCCGACCGTAAACACATTTCCGATCGTAACGGACGTCCACGGCGAAACCTCGAAGCCATTCTCGGAGTTACTCGAATGCCGGAGCACGGTTGCCGTCCCGAACCGACGTACCAAGGAGATCGGAGTTGGGTGAGGAACAGGCCGTGCAGACGGCGCCTGGGACGGTTGGGAAGCTCCGGCCGGCGATGCGACACACAGGGCTAAGACCCCGAAGTAGACCAGACGGTGCATGGACGAACCACCTTTCGAATTCGTTTCACCACAACGTGCGATTGAGTCGCCGAACGCTTTGCATAACCGGGCGCGGCGCAGAGCACTCGTGGAACCCAAAGAAACTCGCTCGCCGCACTCCGGTTGATGCAATTGTTAGACGGCGCCTGCCATTGTATACACGTGTCTTTCAATAGCTCAATACTGGAATAAGAAGACTCTCAGGGTCATCCAAGTACATTTGTAAGAAGTCAGAAAACGATTCTGCAATCTTTCTGTACTCTGAGCCACATATCCATAGGACTTGATTCTTCTCCCCCAGCTTTGAACGCAGCTTTATTGCATAGACGTGCGACCAGATGAGAAAGTCAGCAAATACAAAGTACGAATCCGGTTCTCTCAGACGGTTTGCGATTCGGCTATAGTCCGGAATACCAGCAAATGTAATAAGTTTTTCAGGCACGCTCTTGATCCCATCAATAGGCCAGAATGAAACCATGTTGTTATCCGAGTATCCGTCTTCCATACCATCAATTGTAGAAATAAAGTCGTGGAAATCCTCGGGCAATCTGATGCCGTAGGTCGACTCAAATGATTTGAGGGCTTGCCGGGAAGCACCTGAGCACAGGTTCACACCCGTTGACGACCAATAGTTTCTTAATCGTTCTGTCAGGAGGTTCATGGTGATGTTCCCAAAGCGATTTCCAGCCGTCTAACGTTCGCGTGACCGAGCGCGCGTGTGAAACTCAAGATTAACATCAACACTGGATCGCGCGCTTCGGTCCACGCGGAAGTTAGACCCTTGGCATAGGATACCGTTCCACATCTCCCTCTACGTATTCCTTACCAGCTGATTCCCATGCCGCTTCGAACCCTGTCACCACTTCCGTCCATTCGCCCAATTCCCAGGATAGAATCCTTCGAAATTGCTCTTCCAGGATTTGTTCTAGATTCTCATCGCCCATCCGAGATTGAACGCCTTCATCTCCTCTAGCGAATCTCGTGAACGCCTTGTAATCATCAAGCCACCAGCTACTATAAACCATTATCGAGTCGTCAGCCTCTCTCATCACCTCGACCGATGCAGCACCGCCTTTCGGATGTCTAAACCTGAATGCCCAAGACGGCGACTGATGGTAATAGCGATCGATCCTCAAGTTGTGCTTGGCAGCAAATTCGTTCAGCGTGTCAGCAATCGAAGAAAAAAATAGCTCCAAGCCAGGAAGTTCTTCTTCTCTAAACTTTGGATTTCCGTTCGGCACAGATTCCACGCAATAGGTCTAACGCCAGGCGTCAGCGGGGGCGGCGCGTAACACTTGTGGAACCATACAAAACCCGCTCGCCGCGCTCCGCTGGACGCAATTGTTAGACGGCATTGCAAACACAAACTATCCGTCCTTAGTTTGAAGGACGGCAATCACTCTTGCTTTAATCTGTTGTTCGGTTAGCCCAAAGCGTGCCAGTGTTCCCCTTTCATCCTTACTTGCATCCTGGAGAGCAAAAGATCGCTTCCCTTCAATCCAGATTGTCGTCTGCACAACGATAAGTTCACCTATGCCATTCCACTTTCCTTGCCGCAAGTCCTTTCTTAGAAAGAGAATCATCCTTGAACAAGTCACGCGTTCTTCAGGAGCACCATTCACACATAGTTGAAAATCTGAATTGCATTTTACTGTCTGCGACTCTAGAGATTTGAAGGATGCGAATTCAGGTATGGTGAGTGTGTCATCTGGCCTGAGGTCTCCTTTCCAAGACTCAATAACTTGGAGTTGTCCATCAATGTCATTGCCTTCGGTAGCAACAACAATATGTGTGGCTGATTTCGCGCAAGCCTCTTCGTCTAACAGTATGTGAACCTTGGCAGATATAGGTAATGAAGAAGCAGCAACAAAAAACAAAACGAGCAACATTCTGATAGTTTTCATAGCCGACTCCTTTTCTGCCGTCTAACGTTCGCGTGACCGAGCGCGCGTGTAACACTAAGAGTCACGTCAAAACTCGGATCGCGCGCTTCGGTCCACGCGGAAGTTAGCTGGCGACGGTCAGAACACCGTGGTCACAGAAAGACCAATGAGAGCAAAGGCGATTTGCCCGCCTCGACTTGCCGTTGGTTTACAGACGCGCTGCACTCAACAAGCGCGTCGAAGATCTCTGGCACGCGCGAATTGAATGATTTTGTGTCCGATACCTCTATCTTCAATGTTTCGTCGGGCGCAAGATGGAACCGCGACATACCATCCCCTTCGTCAAGATAGGTCAAACAGTCGATCCAGGCGTTCATGTTCATGCCGTAGAATTCTGGAAAACCAAACGCTTCGCGGCAAGTTGTATGGAACGAGTTCCAATCGGTAATCCAAGAAGTATCCAAGCGAACAGTTGCCATATTTAACACGCTGGACGTTCCATCAGATAAGCCAGCTAATTTTGAAGTAGACGCCGTAAAATGTCCTGGAATAATGCGTCGTTTACGACGTATAATCCGCCACTGACCCAATAGTGCGGCGTAAAACGCGTAAGAGTTTTACGTCGTTTACGACGCATAATCCCGGTTCGCCCCGCCTAAGCTTATTCACCAGCATACTATCAGAAGCCGCTCTCCTGCTTATGCGGCTGCTATACCGAGGTCTACAATGCCGAAACTCCTCGACGAAGTCCGGGACTCGATCCGACTCCGCCACTATAGCATCCGAACTGAAGAAGCCTACGTCCGATGGATCAAAGAGTACATTTTCTTTCACAAGAAGCGCCATCCTGCCGAGATGGGTGAGCGAGAAGTGAGTGACTTTTTATCTCACCTGGCAGTCAAGAGGAAAGTCGCGGCTTCAACTCAGACCCAAGCCCTCAGCGCCCTCCTGTTTCTCTACCGCAATGTTCTAAAACAACCGTTGGACTGGCTGAATGATATAGAGCGCGCAAAGAAACCGTCAAGATTACCAGTCGTATTCAGCAGGGCCGAAGCGCAGGCGGTGCTCGCTCACCTGGACGGCTCATTGTGGCTGATGGCCAGCCTCCTCTACGGTTCCGGTCTAAGATTGATGGAGTGCTTGAGGCTTCGCATTAAAGATGTCGACTTCGAACTGAATCAGATCATCGTGCGCGACGGTAAGGGCGGCAGAGACCGAGTCACGGTGCTGCCTGAGTCGGTCAAGGCGCCGATGCACAGACATCTCGCAAAGATAAAGGCTCTTCACGAAAGGGACCTGAAGGAAGGGTTCGGCGAGGTCTACCTGCCATATGCCCTGGAGAAGAAGTACCGGAATGCCAGCAGAGAATGGGGCTGGCAATATGTCTTCCCGGCAGCGAAACGCTCAGTTGACCCCCGCTCCGGATCCGTTCGGAGGCATCACCTAGACGAGCGTGTGATACAGAAGGCGGTCAAGTCGGCGATCCAGGCCTCGGGCATTACCAAGCCCGGAAGCTGCCATTCGTTTCGCCATTCTTTTGCAACCCATCTGCTGGAGAATGGCTACGACATCCGAACCGTGCAGGAGTTGCTCGGCCACAAGGATGTCAGCACCACTATGATCTACACCCACGTCCTGAACAAAGGCGGCAAAGGCGTGAGAAGCCCAATTGATTCGATCTGACCAGTGAGTGGATGGTTCAGTCGTGCATATAGCGAAGCCTGAGCCTCGCCGTATCCAACACAGGGAAGCGGGTGGGACGTTTCAAGCCGAGCACATGGATGTCGTCACCTCTCAAGGTATGCCGCAGCCTCAGTCAGCGCCTCCGGCTCGTCGCCGAACCGGTTAATCCATTTCACATCCTCCCAGCCGCGCCACCAGCTCAATTGCCTCTTCGCATAGTGCCGAGTGTCGAGCTTCATCTGATTGAGCGCCTCCTCACGACTGCGAAGACCCTGTAGATATTCAACCACCCGCCGATAACCATGAGCCTGGAATGCCTTTTCGCCGCCAGGAATCCCCGACCCGATCAACGATTGCACTTCCTCAACAAGGCCGCTCTCAAACATTCGGTCCGCTCTCCGGTTGATTACGGCATAGAGCTTCTCTCGCGGTGGGTTGAGACAGATGACGCGAACTCGCGCCGCAAATTCAGGAGCCGCTCCCACGTTGGGTTGGACCTCTGATAGTCGCCGGCCGGTTTGAAAGTAGACTTCGAGGGCTCGCATAGTGCGAGACCAGTCGCGTGGCTCGAGCGCGGCCGCCGATTCTGGATCGACCCGCCAGAGCATCCGGTGGAGGTGCTCTGGTCCGAACCGGTCGCGCAAACCGGTCAATCGATCGCGGAGCCGGATCTCAGTCCCGGGGCCTTCGAAGAGCGGCTTCACGAGGGCGCGAAGGTAGAAGCCCGTGCCGCCCGCTAAGATCGCCGTCCCGCCCCGCCCTTCAATCTCGCGAATGGTTTTTTCCGCCGCTCTGGCGTAGTCCCCGGCAGTGAAATTTTCAGTGGGCTCGACTATGTCGATCAAGTGGTGAGGCACTCCGCGCCGCTCCAGGAGAGGCACTTTAGCTGTTGCGATGTAGAGACCGCGATAGACCTGCACCGAATCAAGGTTGATGATCTCGCCGCCCAGAGCCAGCGCGAGATTGATGGCCAGTTCGCTCTTGCCCGAAGCCGTCGGCCCGACTATCACGGGTATCAATCGCGAAGTGGAAGCACTCACCGGGCAGATGGTAGCAATCGCCGAAGAGGGCGGTCAATTCCGGGTAAGCTGGTAAGCCTGGGTACGGCTGGGTACGCACGCTTCCAGCGTGCAAAACCTGACGCAGCCTGGTCCTGGATTACAGCTGACACTTTACTGCGGACCAGCACGCTGGAAGCGTGCGTACCCAGGGTCCCCAGGCTTCAGAAAGGCACCGAACCCAGGTGACACTTTGTGCAGAG
>DASYSA010000022.1:0-7049 GCA_036003885.1 Blastocatellia bacterium | reverse complement strand
CCTGCGCTTAAGCCGCCGGCAGACCTCGGACCCGCCTTGGAAGGGAAGGAATCAATCACTAATGAGGATCTCGACTACCTTGCGTCTAGAAATCTACTGATACCGCTGGCGGGCAAGACCGCAAGTGACCTACACGACAATTTCGATCAAGGGCGTTCCGAAGGACGAAAACACAATGCTCTCGACATAATGGCACCACAGGGAACGTATGTACTGGCGGCTGCCGACGGGACTGTGACCAGGCTCTTTCAAAGTGAAAAGGGCGGAATAACGCTCTACCAGCTCGATACGTCAGGCCGCTATGTATATTACTACGCACACCTGATGGGTTATGCGGACGGGATAGTTGAGGGAAAACAATTGCGGCGAGGCGATGTGATCGCCTTTGTCGGCGATACAGGCAACGCCGGAGTTGGAAACTATCACCTGCACTTCGCGATCTCGAAGGTCTCATCGCCTCGTCAGTGGAGTGGCGGAGATCCGATCAATCCGTATCCCCTTCTAGTAGGCAGTAGGCGGTAGGATCTAGGATTTAGGATTTATGATAATTTAGGATCTAGGATCTGGGATCAAGCATCTAGGTTCCCGGGCAATCGGAGTCAGGAGTGAGCAACTACTACTTGGATCTTAGATTCACGCGATCCTAAATCCTAGATCCTAAATCCTAGATCCTACTTCTTCCTCCGTGGTGCGGCTTTTTTCGGTGTTACGCCCGAGTCGAGATCGACGGCTGCGGGATAGCCCTTGCCTTTGAGCTGCTCGATCTCGATGACCACTTCCTTCACGCCTTTGATATTTCGTGTCACCTGGCCGGGCTTCTGCGGCTTCGGTTTCCCTTTCCCCTTATCACTCCTGGAATCCTTCGTCGGCGATCCGCTCTTTGACGACATTGCGGCGCTGTTGGTTTCAGCTGCTGACGTCTTTCCGCTTGCGTCGCGGGCCATTTGGCTGAGGCCCCGCAATACCTCGGCGCGCTTAGTATCGCTCAATTGATCAAGCGACACTCCGTAGAGCTGCAGCACCTTTAGTAGATTCTCTTCTGTATTCGTCCCACGATCATACACGTCACGATAGATGTGCAGTTTGCCATCCTCGACTGTGATGGTATCATAGCGCAACTCAACCGGCACTGATTTGCTCAATTTCACAGACCTCGTCTGCGTCTTGTTCTTCCTGTAATCCGAGAGCTGTTGTTCCGAAACCTGCGTCCCACTGAGTTCCGCGAGCCGCTTAGCGAAGTCGTCCACTTGCGAATTGGTGAGGCCCACGCAGCCATGCGACGCGAACGCGCCGATCTTGGCGAGAGATTTGCCGCCGTGTATCAGCGACGGCAGGCCTATTGGAATCTTGATCGGCCCGAGGGGATTGAGCTTATCGCCCGCCTCGATCCGCTTGCCCACTTTCACCTCGCTTTGTTTCGACTCAACCCAGGGCTCGTCAGGCGGCGTCCAGGTCGGATTGAAGATGATTGCGTCTGCTTTGCGGAGTCCTGTCGGCAGCGGGAACTCAGGATAGCCGATGCCGATCTTGTAAGACTTGATCAGCCTTCCATCTTCGAAAATATCCATTCTAAAAGCAGGCGCATTGACGACAATGCGCTTGTCCGTCGGGACTCCAGGAGTGTCTGGATTTGATACATCAGCGTTCTCTGGCGCTGCGGCAGGACTTTGCGCCGTTGGCGGAGTTGTGGGGGCGACGTCGCCACTCCAGCGCTCGCTTATGAAGGTGATCAGCTCCCGAGTCTTTTCCTCGCCGATTGTGGTTCTTATCTTTTCGGATGCCTCTTGACGGGCCGCAGCCGCCCTCGCCGTGTTTTGATCTTCATTGTCGGCCTCGCGCAGTTTCGAAGTCTCCTGCCGCGCGATGTTCTTGAGCTTGCTGACTTGCTCGTCTGTCAGTTGAAGTTTCGCCTTCAAATCCGCCGCGAACCCCTCCTGCGCGAAGAATGCATCAAGCACCGGCAGCGTCACCGTCTGGGCCTTCGCTGTTTCGGCCGGAACATTGTTCGGCGCAGGTGCAGCCGGAGTAACTGGAGTCGACGTATTCGTTTTGGCCGTGGTGTCTGGCGTTCTCTTTGGCGACTCGCTCTCACATGCGTTGAGGGCAACGACAAACACCAAGGCAACAAGCGCACCCGTAGATCGGCGAAATGTACTCATCCTACTCCTCCACCCAGTGAGATTCCTGCTTGACAGAGCACTCTTGCAATTCAAGCACCAGAGCTTAAGAAGTGAAGAGCTGAAATTGTGGATTAACGAACCTCTGGCGAAGCGCCTGGCCTTGAATCCCATCAGTTCGAGGGTGTCACTGCCAGTTCCAATTGCCCAGACTAGTCCTTCATGAAGTGGTAACCAGATCTCTTGAAAGGCATCGGCGACGCCACTACAAAACGAGCGCCATCGGTCTCACCCAGGAGCACGAGCAGGCTGCACTCAAGGTCCTTGCACGATGAGATATAGAGCACCGGCCTGACCCCTTTTGCCGCGCGTTCGGTCAGCATCTCTTCGTATAACTCGACAATCTCTGAGTCCTGCTCCATCGCTCCTCCCGGGTCGTTCGTAGCTATGATGCTTGAGGAGCCTCGCGTCGCTGTCTGCACCTGAGAGAAAGCTGCGATTAATCACCCGGAGCTATTGTCGCCACCGGATTCCGATGTCGCTGTTACCAGGATCTCCAATGATTGGATTAGAGCACGGCTCGGCGGCCACTGAGCAGGTTGAAGATCAACACTATCAGCGCAACGAGGATCAACAAGTGGACCAGGTTTCCACCAACGCCGCCGATAAACCCCAACAACCATAGAACGAGAATAATAACGAAGATTGTCCAAAGCATATCAGACCTCCAACTTTCAGATTTGCCTGCAAACCTGTCGAGTAGTGCCGGTGCACTAGCCGACCTCAGCTCAGATTCCCAATGATATGCGGACTTGAGAAGGATTTCTGTCCAATACAGAACAGTAATGAAAAAAGAGTTTAGCGCTACCACCGCGACCTCCGGCGTTAACCGGGAAGGATTGCCCGAAATTACCCTGGAAGAGTTAGGAAAGGGGTGGTGGTGTCGTGGGACTTGAACATTCACTCAATCAGTCTCCCTCGCCGGATAGCGGGTGCTTGTACGGCTCATCTTTCATTCCAGGTTCAAGCGAAACGGGGGTGCTGCCGGGCTCCGCCGCACCGTTGGGGGTTCCCCACTTGAAGATTGGCTGCACGAGTGGAAGCAGCCGATGGCCTGTAACGGCGTTGAGAAAGAACAACTCATGCTCTCTCTCGACCGATCGCATGATCCGCAGCTCGCCCTCGAACTGCTTCAACTCGAGCGCTCCCGCATGCAAGGCGGCCTCTTCGTACTCTTGCACGTTGCTGCCCTCGAGCCGGCCGGCAAAATACATCGGCAGGAACCATCCGATCACATGACAGAGGGCTCCTATTGTTCGTCCCGTTAGCCACATGCGCACTTCCCTGACCAGCGAGGGACGTGACCCCAGAGCGTCGAGCATCTCTCCAACTCTCGCGCGGTGGATCCATTCGTCGTTCTCTATCTGACGTATTCTTTCGCGCTCGATTTGGTTGCTGACAGACTTCCAATGGCCCCGGTAGGCGTATCCAGCTGCAAGCTCGCCTGAGTACGCAGCTCGAAGAATGGCAATCAGTTGATGAAGGTGCGATGGCTCAGTCACGGAGATCTCCTGGCTGCTGGGTTCTCATCTACTTCCCAGTATAACAACCCGCCTTCGAATGTTGATCGCGAGGCGTAGAAAAAGAGAAGATCTGGTTCGAGGAGAATCGAGTACCAGGCCTCCTGAATGATGTGAAGAAATAGACCAGAATCAGCGATCGCAGATCGGCCGAGGAGGGCGCCTTATGGTCGCTATTCTGTGTTGCGGCCCTTAGGCCGCTGATTCGACGCCAGTATCTTCTTGCGCATGCGAATAGACTGCGGTGTGACCTCCACAAATTCATCTTCCCGAATGAACTCCAAAGCCTGTTCGAGCGAGAGCTCTCGGAAGGGCACCAGGCGCATCGCGTCATCGGCGCTCGACGCGCGCATGTTGGTCAGCTTCTTCTCCTTGACCACATTCACATCCATATCCACGTCGCGGGCATTCTCGCCAACGATCATCCCTTCGTAGACCCCTGTTCCGGGCTTTACGAACAGCTCGCCTCGCTCTTGAAGGTTGAAGAGGGCGTAGGTGGTCGCCGGCCCAAGCCGGTCGGCGACAAGAGCTCCGGTTATGCGCTGAGTAATAGGCCCCTGCCATTCATCCCATCGCAAGAAGATCGTGTTGAGCAACCCTGTGCCCTTAGTGTCCGTCAGGAATTCACTGCGGAAGCCGATCAGCCCGCGCGAGGGGACCTCGAACTCCAGTCGGACCCGGCCCGTGCCATGGTTGATCATCTTGATCATACGCCCGCGCCGGCGGCCGAGCGCCTCTGTAACCACTCCTATGAATGTTTCGGGACAGTCGATCACGGTCTGTTCTATAGGCTCGAGCTTTCGTCCATTGTCGTGACGCGTTATGACTTCAGGCTTTGAGACCTGAAGCTCGTACCCCTCGCGTCGCATCATCTCGATAATGATCGCCAGTTGCAGCTCGCCTCTGCCCGAAACCTTGAAGCTGTCCATCGAGTCGGTCGTCTCCACGCGAATAGCCACGTTGGCAAGCGCTTCCTTGTCCAGCCGCTCTCTTACTTTTCTTGAGGTCACCCACTTGCCTTCGCGTCCGGAAAAGGGAGAGGTGTTTACGCTAAAGATCATCGAAATGGTCGGCTCATCGACCGTTATTCGAGGCAGAGGGTGCGGGTCATCCGCCGAGGAGATCGTCTCGCCGATGTAGATGTCTTCGATGCCGGCGAGCACGACTATCTCACCGGCTTCGGCGCGATCGATCAGCGTCTGCTTCATGCCCTCAAAGGCAAACATTTTGGTTATCTTGTTCTTTTGGATCGTTCCGTCCAGCTTGCATATCGAGATCTGATCTCCAACGGCAATTGACCCAGCAAAGATTCTGCCGATTGCCAGCCGGCCCACGTAGTCGTTGTAGTCCAGGTTCGCCACCAGAAGTTGTAACACCTCGTCAACAGGCCCTGCCGGAGGCGGAATCGTTTTCAGAATCTGGTCGAACAGCGGCCGCAGATCCGTACTTTCGTCCGCGAGCTCGCGCTTAGCGATGCCCTCGCGCGCAATTGTGTAGATGACGGGAAAATCATTCTGCTCGTCAGTGGCATCGAGATCGATGAAGAGATCGAACACTTCGCTTACGACCTCCGCGGCGCGGGCATCCTGGCGGTCGATCTTGTTGATCACAACTACGGCAGGCAGACTCAGAGCCAGGGCCTTCGAAAGAACGTATCTTGTCTGTGGAAGCGGGCCCTCGCTGGCATCGACGAGCAGCATAACGCCATCGACCATTTTGAGAACGCGTTCGACCTCGCCGCCGAAATCGGAGTGGCCGGGTGTATCCACGATGTTGATCTTAACGCCGCCGTAGTGGACCGCAGCGTTCTTTGCCATTATGGTGATGCCGCGCTCTCGCTCGAGGTCCATCGAATCCATCATACGTTCCACAACAGCTTCGTTAGAGCGGAACAACCCCGACTGTCTGAGCATTGCATCGACCAGCGTGGTCTTTCCGTGATCGACGTGCGCGATGATTGCTATGTTTCGAATATCTTCTCGTGCTTTCACATGTCCTCCAAAACCCTGGGAAGAGAACCAATAATACTAGCAGAAAGGGGGCGTAAGTGTCAGGCTTGGCGACACAGGAGATAAAAACTACACTGCGGCGACGGCGCGATCCGGCAACTAGTTCCCGGCCGGCGGAACATCAAATCCACTTCTTATACTTGAACCACCCGAGCATCGCGGCGGGCAAGATCACTAATCCGGCCGTCGTGTACCAGATACCATTCTGGTCATCTGCAAACGGAATATACTTGAAGTTCATGCCGAAGTATCCCGTTACCACCGTGAGAGGAAGCATGACCGTGGCAAGTATCGTGAGCGCTTTAACCACGTCGTTGGTCCGATTCGCCATCTGCGTCAGATAGATGTCCAATCCGCCGGTCAGCAGGTCGCGGTACGTCTCCAGCAAGTCCAGCGCGCGCACGGCGTGATCGTAGACATCACGAAAGTAGATCTTCATGTCCCGGTGGATTAGATAGGTCTCGTCGCGTATCAGCGAATTGAGCAACTCTCTTTGAGATGTGGCAGCCCGTCTGAACTGCAGGAGCCCGCGCTTCAGAACGAAGATGGTTTCAAGCAGCGATGCGTCCGGGTCGACCAGAAGCGTATCCTGAACCTCGTCGATCGTATCGCCTATGTGATCCAGCGTTGGAAGGTAGCGGTCGACTACCACGTCCACTATGGCGTGAAGCACGTGGTCCGGTCGGTTCAGCCGGCCGCTGTTGGTATCGAGCCGCCTTTGAATCTCATTGACCGCCATGCTGGGGCCGTAGTGGACCGAGATCAAGTATGAGGGACCCAAAAAGATATCTATTTCTCGAATGTCGATTTCGCAGGGCTTTTCAGTGTACTGCGTCGTGTGAACGACGATGAAGGCGTATCCGTCGTAGTGGTCGACCTTGGCGAGTTGGATCTGGTGGCGACAGTCTTCAACCGCCAACTCGTGAAATCCATACTGCGCTGCCATCTCATCCAGCGCCGGGCTGTTCGGATCCTCCAGATCCAGCCATAGCAGGCCCGGCCGGTCCACAATTGTACGAAGGCCGGGGCCAGTAATCTCGCGAGCTGCATGGCTGGTAGTCTTGCTCATACGTTTGCCGTTTCGCGTTTCGCGTTTCGCGTTTGTCGTTATCGCCTATACTCAATGCTGGTTGTCCTGTACCTTTCGAGTGATCGGAGCCCAACGCAAAACGCGAAACGCGAAACGTTCTTTATCTCCTGCGCTTGGCTGGGCGGCTTCCTTTGCGTTTCGGCCGTGGCTCCGCGGCAGTCGGCCTGAAGATCTCTCTGGCCGGCGTTGCTTCGTCAGGGACTGGTCCTTCAGACGGCTGGCCCTGAAACCTTACCTTGTCCATTGTTACACC
>DASYSA010000021.1:0-8552 GCA_036003885.1 Blastocatellia bacterium | reverse complement strand
TCACAACGCGATTCGTGAAGTATCTCGATGGCCTCTGGCGCGAGATCGGCCGAGAAGATCTCGTAGTGGGCGATGTCGAGCGCAGTGCGAAGCTTCTCTCTCACAGCCGGCTCTTCAAGGCAAAGCAGCAGCCGGCGGCGGCGCCATTTATGGATCTCTGTAACGGGCAATATGGAAGGCTTTAATCCTGCCAGCAGCATGTCGGCGAGTGCACGAAGAGGGTCAACGGATTCGGCAGTCGACTCCGGGTGCGCGGGGTCGAGCGAAGCCGTCGATCCCGGCAGACGAGGTTCCTCTTTCGAGGGCGGCATTATCGTCACCGATTCCCTGCAGCGTGGGCACAATACGTTAAAGGGCTCGGTTGGCAGCCTCTCATCATCAAAGCTGAGGCTCATCGAGCATTGTGGACAGCTTGCTATCATCGGTCTCCTCTTTCGTTTTACGTTTTGCGTTTTACGTTTTGCGTTACGTCTTAGGTTTTGCGTTGTCGTTGTGCGGCAGAACGATAAACGCAAAACGTAAAACGCGGAACGATTTCTACCTATCCACTACGTCCGCCGCGATCCGGGCGCGGGGCGCAACCTCGGCTGGACGCGGCTTAATGAAGTTGCGTTCATCGCGGCGACTCAGCATATCGTCGGAGGTCGCCAGTCCCGAAAGCCTCAGGATCAGGTTTGACGGGTTGGTGGCAAATGCCATACCGGCCTCCTGCGTTACGATTTCGCTCCGAATCATCCGCTCGATCGTCTGATCGAAGTGCTGCATTCCCTCGAGCTCGCCGTCGTTCATCGCTTCCAACAAGGTCTTGCCTTCGGTCTCGCCATTTTCGATGTACTCACGAGTTCGAGGGGTCGCCTTCAGTATCTCGACCGCTGCGACTCGTCCGTTGCCATCGGCTCGAGGAAGCAGGCGTTGCGAGATAATGTATCGGAACGACTGGGCGAGTCGGGTCCGAATTACATGCTCTTCGGATTTCGGATAGATGCCGATGATTCGATTGACGGTCTTGGAGGCATCGGTTGTGTGCAGGGTCGACAACACCAGGTGGCCCGTCTCTGAAGCTTCGAGCGCGATCTCAGTCGTCTCCATATCGCGCATCTCGCCTACCAATATCACTTTGGGCGCCTGTCGCAACGCGGCCCGAAGCCCCAGGGAAAAGGCAGGTGTGTCCGTTCCGAGCTCGCGCTGATTGATGGTGGACTTCTTATGCGAGTGTAGAAACTCGATAGGGTCTTCAATCGTCACTATGTGATAGCTGTAGTCTGTATTGATCCTGTCAATAATGGCGGCGAGCGTCGACGACTTACCGGAGCCTGTCGGACCGGTCAGCAGCACTATGCCGTTCTTTATGTTCGATATATCTGCAATCTGCGGCGGAAGCCCGAGGCTATCCACTGTCGGCACGTTTGTTGGAATCACGCGCATAACGATAGAAATGGAACCTCGCTGCTTAAAGATGTTCACTCGGAAGCGCATCTTGCTTGGAATCGCATAGCCAATGTCGGTCGAGCCCGTCTGGATGAAGCGGCGCGCCGCATCGGTGTTACCTTCAAGGAGTGACATCGCGATTATCTCGGTCTGGTATGGCGAGAGCGTACGCAACCCCTTCACATCCACAGGGGTGAGCTTGCCATTGATTTCAACCTGCGGCGGGCGGCCTACAGAGAAGTTTAGGTCGGAGATGTTGTCGGCCACCGCCAACATCTTGTCCAGGATGGGCGGGAGGTCAAAGAAACTCATCTTGTCTCCTGATTGTCTGTTCCTGCATTCGGGGTAGGGGCAATAAGCGAGCTAAAGTTACCGTATGGGCTTCGAGTGATGAAAAGATACGACAAGAACGGGCAAAGGGCAACACTATTTTGGAGCCAGCCGCCCGGGTAGGGGCTGCCACCGCACCGCGAACCGACAAAGGCCGTAGATTGATGTGCTTATGGGCCGTTTTGCGTTTTACGTTTCGCGTTTTACGTATCGCGCCCAGCGTTCCGAGTTCGGAGTTCTGAGCGGCCAACGCATAAAGGTGAACGCGAAACGCAAAACGCGAAACGCGAAACGCTTTTGCGCCTTCGTTGATTTTCAGATTCCAGTGTCTTATTCTCCTTCATCGTCGGATCCGCTAATGAGCATTCACCCCACAGCCCTAATAAGCAGCGACTCACAGATCGCGCCGCGCGTCTCGGTGGGTCCCTATGTTGTGATCGAGCCGTTCACCGTGATCGGTGAGGGTTGCGAGATTCGCGCTCACGCGGTCATCAAACGATTCACCATACTCGAGACGGACAACATCATTCACGAGGGGGCCATACTTGGAGGCGAGCCGCAGGATAGCAGCTTTCGGGAATGTAAGAGTTATCTTCGAATCGGAGCCCGAAACCGCATCCGGGAAGGGGTTACCATCCATCGCGCTTCAACACCCGACTCGGCCACCGAAATAGCCTCAGACTGTTTCATTATGGCCTATGCCCACGTGGCTCACGACTGTCGTATCGGGAACGGAGTCATCATAGCGAACAACGTGGCGCTGGCGGGACACGTCGAGATTGAGGATCGCGCATTCATCTCGGGCGGCGTGGTCGTGCACCAGTTCTGCCGGATCGGCCGGTCAGCCATGCTCGGAGGCAATGCGAAGATCGTGCAGGATTGTTTGCCGTTTGTGATAACCGACGGAATGCCGGGTCGAGCTCGCGGACTGAATATCGTCGGCCTGAGGCGAGCCGGTCTAAAGGCGACCGAGCTTCAAGGACTAAAGCACGCATATCGGATATTATTGCGCTCAGGGCTCGCGCTGGAAGAGGCCCTCGATTGTCTCACCAGGCTGGAAGATCCTCTCGTTGATTACCTGGTCCGGTTTGTGGGCAGCTCCGAGCGCGGCTTCTGCCACGAATAGCACGGCTGGACGTCAGCTCTTCCCCCCGGCCGAAGAGTAGACAGGCTCCAAAGCGGTTTCCGTTGTTTCGGAAGTAGCCGGGACCAGGTTTGTTTCTGAATACACCGGCACTAATTCTGTTTCCGAAGAGGGCGCGACTAGTTTAGTTTCTGAAGATATCGTGACTACTTCCCTGGTGTTGGGCATGAAGACGAGGTTGCCGCAGTCCGTCTCGGACCGCGTCTTGCGGTTATGCTTGTTCTCATACATCGCGCGGTCGGCCGCCAGCAGCATGTCGTCGATCGTCGTTCCGTCGGTCCCATATTGAGCAGAGCCTATGCTGACCCCGACCCGAACATACTTAGTCGGCCGCACACAGTACGAGAACTGATCGACCGCCCTGCGTATTCGCAGCTTGACCGCTTCGTACTGCTCTTCATTCAGCGAGACCAGCGCGACGAACTCGTCGCCGGCATAGCGAGCGAAGAAGTCTTCCTCACGAAACTGCAGGCTGAGCATCAACGAAATAGCCTTCAGGAATTCATCACCAACCTGATGCCCATACCTGTCGTTTATCGGCTTGAAGCTGTCAAGATCGAACATCACCAGGTAGAACGACGAGCCGGTGCTTGCGGCACGAATGGCCTCTTCCTCGAACCTCAGCTGCAGAGCTCGAGCATTAGGAAGGTCGGTAAGAAGATCGGTCATTGCGTCGGCTCTGGTCTCGGCATATAGCATGGCGTTGCGCAGCGCGTCCGAGGCTATGCGTGCGACCGTTGTCATGAGTCTCAGATCGTCGCTCGAGTAATCCAATGCGGCCATCGAATAGATCGCCAGCGCCCCCAGGAGCTTCCCGTCGCGCTGGAGTGGAAAGACCGCAAGCGACCGATACAACGCGCCGCCGGGCAAGTCCAGTTCTGCGAAGTCCAGCATTGGATCGGTGTTTGCCATCGGCTTGCGGTTGGCCAGCACATATCCGGTGATTCCTTCACCCGGCGTGACTTTCCGGCCTCGCAGGTACTCCGCGTGTTCACCCGTAACGTGCTCGGCTACGGCGACTCCGGTGGACTCGTCATAAAGATAGATGGCACAGGTATCGAACTTGACCACGTAGCTTAGCTTGTTCGAGATTATCGACATTGCGTCTTCGATGTTGAGGCTGTTGCCGAAGGTGCGAGCGATTTCGTAAAGAGCGTAGACCTCCTGGTGGGCGCGTCGAATCTGCTCGCGATAATCAATAGCCGAGGCCGCTATGGTCTCGAGCTGGCCCTGGGAGAGCCCTGCCGCGGGCTCGGCTCCCGACCCTGCGGCCGGCAGCGACGGCCTTTCGTGATCGTGTTCTTCATGAACTTCTTGCTCTTTGACCCGCGCTTCGAATTCTTCGAGGTGCTCGACGAAAAGGCCGACGACCTTGGGATCGAACTGACTGCCGGCCATCCGGCTTATGAATTCGATGGCCTGCTCGCGAGTGAGAGCCTTGCGATACTGGCGGTCCTCATGCAACGCATCAAAACAATCTACGACCGAGAGTATCCGAGCGGTGACTGGAATGCTGTCCCCCTTGAGAGCATCGGGATACCCCTTGCCGTCCCATCGCTCGTGATGGTGGCGCACGATCGGAACAACCGGATAAGGGAACCCAACACGCTCCATTATCTGCGCGCCGACGATTGTGTGAATCTTCATCTTCTCGAACTCTGCCGCCGTGAGCTTGCTCGGTTTGTTGAGTATGTGATCGGGCACGGCCAGCTTTCCAACGTCGTGAAGGAGCGCTCCTATCCTCAACGCCTCAATCTCCGCCTCGGATAGCTTAAAGAGCCGCGCCAAACCTTCAGCATAAATCTGCACTCGCCGAACGTGGCCGTGAGTGGTCTGATCTTTGGCGTCGATGGCGCTTGCGAGCGCCTCGACCGTCGCAAAGTGCAAACGGCTCACCTCCTCGAGATGCTGAGTCTTTTCGTTGATGTGCTGGAAATAGACCTTGTACGTAAGATATGAAGCAATGCTGAGCGGCAGAGCAGCGGCAAGATAGACAAATCCGAAGCGCTCAATTGCCAGAAAAACCATCCCGGCGATGAGAGCCGCGCCAAAGTACATCCACGAGGTCCACCATACGCCTGTGCGCCAGAAGTGCCGTGCCGACTGGCCTCCTCGCCGCGCATAAAACCACGCTCCCACCAGGCCATTTGCCAGGTATTGAGCAACGCCCAACACGATCACCGACAGGACCAGTGCTTGCAGCGGTACTTCCGTATTAGCTATGGGCCACTGGGGCTCATGACCCTGCAAAAATGTCAGGGTCCATTTGAAGCATAGCGAAGAAATAAGCACAGACGCCGCAGCCAGATTCGGCGCCAGTATCCGACCGGTCAGCCGCTTTGATCCCTTCAGGGCCATTGCCACCGCATCGACACAGCCGAGGAGAACGGCAGGGCCAATTCCAAGGAAGAATAGGCCAAGGAAAATGAATACGTCAGAGACACTCACCGAGGCGGTGGATTTCGGCACGCGGATCGGATGGCGGCCGGCCAGCGCGACAAGCCCGGCGAGCAACAACAGCTTGAGCGTCTGGTCACCGCTGAGAGACCATAGGCTCACAGCCGAAGCTGCCGATATGGCAGTACCCACTACCACCATAGCCCACCAGTAAACTTGTGACTCCCGGTTTAGGTTCGACATGTCTAACAGCTGCTTCTTCATTATTACTTGCGTTCCGCCCCCAGATAACCCCTAGTTCGTCCTCGGTCGGCTCTTGCGAACTCGGCTTTGACTCTTACGGCATAATGGGAGAGTTCGTCTTTCTATTGCCTGGCGACCTCGACCCTGAGCGTCTTTGAGGCAAGAAGGATGATTAACCTTTTCAGCCCAGGCAACATCAATGGCAGGGCAATTCGGATACCAGACCCACAGCGCGGATAAACCCTTTAAACAACTACTAATGCCGGGAATTGCATAGCCGGTTCGGTCAGAGTGATTTGAAGCGGTTGGTTGAACTTCGTGGAATATGGCGGGACGGAGAGAAACCTTGGAGTCACACCTAACCGGTCATTTTGAATCCGAACTGAGTGACGTCTCACACATCGCTGGTTGATTCAGTCGGCGCGGCGCCACTTCTCACACTCGTCGCGCATCGCGTCGAGCGCCTCCTGTAAGGCGCTCTGCTTCAATTCGAGGTCTCCGGCCGCCGCATCGCGCCCCACATATATCGGCTTGCCCACAAGGGCGAGAGCGCGTGTGAAGGGCAAAGGAATCTGCAAGCGATCCCAACTCCCAAGCCGAATCCTGCGACGAGCTGTTATGTGAAAAGGCAGTATCGCCTGGCCCGTGTGTCGTGCAAGAGTGACCGCTCCGGCCTTGGCTACATAAGCCGGGCCGCGAGGGCCATCGATCGTAAACGCAACGTCGATGCCGTGCTCCAGACACGCTGCCATTTCCGCAAGCGCCCGGCTGGCCCCTCGACTCGAAGACCCCCGCGCAGTTCCATAGCCGAATCGCTTGATAAACCGGCCTGTGAATTCTCCATCGCGGCTTCGGCTCGACATCACCACGATGCCTCGCTTACGCCACAGCCATGTCGCGGTAAATATGCAGCTATGCCAGAAGGTGAAGATCGCCCGGTGCTCGCTCCCCAGAATGGAGTCTAGATGTTCTGCCCCCCGAACCTCCCATCGCAGCGTGGAACAGATGCACTTTATCAACACGAAGAAAAACAGGTCGGCCGCACGAATCAGCAGGCGATCGCGCCAGCCATAGATCGATAGATCTCCCCAACTGTAGACTCGCCCGCGCAGCTCTTCGCCGTTCACGCGTTGCGCAACTCGTCCGCCGCGGCCGCGCTTGCCCAGGGCGGGCGTCTGCTCGCCCTCGCCTGCGATTACATTCTGGGCCTCCTTCGCGACGCCCGGTGCGGGGCCCGAGTTTCCGCCCGGCGACGAAGCATTCGAGGTGAGATCTTGAGATTGGGACAGGATCGCGCCGTCGTCTATAGCCATAACGTGCCTGCTCGAGATGAGATTCTAGCAGGCAAGCACGCGACACGCCCACCGCATTTTTCTTCGCAAAGAAAACGGCGGCGAGTGATTCAAGAAAGAGAGATGTCCGCGGATGCGATTCCAGCATCCGCGGACACGCAAAGAAAGAACGCCAATTCCCGCACCGAACCGGGCGCGATCGCTTCAGGGGTGGTTATTGTAATCGGCCTCCGGCAATTGGCACAGTCCTGGGTCACCTACCACGACAAGATTGGCCATTGCATCGCTCATCAGTGTCCCATCAGAAAGCAGAACTCCATCCGAGGTAAGTTGGCTGTCGGCCAGTAATACGCCATCAGCGAGCAGGACCCCGTCTGCGAGCAAGACACCCTGTCCGTTGAGGACGAGTATTCCATCCGCCAGCAAAGTCCCGTCAGTCGCCATAACGCCGTCGGCCAGCAACGTCCCTGAGGTCGTATAGCTCGAGCTCTTCCACAATGCGCCGGCGGAAAAGTAGGAACCGTTGCCGAGCAGCACGTTCGAGCCGTACATACCCTGCCAGTAAGTCATCAGATTGCTGCCGTAGAGGAAACTCCAATTGGTGATAACAGCCTGGCCCCACACGAAGGTTTGACCCGCAATGGTGCTTTGAGGCACGAGCGGCAGGCAGGACGAGTCGGCGATGAACTCCATCTCTGCTATGTTACAATACCCGCCCGATGGGCCGACATAGCGAAGATATCTGTAGGTGTTCGTATTTGAGATCGTCGCTTCTGTCCAGACTCCGCCTGCGGGCTGGGAGCCAACCGTGTAGAGGTCGACGAAACCGGTAGTTCCGGAAGTGTTGGACCCCTGAAACTTTCCGCCCACCATCCGTGCGGAGAAGTTGCTGCGCGGGAAGAACCTTATCTTAACAACTCTTTTCGCGCTGCCCGCTCCAAGGTCTATACCTGTATAGCCGCCGCTGCCCTGAGAAAAATCGAAGAAGGTGCTGGTATTCCCATCAGTCGCATTCTGGTATTCGCTTCCGCTTGCCCAGGCCGGGCTGGAGCCATATGGAACACCCATCAGCATGGTAGAGCTCGAGGCTAACATCAGCTGTCCGTTTGAAAGCGACGTAGCTGGATTCCTTATCGCCCTGGCCAGCCGCACCGCGCCTTCGATGTTCAACATCCCGGCGCCCTGTTCGAGCATGTTGAAGCCGGAGAGAGGCTGGGCGGAATACATCAGAATTGCTTTGATGAGATTCGGCGTAAGAGACGGATTCGCCTCGAGCAGCAACGCTGCGGCGCCTGATACCGAGGGCGCGGCGACTGAGGTGCCGCTCAGGCGCATCACGTAATGATACGAGTTGGTCTCATAGGTATTGGCCTCAAGGTCCGGATGCTCGCGCGCGAGGTCGCCGCCGCGCGCCTCCGCCGCGATGATCTTGTTGCCCGGCGCAACCAGATCGGGTTTGATCAGGTTGTCGTAAACCCGTTGCCCCAGCCCGTTGGTAGTGAACCCACGCGTAGGCCCGCGCGAACTGTAGGTTGTGACTACGTCGTCTCCCCGGTCGTTTGTGCCGTAGGTGTTTGCGGCGCCGACGGTGATCGCGGATGGCTCAATGCCCGGCGAGTGAATCGCGCCGTAGAGCTTGGTCCCGTTGGCTTTCTTTCCGTTGTTGCCCGCGGCTACCACGACCACGATTCCTGCATCGTGAGCCGCGCGGACCGCTT